>NZ_MJGM01000005.1:0-49989 GCF_001864905.1 Curtobacterium sp. MCBA15_007
AACGACGAATGCCGCCGGCCTGGGGCCGGCGGCATTCGTCGTTCTGCGTGTGTGTCGATCAGCGCGTGCGGAACACGTTGTCCTCGCCGTCGTCGCTGACCTCCGGCTCGTTGTCACTGGTCAGGCGGTTGCCGTCGGTGGTCACCCGCACCGAGCCGACCTGCTTCGCGGCGATGTCGTTGATGGAACCGGAGACGACGAGTTCCTCGACGTTCCCGAGGTGCACGACCGCGTTGCCCGCGGTGATCTCCACCGACGCGCAGTCCCCGACGGTGATGTCCTTGTTGGCCTGGTCGACGACGGCCTTGCCGTCCTTGCACCCGGCCCGGACCTTCTCGATGTCGGCAGGCGGGTTCGAGAAGACCTGCTCGTCCGCCTTGGCCGTCGCGCTCGCACTCGGCTTCGGGGTCGGCTTGTCGTCGCCGGTGCCGGAGCACGCGGTCACTGCAGCGAGGATGCCGACGGCGGTCAGTCCGGTGACGAGCAAGCGGCGGACGGGAGGATGGGAGCTCAGGGCCATGGTGTGTTCCGATCTGGAGCGGGAGGTGTCGGGCGCGTCATCGGACCCGCGGACATAAGTATGTCACGTTCTATACAATACTTGATATGCTGAATGCATGACAACTGATCGGTTGCCTCTGGTGGCCTTCCTCAGCCACTCCGCAGCCCTCTCCGGGGCAGAACTGCTCGTCGCCCGGGTGACCGCCTCGTGCACGAGGATCGAACCGATCGTGGTCCTCGGCGAACACGGCCCGCTCGAGGAACTCCTCGCCGACTCCGGGGTGCGCTGCCAGGTCGTTCCCCTCGATGCGACCGTCCGGCACCACACCGCCACCACGGGAGCTGGGCTCCTCGCGAAGACGGTCAGCACACTCCGCGCCACCCACGAACTCACCCGCGTCCTGCGCGCGCTCGGTGTCGACGTGCTGACGACCCACTCGGCGAAGGCACACATCTGGGGTGGACTCGCCGGGCGGCGGGCCGGGATCCCCGTGGTCGCCCACGCACACGACCTCGTCGGTGCCGATGGGTCGTCGCGAGTCAACGCAGCGCTGCTCCGGCTCGCGTTCGCGGTCCTCCCCCGGACGGTGGTCGCGAACTCCCGGACCACGGCCCGGACGCTCGGTCGCCTGCCCCGGCCCGTCACCGTCGTCGCCTGCCCCGTGTCCGTCCCGGCGGAACCAACGCCGCACACCGCTCCGGTGTGCACGATCGGCATGGTCGGACGCCTCACGCCGTGGAAGGGTCAGGACGTCGCCCTCCGCGCCTTCGCGGCCGCCCGCGCGTCCGGTCTCGACCCCGACGCACGGCTCCGTCTCGTGGGCGCACCGCTGTTCGGCGCCGACGACGCGTTCGCCCGGTCGCTCCACACGCTCGCGTCCGACCTCGGCGTCCGCGACTCCGTGGACTTCCGTGGGCACCAGCACGACGTCGCCGCCGAGATGGCCGCGTGTGACTTCGTCGTCCACGCCAGCACACGCGCGGAGCCGTTCGGACAGGTCGTCATCGAGGCCATGGCGCTGGGCCGGGCCGTGATCGCCAGCGATGCGGGTGGCCCCGCCGAGATCATCACCCACGATCAGGACGGCCTCCTCGTCCCACCCGGCGACGTCGCAGCGCTCGCGTCCGCCATGGTGCGACTGGCAGACGGCCAGGAGGCCCGGGATCGGCTCGCCGACAACGGCCGTCGGACCGCCAGGCGGTTCGACCTCCCGCGCGTCGTCGCGCAGCTCGAAGCGATCCTGGTGGCGGCCGCCCGCTGACGCGGGACGGCGGCACTGCACGTGCGCGGCGCCTGCCGCGGGCCGACCCGGCGACGACTGGCGGGCCTCCTGGCCGGGCGCGTCAGGAACGGACCGCGCTCGGGATACCGGTCCACGCGCCGATCTCGCGCCGGAAGCGTGTGGTGGAGAACGTGTCGGCCCGCGCTCGGCAGTCCGCACCGTCGAGTCCCGCAGCCGCCTCGACGGCCGACCGGATCGTCGACGGGGCGAAGTCGTGCAGGACGACACCGCTCCGACCGGGCTCCACCGAGTCGCACGCGCCGCCGACGGCGTTCACGACGACCGGCGTGCCGAGCGCCATGGCCTCGACCGGCATGATGCCGAAGTCCTCCACCGGTGGGAACACGTAGACGGCTGCACGCTGCAGCAGTGCCGCCAGGAGCGCGTCGGACGGCCGGACGACGATGCGGACGTCGACGTCCGAGTCAGCGGCGAGCGCCCGGAGCCGTTCGAGGTCGGGTCCGTCACCGGCGAGCACCACCGGCCGCGCAGATGCCCGGCCGGCCTCGATCACCACGTCGAGTCGCTTGTACGGCACGAACCGGGACGCACCCAGCAGGAAGCCCGCGGGCAGCGACTCGAGCAGCGCACGCTCACGGTCGTCGAGCACCTGCGCCCAGTCGTCGACAGCGGTGAGTCGTTCGACCCCGACGGGCGGGTGGATCACGACCGCATCGACGTCCCAGCTCGCTCGGATGCGCTGCTGCACGAAACGACTGTTGGCCGCGACGTGCCGGAGCGCCCCACCCCGACGGCGGTCCACTGCACGGAGCGCGGGACCCGCGACCCGTGCGGCGACGGACGAGCCGCGGGCATCGAGCTCCGGGTTCCAGAGGTACCGCGCCGGTGTGTGCACGTAGGTGAACTGGCGCTCGGGATCGACACCGGGCACACGGGCCTGGTGCGCGAACAGGTGCGAACTGACGAGCGCCCAGTCGTACGGTCCGAGGTCGCGCAGCCCGTGCGACCACAGCGCGGGGAGGAAGGGGACGGCCAGGGCCTTGCGACCCCGCAGCGGCGTCGGCGCGAGGGCGCTCTCGATCACACGCCGGCCGGGGTACCGGCCAGGGGCGTCGTTCCAGAGGCCGAAGAGATCGGCGTCCGGGTACTCGTCCGCCATGGCGTCGAGGACACGTTCGGCGCCGCCGACCGCTTCGATCCACTCATGCACGAGCAGTCCGCGCATCGCGAGCTCCTTCCGTCGCTCGTGCGGCACAGGCGACGACGGCGTCGATCGCCTCGTCGGCCAGCGCGCACATCCGGGCGTGGTCGGCGTCGTCCCCACGGACCGGGTCGGCGATGTCGTCCGCCTCCGGCTCGGTGGGGGCGGTGCCGAGTCGGGAACGTGCGACCAACCTGGGGAAGTCGTCCCAGAACCCCGCGCCGACAGCGTCCTGTTCGAGGAGCGGACGGACGAGCCGTTCGAACTCGCGCAGCGTGAACGTCCGCCGCAACAGCGCGGGAGCGATGTCGAGCACCGCGGCACGGTGCTGGCGTTCCAGGGTGAGCACGAGCGCGGGGCCGTCGAGCACGCGTGCCGTCAGGGGCGTCCCTGCGAAGCCGGAGGGATCGGCACCGTGGCGCAGGACGGCGTCGGACGAGCGCGGGAACATCGCCGCACCGTGCTCGGCGGCGGTCCCTGCGCTGGACACCCGGAACGCTCCCGGGGCGACGGCGTCCAGGCGGGCGCGGAGCACGCGTTCGACGTAGGGGGAACGACAGACGTTCCCTTCGCAGACGATGAGGATGGCGATCACGATCGAGTTCCTGTCAGTGCGGGGACGGTGGGCCGGCGGGTGGGAATCGTGGGCCGGAGGGTGGGGACGGCGGTCGGGACCCACGTCGGGGTCGCGCAGGCCGCGATGAGGACCCAGAGGACCGGGGTCGAGAAGTCGGGCGTCCCGACGACCTTGGCGACGACCAGCGCGACGAGTGCCGTGGCCGCCGCGACCGTGCCCGGACGCCGGATCGCGGTCGCGACGATGCCCGTGACGAGTGCCGCGAACGCCGCGGTGCCCGGGATGCCGACGGTGGACAACAGGGACATGCCGAACGACGACGGTCGGTTGCTGCCGATGCCGGCGCCCATCCCGAGCGTGTCCGCGAGGACGCCCCAGCTGAACGTGTCCGCGCCCGTCCGCGAGTCGTACGACTTGCTGTCCACCTTGTCGACGACGAGTTCCCGGACCGGCGCGAGCAGGTGGTCACCGGCGACCAGGGCGACCACGGCCGCAGTGAGCACGCCGATGACGAGCCACGGGGTGCCGACGCCACCGCGGACGACGTACCGGACGGCCAGGACGACGATGCCCAACCCGATCACGACGGCGGATGCGACGACGGCCGTGCCCGAGGACGCCTGCAGCAGGTTGGAGCACGCGAGGGCTGCCGCCGCGGACCAGAGGAACCGGGTCCGCCCGGTGGAGCGCAGCGCCGCAACGACGAAGAACGCGACCGCGGGCAGGGAGAACGCGGCGAGCTCGCTCGGTTCGCTGAAGACCCCGCGCAACCGGTCCTCCGTCGTGGTCCAGGCGTACGCCACGTTCGGCAGGGTGTCGAAGAGGGGAGCCGTCACGTCCGCTCGGAACAGCAGGAGGAAGCCCCGGATGCTCGTCGTCACCGTCCCCACGACCAGCGCGACACCGACCGCGAGGACGGCACCCCGGACGCGCACCAGGTAGAGCGCGCAGCAGGCGGCGAGGAGCAGGTAGGCGAGCTGTGCCCCGTTGCTCACCGTGTAGGCGAGCACACCGGGGTCGGCCACCTGGTGATCGACTCCCCCGCGCGAGACGAGGACCCGGATGCCGCCGAACATCCACGGAGCCAGCGCGGTGATCACCGTCGTCCACGCGAGGAAGACGGCGAAGGCGTTCGCAGTCCAGTGCGACGTCCCCAGTCGACGCGTCCCGAGCAGTGCGCAGGCGCTGGCTGCTGCCGCGACGGTGAACAGCGGCACGCCGTTCCCCCCGAGGACGACGCCCGCGGAGTACGGCAACCCGGCGGCCACCCCGATGATCACCGGCAACCACTCGCGACGCACCGTCAGTCCGACGCCGAGCGCGACGAGGAGCAGGGTTCCGAGGACGGTCATCCGCGCTTCCTCCACTTGGTTGCGTAATATTTCATATCAACTACTATGAGTATCACACATCGAAACCCGAAGGAAAGGCTCGGATGACACTCGCGCAGTTCATCGACGTGCTCCGGCACCGCTGGATCTCCATCGCCGCGGTGCTGCTGCTCGCGACCGGACTCGCGGCGGCCTTCTCCGCGGTCCAGGCACCGCAGTACCGGGCGACGAGCGAGGTGTTCGTGTCCGTGGCAGGCGGGGCCTCGGTCACCGACCTCAGCCAGGGCAACACCTTCTCGGCCGCCCGGGTCAAGTCGTACGAGGCGCTGGCGGTCACGCCCCAGGTGCTCGGACAGGCCGCGAAGCAGCTCGGGCTGCCTGGCGGCGGCCTCGGGCGGGTGGTCACGGCGGAGTCGAAACGCGACACCGTGCTCATCGCGATCAGCGCCACCGACGAGTCCCCGTCGCAAGCCGCCGCCATCGCGAACGCCGTCACGGAACAGCTGGTGAAGGTGGTCGAACAGGTCGAGAACGAAGCGGCCGCCACCGATGGCCTCGTGCACCTCAGCGTCTTCCAGCCCGCAACCGCTCCGAGCACGCCGTTCTCACCCCGACTGGCCGTCAACACCGCCATCGGTGTGCTCGCCGGACTCGCGCTCGGCATCGCCCAAGCCGTGCTCCGCGAGGTCCTCGACACCCGCCTCCGCTCGTTCGAGGCACTGCGCCGGCTCACCCACGCGAGCGTGCTGGGCGAGTTCCCCCTGGACGAGACCATCGCGAACGAACCGCTCGTGTCATTCGGCAACCGCTACAGCACGCGAGCCGAGGCGTTCCGCCAGCTCCGGACCCACCTGACCTACACGAACCTCGACGGGGACGCGCAGAGCATCGTCGTGACCAGCGCGACGCCGGGCGAGGGGAAGTCCTCGACCGCCGTGAACCTCGCGCTCATGCTCGCCCAGAACGGCTCGCGCGTCGTCCTCGTCGACGCCGATCTCCGACGACCGACCACCGGCACCTACCTGGGCATCGAGAGCCGCGTCGGACTCTCCACGGTCCTGACCCGGCAGGTCGCCCTCGACGACGCCGTCCAAGAAGTCGGCGCGGACACCCCCCTCCACGTCCTCGCCGCGGGGCGCGTTCCGCCGAACCCGAGCGAACTCCTGAGCTCGAGCCGCATGGTCGAGCTGGTCCGCGAGCTCGAGTCCCGATACGAGTACGTCATCGTCGACGCACCTCCGATGCTCCCGGTGACCGACCCCGCTGTGCTGGGCGCGATCTGCAGCGGTGTCCTGCTCGTGGTGAGCGTGGACGGGCGGACCAGACGCGCGGACTTCACGGCGGCAGAGCGCACCGTGACCCAGGTCGGCGCCCGCCTGCTCGGCCTCGTCGTGAACCGTCTACCGGTGCAGCGTCGCGCGAAGACCTACTACAACTACGAGCCGTCGGCACCGGTCAGCGAGAGCCCTCGTCGATCGTCGCGAGCTCGTCGCACCGCGGAGGACCACTGATGAAGCCGCCCACACGCCGTTCCCTCGTCTACCTCGGGTGGCAGGGGAACGCCAACTTCGGCGACGACCTGCTGTACGAGACCTGGCGCGCTGCGCTCGACGACCCCCTCACGGTCCAGGCACCGCTCAACGCACGCGACTACCTCCGGACGGCGCCACGGTTCGGGGTCGACCGGCTCCGCACGCTCGGCACGGAACGGGTCGTCCTGCTCGGCGGCGGGACGTCCGTCGGGTTCGCGGCGTGGGCCGAGCACGCACGGCTGGCGATCCGCAACTTCGGAGCGGACGGGCTGATCGGAGTGGGTCTCGGAGCGGCGTCAGCATCGGACACGTACTCGCTGGCGCAGCAGCGGCAACGCTGGGAAGCCTGGCGCACGCTCGAGCGGCTGCACATCGCCGGCGTTCGCGGTCCCCTCACCCAGGACGAGGTCTCCGCGCACCTGATGCCCGTCGACATCAGCGGTGACCCGGCGCTGCTCTACCCCCTCGTCCGGCACGTGCCCAGGCCCACCCGGGCTGCTCCGCGCATCGGCGTGAGCCTCGGGTCCGATCCACACTCCCGCTTCGACGTCGCCACCGTCGCCGCGGCCGTCGACGAACACGCACGTGACATCGGTGCGACCGAGGTGGTCGCGTTCGCCCTGTCGGCAGCCGACCAGGACGCCGCACGCCAGCTCGCAGGCCGTCTGACGACGGCGTCGGTCGTCCACGCCTCCACGGACGTCGCTGCGACGATGGCCGCGATCGGCGGCTGCGACCTCGTGGTGTCGGAACGGCTGCACGGAGCCGTCGCCGCGGTGTCGCTCGGCATCGCGACGGTCCCGCTGTCCTACGCCTCGAAGTGCGACGACTTCTGGTCGAGCGTCACCGGCCGTGCCGCCCCCGTCACGGTGGGCCACTCGGCGCACGACCTGGTCGACGCGATGCGCGCGGCCAAACAGGAGCGTGCGGGCATCGCCGAACGGGTCCGCGAACTGCAGGACCGCTTGCAACGGATCCGGGGCGAGCTGCTCGCCTGGAAGTCGGGGACGCGCTCGACGTCGGACCTGCTGACGACGAGCACGGTGTCGATGTGAACGCCGTCACCGGGCCCGACCACCGCTTCCACCTGGTCATCTCGACGATCCGCTCGCCCGAACACATCGAACGCTGCCTCGACTCGATCCGCCGAGCACGTGTGCCGGTCTTCGTGACCGTGGTCGAGCAGCGCCCGAAGCCGGACGCGCTGCCGCTCCTGCGGGACCTGATCGAGGCCGGTCACGCCGAACACGTGCACGAGCCCGTCGTCCGTGGTGTCAGCCGTGGCCGGAACCGCGGGCTCGCCACGATCCGCGGGGACATCGTGGCGTTCCCCGACGACGACTGCTGGTTCGACGACGGCGTCCTCGAACTCCTGTCCGAGCGGATGGACGGTCGGGACCTCGACGGAGCAGCGATCCCCTGCCGTGCGAGTGACGACAGCGGCACGATGCTCCGCTGGCGTCGACGAGCATGCCGGGTCACGAGCTGGCGGGTTCCCCGGACGATCGTCGCCGCAGGCATCTTCCTGCGGCGAGAACTGCTCGAGACGCACGGGCTCTTCGACGTCGCGCTCGGTACCGGTTCGGCGACGCCGTTCGGTTCGGGCGAGGAGAACGACCTCGTCATCCGTGCACTCCGTCGCGGCGCCCGCATCGCCTACATGCCGGAGGTGACCGTGCGGCACGGCGACTTCCGGCACGACGGCATGACGGACGAGACCCTGGCCAAGGTGCTGCGGTACAACCGGGGGTTCGGCCGGGTGCTCCGGAAGCACCGGCTCCGCGGCCAGGCGGCCTACTGGGTCACTCGCTCGATGGTGGCCGTCCTCGTGGCCCGGGTGAAGCGGGACCACGATGCGACCCGGTTCCAGCAGGCACAGCTCCGTGGCCGGTGGCAGGGGTGGCACGGCACGGACGACCACCGCGTGCACCACGCGTTCGACCGGGGCACGACGCCGCAGCACGGGTGACGCGAGTCGCCCCGCGGCGCACCAGGTGCACCGCGGGGCCACTCGGAGTCACTCGGAGTCACTCGTCCCAGACGACGAATCGGGGAATCCACTTCGCGGACATGTCGAGCTTCCCGGCGGTGCCCCGCACGGTCTTCTCGGACCCGGCGGGTTCGACGATCCGCCCGGTTCCGCGGAGTGAGACGCGCACGGGCGTCGACAGGTGCTGCGCCTCCGACTGCCAGACGACACGGGCGTGGTGCTTGCCGTCCGGCGAGGTGAACCGCATGTGGCGGACCGGACCGATCCGGTGCTCCGCCACGTACCGCTTGCCGGCGAGGACCCGCTGCATGGTCGCCCAGGCCGCGGCGGAGGGCTTCGGCTCGTAGCCGGCGTCGGCGTTGCCGACCAGCCCGAACGTCCGTGCGGTGCCGTTCGCCGTGGTGGGCTCGGCCATCTCGAACAGGAAGAGCCGCTCGACGCCGTACTGCGCGGCGATGGCGTAGGTGCGCAGGACGTATGCGGTCTGGTCCTCCGGTCGAACCCACCCCGGACCGGCGAACTGGGTCGGCCACCCGACCTCGGTGATCCAGATCGGCAAGGCGCTGCCGTCGGGGCGCGGGTACCGGTCGGCCGTCGTCCGGAGCCACGCGAGCGCATCCTCGATGCACGGGTTGGTCGGGACGCAGAGTTCGGGCCCCCACGGGTTGTTGTAGGGGTGGATGCTGACCGCGTCGACGTGGTCGGCACCACCGAGGTGGAACCACTCGCCGATCCAGGCGCGCTCGTCGTCGGACACCGCGTTCTGGGTCGGCCCGACGATCGTCGCCGCCGGGTCGGTGGCACGGATGACCTGTGCTGTGACCCGTGCGAGCTCGATGTATGCGGCGGGCGTCGCGGGCAGCACACCGTGGTTGTTGGTCCACTCGTTCCAGACCTCGTAGGACAGATCGGTGTCCGGGTGCCGGTCCCGCATGTGGGACACGGTCTCCTTGACGTACCGCTTCCACGCGGCGGCCTGGGCGGGTTTCGAGACGTCCGGTGGTGCCATCGGGTCGTTGGTGTACGCGACGTTGCCGTAGTCGAGGACGAAGAGCGGACTGACCCCCATGTCGCGCACGACCGGGTCGATGCGGGCGTCCGTCGCCGCGAAGTCGAACCGTCCGGCGACCTTCTCGACCGCGCTCCACTGCAGGTCCTGTCGGTAGCTGCCGGCACCGAGTGCGGCGAGTGAGGGCAGCGCGCTCGCCACGGGGTTGACGCCGAGACCGAAGTACGGGTCCGAGCCGACCGGACCGGCGATGGTCCGCACGAACCGGGTCGACGCGGAGGTCGCGCCCGGCGTCTGCACGGTCAGCCGGTAGGTGCCGGACGGCAGGGCGCTCGTGGGGTGCACCTCGACCGATCGGGTCCCCGCCCGACCGGTCCCCGAGTCGACGATCGTCCCCGTGGTGTCGTTGACCCGCCAGGTGACGTCCGCCGCACGCTCCACGCCGTCGACCGTGAACCGGGGGCGATCGTCGGGTCCGAACAGACCGCTCCCGCCGACCGGTCGGATCGTCGGCGTCGTCGAGGCCGTCGACGTGGTGCCCCGTGCGGACGAGGGCTGGGCGTGCTCGGACAGGATCGCCGCGAGGACGACGCCCGTGACGGCAGCTGCGGTGAGGCCACGGCGGCGGGTGGAGGGGGGACGGGGGGCGGGGCGGCCAACGGAGGGCCCGACGTGTTCCATCGGGCCATCATCGACAGCACGGACGGGTGCTGGCGAGCAATCGGAATGCACGGCACCTGCGATGCGATGCGATCGGCTCGACCACGCTGCGAAACACGGAACTCGGAGTGCGAACTGCTGGCGATCGGCGAACCCGCCCGCCCACAGTTGCTCGATGCCAGCCGAACGACCGACCTTCACCGGCGTCCAGGTGCTGCGGTTCGTCGCCGCGCTCCTCGTCGTGTTCTCGCACCTGCCGACGTACCTGCACGCCCGTCTCGGCACACCCCTGGTCGACATCCCCGTCGGCCAGGTCGGGGTGACGGTGTTCTTCGCGATCAGCGGGTTCGTCGCGGTGCTCGTGACACAGCGGACCCCGAGGCCGACCTGGCGCGGGTTCCTCCGCCGTCGGCTGGTCCGCATCCTGCCGCTCGCGTGGGCGGTGATGACGATCAAGCTCGTCACGCTGCTGGTGGCCCCGCAGGCCCTGGAACGCGCGGCCACGTCACCGACGTACATCGTGTCGTCGTACCTGTTCCTGCCCGGCCGCGGCCCGAACGGCGTGGTCGAGCCGTTCTTCACGGTCACCTGGACGCTGTCGTTCGAGCTGCTGTTCTACGTGGTCGTCACGATCGCGCTCGCCACCCGCTCTGACCCCCTGCGGCTGGCGTCCGTCGTCTTCGTCGGGCTCGCGGTCGCCTCGGCGTTCCGCGGGCCGGACGGGTGGCCGACCTGGCAGTTCCACGCGAACCGCATCGTGTTGTGCTTCCTGGTCGGCATGGTGATCGGCCGGTGGGCGCTCGACCGCCGCACCCGGCTGGCACTGCTCCGGACCGCGGCGATCACCGCGATCTGGCTCGTGGTGGGCACCGTCGCGGGCGCGTCCGTGCCGAGCCTGCTGCTGTTGCCGCTCGCGGCCGCGGCGCTGGCGACGACGGTGGTGGGTGAGCCGCTCCTGCGTCGGTGCACCGGCACCGTCGGGCGGACGCTGGGCGATGCCTCGTACGCGCTGTACCTGACGCACCCGATCCTCGCACCGGCGACGGTGGCCGTGGTCGCCGCGGTCGTCTCCGCCCCCGCAGCGCCGATCGTCGCGGGCATCGCCGCACCGGTCGCCGCCGTGGCCGCCTCGGTCGTGGTGTGGTTCGCGGTCGACCGTCCGGTGATCCGGCGGCTCCAGCGTCGTCGGACCGCACCACCACGGACCCCACGCGCCGCGAGGCACCGGCTACCCGCCGGGTAGTGTCGTCCCGTGCGATGGAGTCGAGTGAACTGGCCCTCCGTTGGCTACGTCTCCCTCGAGGACTTCGACGGCCAGCGCGAACACGTGACCCGGTTGCTCGAGGACGCCCCTCCCACGGTCGCCGCGCTCCTGACGGTCAAGTGGACCGACTCGCGGATCGAACGCTGGATCGTGGAGTCCGCCGACGCCGTCGTCGATCCGGACGCCGACGAGGACGACGTGACGACCCCCGTCGACCTGCCGGGCCACGGTGTGCCCGACCCGGTCGTCGTGCACGCGGACATCGTGGTCCGCAACGACGAGGTCCTCGACACCCCGAGCGGCCTGTGGCGCCGCTGGAACCACGCCAGGGTGTCGCTCCGGCTCCGGGATGCCGTCATCGACCCGCCCGGGGTCGATCCCGCAGCGCTGCTCGCCGGTGACGCGCACGTCGCCCGGGGCGAGCTCGAGTACCTGAACGAGCACGACGCCTGGGAACTCCGGCTGCTGATCTCCCCCGTCGGCGAGGTCGCGATCCGGTTCCGTGGTGTCCGCGTGGCGATCCGGAGCGTCGCCGAGTCCGTGTACTCCGGCCTGGAGTCGCGCCCGGCACGCGGCTGGCACGGCCCGGTGCCGGACGGCTGGGTGGAGTGGACGACCGAGGTGGTCCGGGCCGCGGCCTACGGCGACCTCGGCGGGCTGCACCTGGCCGACGACGCGAGCGACGTCGACGACGTCGACCCCCGATGGGGCTTCGCCCCGCTGCACGCCGCCGCGTGGTTCGACCACCCCGAGATGCTCGAGGAGCTCCTGCGCCGCGGTGCGACCCTGCAGCTCGAGGACACCGAGGGGCGCACACCGCTGACGCTGGCGATCGACCGCGACGCGCGACGGGCGGTCGACGTGCTGGTGGCAGCGGGTGCCGACCTGGAGGCCCGTGACGGCGACGGCAACACCCCGATCATCCGCGCCGCGTGGGGCGGGCACGCCGCGATCGTGCGTGCCCTCGCCGCCGCGGGTGCGGACACCGCGGCGCGCGGCTCACGGGGCGCGACGCTGCTGATCGCGGCCGTCGACTCCGGCGACGTCGAGACCGTCCGTGCGGTGCTGGCGCAGGGCGTCGACCGCGATGCCGTGGACGACGAGGGCTCGACCGCTGCCGACCGCGCGGAGTTGCTCCGCGCGACGGCGGTGGCCGACCTGCTCGCCGCTGCCTGAGCGCCGTCCGCACCACGGCCCGTGGGCCGACCCGCGCCGGACGTGACGAAGCGCGGCGGACGGGAGCAGGGCCTCCCGTCCGCCGCGCGCTCGCGGGTCGACCGTCCTAGACGGTGACCTGCTCGACGGCGTTCGCCTGCGCGACGCGCCCGTACCAGCGGGCGGAGTCCTTCGGCGTGCGCTCGAAGGTCTCACGGTCCCACGCGACCAGCCCGAACGTCGGCCGGAAGCCCGACGCCCACTCGTAGTTGTCGAGGAGCGACCAGTGCTGGTAGCCGAGGACCTCGATGCCGTCCTCGATGCAGCGGTGGATGCCCTCGAGGGCGCCCTGCGTGTACGCCTGCCGACGGCTGTCGTCGGCGGTGGCGATGCCGTTCTCGGTGATCATCAGCGGGACGCCGCCGGAGAGCTCCCACGCGCTGCGGAGCCCGTCGGCCGAGGCTTCGGGGTAGAACTCCCAGCCGGTGAGGGTCGTCTCGACGTCGTCGGACACGGGCAGGGGCCCGTCCGGACCGATGAACGTGCGCGTGTAGGCCTGCACGCCCAGGAAGTCGTCGCCGGCGGCGTTCTCGAGGTACCAGTCGTCGCGCGGGTACCCGTACTCGCGGAGCATCGTGTCCGCGCCCGGCTCACCGTTGGACTTGAACGCCTGCGTCGCGATGGTCCACCCCGACCGGAGGCCCGACACCTGTGACAGGACCTCGCGCGACCGCTTGTGGCTGGCCAGCAGGGCGTCGGCGACGCCCAGGTCCGGGTTCGGCAGGCCGAAGGCCACCAGGTTGGCCGCGTCCTCGCCGCCGGCGAGCATGGCCGCGATGTTCGGCTCGTTGATCGTGCAGACGTAGCGGACGCCGTCCTGCACCACGGGGAGCGCGGCCTCGGTGTAGCGGGCGAACAGGTCGGCGGCATCGGGGGCGCGCCAGAAGCCGTCGCGTTCGAACCAGCGCGGCACGGTGAAGTGCATGAGGGTGACGATCGGCTCGATGCCGAACTCGTGGCAGGCGTCGACCATGCGGCGGTAGTGGTCGACCTCGGCGCGGCTGACGAACCCGCGCTCGGGCTCGATGCGGGCCCACTCGATGCTGAACCGGTACGAGTTCAACCCGAGCTCGGCGGCCATGCGGATGTCCTCGCGGTACCGGTGGTAGCTGTCCGCCGCGTCACCCGAGGGCTCGACGATGGTGGTGTCCGGCTCGTGCTCGTGCACCCACCAGTTGCTGTTGACGTTGTTGCCCTCGATCTGGTGGGCGGCGGTGGCGGCGCCCCAGAGGAAGCCGTCGGGGAACTGCAGCGTGGAGATGATGGTGCCTTTCAGTGCGTGTTCGAGTCAGTGCTGGCTCAGGAAGGCGTCGAAGACGGCGACCGTCCCGAGCGGATTCTCGACCTGGGGGCCGTGGTAGCTCGCGGGGATGACGACGTACTCGGCGCCGGTCTGCTCGGCCATCGCCCGCTGCCACGGGATCGGCCAGGCGTTGTCCCACTCGCCGTGGGCGACGAGGACCGGCAGGCCCGTGGCGCGCAGGGCGTCGGAGGCGTCGGTGTGGTCCTCGAGGATGTGGCCACCGGCGACGACGCTGAGCGGGCTCGTCGCGTCGAAGCGGTCGCGCACCATCCGGACGTCGTCGGGCAGCTCCTCGTCGGGCCGGTACGCCCAGAGCGGGTTCGTCGAGTCGAACAGCTGCCGGAGGTTCCCCCCGGTGTCGTGCAGGATCGTCAGCTCGGCGACCTTGCGGTACGGCCACCCGTGCGGGCCGGAGCAGAACTGCACGACGTCGCGGAACGCCGTCGGGTCCTGCAGCGCGGCCGCCCGGACGATCACACCACCGAGCGAGTGCCCGACCAGGTGCACGGGGGCGCCGTCGTCGAGCAGGCGCGCGACCCGGACGACGTCGGCCGCTTCTTCGTCGAGGGAGTAGTCCCGCGGCTCGGTCGGCGCGGCCGAGTCGGCCTGCCCACGCCGGCTGATCGCGACGGCGGTCCACCCGGCGTCGCGGAGGACGGGCAGGAACGTGCGCCAGTCCTCCTTCGAGCCGGTGTACCCGGGGACGATGAGCACGGTGCCCTTCGACACCCCCTCGGGCACGATCCGGTAGGCCGTGAGCCGCCCGACCGGGACGTCGATCCCGACGACGTCGACGCCGTCCGGGGTGGGCAGGTGCCCGAACGGCGGGACCGTCGGGAAGTCGTGCAGGGTGGTCATGGTCGTCCTTCCGAGAGCGTGCGGCGCGGGTTCGGCACGGCGTCGAGGAGGGCGATCGTGTACGGGTCCTGCGGGTCCTGCAGCACCTGGGCCGTGTGACCCCGCTCGACCACGGCGCCCTCGTGGAGCACCATGATGTCGTCCGTGATGAGCCGCGCGCTCAGCAGGTCGTGCGTGATGTAGAGGAGCGAGACGCCCCACTGCTCGCGGAGGTCCTCGAGCAGTGCGAGCACCCCGGCACGCAGCGTCACGTCGAGCATCGACACCGGCTCGTCGGCGATGATCACCTGCGGGTCGCTCGCGAGTGCCCGGGCGATCACCACGCGCTGCCGCTGCCCGCCGGAGAGCTGGTGCGGGAGCTTCTGGGCGAACTGCTCGACCGGGGTGAGCCCCACCGTCTCGAGCAGCTCGAGCACCCGGCGCCGGGCATCGCGGCCGGTCAGCCCGGTGTAGTTCGCGATCGGCCGGGACAGCGTGTACTCCACCGTGTGCAGCGGGTTGAGCGCCGAGTACGGGTCCTGGAACACCATCTGCACCTCGGAACGCAGGTCCCGCAGGCCGCGCTTGCCGAGGCGGGCGACGTCGAGGTCACCGAACCGGACCGTGCCGGTGGTCGGCTTCTCGACCCCGGTGAGCAGCTTCGCGATGGTCGACTTGCCCGAACCGGACTGGCCGACCAGGGCGAGCGACTGCCCGGGTTCGAGGGTGAACGACACGTCGCGCACGGCCTGCACCGGCTGCTCACCGCGGCGGGGCGCCGGGTAGGTCTTCACGATGTGGTCGACGACGATCGGGTTGCGGGCGGCGCTGCGCTCGCGGGACCCGACGGTGCTGAACGACGAGGTCGTCTCCTGCCGCTTCTCGCCGGCCTCGGCACGGAGCGAGCGGTCCGGGAAGCCCGGCAGCGACACCACCTCGGCGCGGGGGTCGGCGTAGTGCGACAGCAGCATCTGCGTGTACTCGTCCTGCGGGTCACGGAGGATCTCGCGGGAGCCGCCGTCCTCGACGATGCGGCCCTCGTGCATGACGAGGACGCGCTCGGTGGCCTCGAGGACGATGCCGAGGTCGTGGCTGATCAGGATCGCCGTGAAGCCCTCGGTGCGCTGCAGCTCGATGATCGTGTCCATCACGGCGTGCTGCACGAGCACGTCGAGCGCCGTCGTCGGCTCGTCGAACACCATGAGCTGCGGTTCGAGCGAGAGCGCCAGGGCGATGGAGACGCGCTGCCGCATGCCGCCGGAGAGCTCCCCGGGGAACCGGGCGAGCATCGACGTCGGCAGCTTCACCTTCTCGATGAGCTCCTTCATCCGGGCGTCCCAGCGGTCGCGCGACACGTGGCCGTGCGCCTTGAAGACGTCGATGAAGTGGTTCCGGATGGTGCGCACCGGGTTGAGCGCGTTCATGCCGGACTGCAGCACCATCGCGAAGCCGCCCTGCCGCTGCTGGCGCAGGGCTTCGTCGTCGAGGTCGCGGATGTCCTTGCCCGCGAAGACGATGCCGCCGCCGTTCGTGCGCGCCGGTGGCTTCTGCAGCCGGGTCAGCGCGTAGCCGAGCGTCGACTTGCCGGAACCGGACTCGCCGACCAGGCCGACGAACTCGCCCTTCTTCAGCTGGAACGACACGTGGTCGACGGCTTGGACGGCCGTCTGGCCGGCCGATTCGTAGACGACCGACAGGTCGCGGACGTCGAGCAGGACGGAGGCGTCGCCCTGGTCGTGACGGGCGTCGGACCGGAGGCCCGTGGCGGCGCCGGTGGGCGCCTCCAGGCCGTCTGCCGGGTGCGTTTCTGGCAAGCCGCTCATGCGCGCTTCTCCTTACGGGGCCGTGCGCCGTCGCGCAGCCGCGGGTTGGACACGGCGTCGACGCCGAAGTTGATCAGGGTGAGGCTCATCGCGAGCAGCGCGATGCAGAGACCCGGCGCGAAGAGCAGGATCCACTGCCCGGTGAGGAGCGCGTTCGAGTTCTGCGCCCAGTACAGGATCGTGCCCCAGCTGACGATCGACGAGTCGCCGAGTCCGAGGAACTCGAGGCCCGCCTCGGCGAGGATGGCGCTGGTGGCGGCCCCGAAGAAGCTGCCGACGATGAGGCTCGTCATGTTCGGCAGGATCTCGCGGAACACGATGCGGGTCGCGCCCTCACCGGAGAACTGGGCGGCGGTGACGAAGTCCCGGCCGCGCAGCGACTGCGTCTGCGAGCGGAGCACGCGAGCGCCCCACGCCCAACCGGTCACGACGATGACCGCGATGATCACCGCGATGCCGCCGTTCTGCAGGTAGGCGGCGATGACGATCATCAGGGGCAGCCCCGGGATGACGAGGAACAGGTTCACGATGAACCCGATGACCTCGGCGACCCAGCCTCGGACGTAGCCCCAGCTGAGGCCGATCGCGACGGCGACGAGCGTGGACAGGATGCCCGCGACCGCGCCGACCATGACCGAGATGCGAGCGCCGTAGATGATCTGGGACAGGACGTCCTCGCCGGCGGCGGTGGTGCCCATCCAGTGGTCGGGCGTCGCGTCGGCGGACCGGGCGAAGCCGTTCTGGCTGGCGCCGTACGGGGCCAGGAGCGGGGCGAAGACCGCCACGAACACGAAGACGCCGAGGATGATGATGCCGATCCGGGCCTTCTTGTTCGACCAGACGACGCCGAACTGGCGGGCGGCGGCGCGGAGCTTGCTCGGCGCCTGCTGTTCTTCGTTGGGTGCGTTCTCTTGTGTGCGCACCGACACGGTTGCGTTGGTCATCGACGCGTCCTCGGGTCCAGAACGCCGTACATGACGTCCACGATGAAGTTGGCGATGAGCACCGACACGGTGATCATCAGGAAGAGGGCCTGCATGAGCGGGTAGTCCTGCCCGATCACGGCGTTGAACAGCAGGTAGCCGATGCCCGGGTAGCCGAAGACCTGCTCGACCAGGACGGAACCGCCGACCACGCCACCGAGCGCCAGACCGAAGCCGGTCAGGTTCGGCAGGATCGCGTTGCGGGCCGCGTAGCGGATGGCGACGGTGCGCCCGCGCAGGCCGTTGGCCTCGGCGAAGGTCACGTAGTCGTCACCGAGGGTGTTGATCATCGCGTTGCGCATGCCGATGATCCAGCCGCCGAGGCTCGTCACCAGGATCGTGACCGCCGGCAGCACCGCGTGCTGCAGGGCGTCGCCGAAGAAGGCACCGTTCAGGCCGGGCGTCGTCGTGGCCGAGTAGGCACCCGTGGTCGGGAACCAGTGCAGCACGTAGCCGAGGAAGAACAGCAGCAGCAGGGCGGTCCAGAAGTACGGGAACGTCGACATGAAGCTGCCGGACAGGGTCGGGAGCGAGTCGAGCCAGGTACCGCGCTTCCACGCTGCCGCGACACCGATCAGGGTGCCGAGGACGAACGCCAGGATCGTGACGACCCCGACGAGGATCAGCGTGTACGGCAGGGCCTTCGACACGAGGTCGCCGACGGGCTGCGGGTAGAAGGTGTAGCTCGTCCCGAAGTCGAGGGTGATGACCTGGTGCAGGTAGCTGACGTACTGGTCCCACAGGTTGCCGGTCGGTACCCCGAGCTGGGCCTCGATGGCCTTCTTGGTGGCGTCGGTGACCGGACCGTTCTGGCTGAGCTTCGCGAGTGCGGCGTCGGCCGGGCTGCCGGGCATCAGGCGCGGGAGCACGAAGTTCAGCGTCACCGCGGCCCAGAGGGTCAGGACGAAGAGGACGAGTTTCTGGAGGATGTACTTCACTTCTGGTCCTCCTGCGCCTTCTGCTCCTGCAGGATCTGCTTGCCGGCGGCGCTGTCGCGCAGCCGGAGCTTCGTGAAGATGAGCAGCGGTGCCGAGTCGTAGTTCTGCGGTGCCATGTAGGGGTCCTTCGCACTCGGCCAGCCGACGAACTTGCCGGTGTTGAACAGGCCCCAGAGCCCGCCGTAGTACATGCCGATGACGGGGAGCTCGTCGTACACGGTCTGCTGCAGCTGGTCGAGGATCTCCTGCTGCTTCGCGGTGTCCGTCGTCGCCTTGTACTCGTCGAGGAGCTTCTGGGTGTCGGCGTTCTTGTAGCGCTCGTAGTTGTTGACGGTCGACTTGCCGACCGGCTGGTAGAACTCGGTGCTGAGCAGGGAGTTGAACGCCTGGTAGACGTCACCGTTGCCCATGCCGCCCATCGCCATGTCGAACTCGCCGTTGTTGATGTTCTGCTGGTAGCCGGCGGGCTGCGGCGCCTGGATCGTCACCTTGATGCCGATGGCGGTGAGTTCGCGGCGGACCTCCTGCGCGGCGCGGAGCCAGTCGGAGTAGCCGTTCGCGGTCATGATCGTGATCGCGAGCTGCTTGCCGTCCTTGACGACCTTGCCGCCCTGCACCGAGTAGCCGGACTTCTCGAAGCTCGCGAGCGCCGCCTTCGTGTCCTGGGTGATCATGCCCTTGTCGGGGATGTCCGGGTTGAGGTAGCGCTCCTGGTTCGGCAGGATCAGGCCGGTCTGGCCCGCCGCCGACAGGTTGCCCTCGGACGCGGTCTCGGCGATGGCGTCACGGTCCAGCGCGAGCGAGATGCCCCGGCGGACGTTGACGTCGCTGTACGGCGCCTTCGTGAGGTTCGGGATGAGGCCGATCACACCGCCGGCCGGGAACCACCACTCGTTCGTCTTCGACGCGGCACCCCAGGTGCCCTTGACGTCGGAGATGAACGAGTACGCCCAGTCGTAGCCGCGGGTGACGGTGTCGAGCTGGGTGTTCGTCGCCGGCAGGATGAGGTGCTTGATGGCGATCTTGTCGGCCTGCCAGTACTTCGGGTTCTTGTTCATCGAGTACTGCTGGTCGGTGTAGTTGCCGAGGACGAACGGACCGGTGCCGACCGGGTTCGGGTCACGCCAGGTCGTCGGGTCCTTCACGCCGCCCCAGTGGTCCTCGCCCAGGATGTACGTCTGGCCGATGATCGTCAGGCTCGGGACGTCCTCGCTCTTGAGGTGGAAGACGACGTGGTCACCGTCCTGCTCGATGCTCTTGATGTGCTGCCAGGCGCCCTTCACGTCCATGGCGGGGAACTTCTTGAGCAGGTCGAAGGTGAAGACGACGTCCTTCGCGCTGAAGGGCGAACCGTCGGACCACTCGACACCCGAGCGGATCGTCATGTCGATGGTCTTCGCGTCGGGCTGGCTCCACGCGCTGGCGAGCCACGGGTTGCGCTTGCCGTCGAGGGGGTTCACCTCGATGAGGGGCTCGTACATCCACTTGGAGGCCGTGCGGGCGTTCGCGATGTACGGGTTGAAGTTGCGGTCGAACAGCGGGTTGCCGCGGTCCGCGTTGATGAGCATCGTGTCCTTGCCGATGGTGGGATCGGGTTCGGATCGGACCTGGATGCTGCAGCCGGTGGCCACGAGGGCCACTGCGCCGAGGCCGGCGATGGCCGCGACGAGGCGGCCTCGGCGGCGTGGGCCTGGGTCACGCGTGCCGCGCGTGCGCTGTGGGGGAAGCGTCATTGCTCGGTCGACCTCCATGTCGATTCGGTACGTGCTCAATGTATGCGCTTACATCGCGGCGTGCAACCGCAGGTGTTGTTTCGCGGGGCGGCGCACGGTGCGAGGTGCGCCGACTGGTGCGAGGTTGCCCGCTCCGTGCACTGCTCCGGGCTCGCACGGGGCGCCGAAGGTCGCACGGGATGCGCAACGCCGCACGGTGCGACCTCGCGACCTTGCGACCTTGCGACCTCGCGACGGCACGCACGCTACAGCGCGGGCGGGCAGCTCTCGCGCAGCAGCACCTCGACGGGCAGGCGCACGGCGCGCGGCGGCCCCTCGCGGCGCTCCAGCCGGTCGACGATCGCCAGGACCGCAGCACGACCGAGCGCCCCCATCGGCTGGTGCACCGTGGTCAGGCGCGGCGACGAGAACCGACCGGCGTCGATGCCGTCGAACCCCGTCACGACGAGGTCCTCCGGCACGCGGAGCCCGCGGGCAGCGGCGGCGTCGAGCACCCCGAGCGCGGACTGGTCGTTCGAGCAGACGACGGCGCGCGGGACGTCGTCGGCCAGCAGCGACACCGCGAGCTCCCGCGCCCGGGCCCTGCCGAAGTCACCGTGCACGGTGCGCACCGCCGAGGCCGGCACCCCGTGGTCGGCCAGCGCTGCCCGGAACCCCGCCGAGCGCTCCATGTCGTCGGGCGAGTCGATCGGGCCCGCGACGTACGCGAGGGACCGGATCCCCAGACGCCCGATCACGTGCGACGCCAGGGTCCGCATGCCCGCGGCGTTGTCCACGCTCACCGAGTCGAACCCGTGCGAGCGCCGGTCGTCGGCGAGCACCACCACCGGGATGCGTCGGGCGACGTGCTCGAGCAGGTCGTCGGGCACCGTCTGCGCCAGCACGGCGAGCCCGTCGACCCGGCCGGCGACGTCGTTCACGATGACGTCGCGCGACGACCCCCGGCCGGCGGCGACCATGAGCGCGAGACCACGCTGCCAGGCCTCGGTCTCGGCGCCGCGCAGGACCTCGTCGAAGTACAGGTTGGACGAGAACGGCTGGGTCACGTGGCGTCGGTCGTCGACCACGCGGACGCCACCGTCGGTGACCAGGTCCGGCCGCTCGTCGGGCACCACGTCGAAGCCGGGCAGCAGCAGTCCGACGACGCCGGTGCGTTTGCCGGCGAGGGCCCGGGCGTTGCCGGACGGGACGTACCCGAGGCTCCGGATCGCTGCCTGCACGCGGTCCCGGGTGCCCTCGCGGACGGCGTCGGGCGTGCGGAGCACGCGCGAGACGGTGGCGATGGAGACGCCGGCTGCAGAGGCGACGTCGTAGACCGTGGGAGGTGCGGTGCGCTGGTCGGCCAACCCGTGCCTCCCGTCCGACGTCCGCTGGTGCCGCGCCTCGACCATGCGGCCGGACCATCCTAGGCATGCCCCGTACCGGGAGTTCTCCACACGGCGCCGGAAACGCTTGCGGGACAGCGGGTGTCGCGCGACACTGTTGCGACCTCAGTACGTCCCGTGAGGAAGCGCACCGGCGGGCCGCGGGCCCGCACCGACCAGGTTGCCCACACGCAGGGGAAGGACACGACATGTCACAGTCGACACGTTCCGGGAGCAAGCTCGCACTCCGCGCGAGCCACGACGAGGCCGAGGTGCGCGACGCGCTGCTCGAACGCACGGATTCGATCCGCACGTTCGACGACGCCGACGCGTCGCCGGAGTCGGCGGACCGCCCCTAGCGGCGCACGCCGGGTCTCCCCCGCCACGGCCAGGAGGCCCGGCGCACCGCCCACGCGCCGCTCGCGTCAGCGCTCGGTCGCGCCCACGATCGTCATGCCCGCCCCGCGCAGGCGTCGGCGCTCCTGCGCGATCCAGCTCAGCAGTCGGTCGTTGGTGCCGGCGACGTGGGCGGCCACGAGCTCCGCTGCACGGTCGGCGTCGCCGTCGCGCACGGCGTCGATGATGGCGCTGTGCTCGTCCCATGCGGCGTCGCGCGCCTCGGGCGTGCGGACCTCGATCCAGCGCGTGCGCTCGAGTCGGGTCAGGGCATCGGCGATCGCATCGGTGACGAACCGGTTGCCGCCGAGCGCGGCGAGGTCCAGGTGGAACGTCGACCCCATCCGGATGCCGGCCTGCTGGTCGGGGGTGGGACGGAGGGCGTCGAGGTGCCCGCGGACCTCGGCGAGCTGCTCGGCGGTGGCGCGCTCGACGGCGAGCCGTGCGGCGGCGGGTTCGAGGATGCCGCGGAGTTCGGCGAGCGAGGCGATCTCGTCGAGGTCGATCGGGGTGACCGTCCACGAACGGCCCTCGTGCAGGATGAGCCCCTCACGCTCGAGCCGCGACAGTGCGGCGCGGACGGGCGTGCGCGAGGCGTGGAACCGTGCTTCGAGCCCACGCTCCGAGATGCGCTCCCCCGGTGCGATGTCGAGGGTCAGGATGGCTGCGCGCAGGTTGTCGTAGAGCTGGGCCGTCTGCGACACGGGTGCGTCGTCGGTCGGGTCGGTCACGGCGGACAAGCCTAGCGGCGGAGCGGCCGGAATGGTATACCGTTGTGGTATACCAATTCGTTCCGTGCTGGAACGACGACGAACGGCCGAGACGCATGCCCACGACCGACGCCCCGCAGCGATGCACCACGACGCCACCGGTCTCCGCCCGCGCCTGGACGATGCTCGCCCTCGGGGTCGCGGCCCAGGCGGCGGGGACGCTCGTGGTGTCCGCGCCGGCGCTCCTCATCCCGCACCTGCTCAGCCGCGGGACGTCCCTGCCGGCCGCCGGGCTGCTCGCCGCCGCTCCGACGTTCGGCATGGTCCTCACACTCATCGCGTGGGGTGCGATCACCGACCGGTTCGGCGAGCGCATCGTCATCGCCGGTGGGCTCGTGCTCACCACACTGACCGTCGTCGGCGCCTGGCTGGCCGCGGGCGACCCGGTGCTGCTCGGGCTGGCGTTCCTGGCCGGCGGCATGACGAGTGCCTCGACGAACGCCGCGAGCGGCCGGGTCGTGGTGGGGTGGTTCCCGAAGGAGCGCCGCGGGCTCGCGATGGGCATCCGGCAGATGTCGCAGCCGCTCGGGGTGACGCTCGCCGCGGTGACGGTGCCGCAGCTGGCCGAGGGCTCGGGGATCCGTGCGGCCCTGGTCCTGCCGATCGTGCTGTGCGCCGTGCTCGCGGTGTGCTGCGCGATCGGGATCTCGGACCCGCCCCGTCCGACCCGTGCCGCGGTGGCCACGGCGACCGCCAACCCCTACCGCTCGAGCGGGTTCCTGTGGCGGGTGCACGCGGTGTCGGTCCTGCTCGTGGTGCCGCAGTTCACCCTGTCGACGTACGGGCTCGTCTGGCTCGTGGGCCTCGGGTGGTCGACACCGGCGGCCGGCCTGCTGGTCGGTGCCGCGCAGTTCGTCGGGGCGATCGGCCGGATCCTGGTCGGTGGCTGGAGCGACCGGGCCGGGTCGCGCGTCGGCCCCCTGCGGATCGTCGCGGTGAGCGCGGCGGTGGTGATGGCGGTGCTCGCGGTCGTCGACGCCACGCACCTGGCCGGGGCGGCGGTGTTCCTGGTGCTCGCGACGAGCGTGACGGTCGCCGACAACGGGCTGGCGTACACGTCCGTCGCCGAGGCGGCGGGGCCGTTCTGGTCGGGGCGGGCGCTCGGGGCGCAGAACACCGGGCAGTTCATCGCGGCGAGCGCCGTCGGTCCGGGCATCGGCGCCCTGGTCGGCGCGCTCGGCTTCGCGGCGTCGTTCGGCATCGTGGCGGTGCTCCCGCTGCTGGCCGTCCCGCTGGTGCCCCGCCGAGACCGCTCCCACGACTGACCGTCCGCGCGACGCAACGCGATCGACCCCCTCCGTCCGCTCCGCCCCTCGCGCTCGTCAGCCCTGTTCGTGGTCCGCACGCTCGGGGTCGTCCGGGGATTCCCGGCGGCGGTCCTGCATGAGCTCCTTCGTCCGGAGCAGACGCAGCGCCGTCACGAGCACCAGCCCACCGAGGACGTTGAACAGCAGCGTGTACCCGAACCAGCCGAGCCACTGCCCGTAGGTGATGTCCGCGCCCGACTGGATCGCACCGAAGACGAGCAGCGAGTCGAGGATCGAGTGGAAGAGCTGCAGCCCGGCGAGCAGGAAGCCTCCGGCCACGGCGGCGACGAGCTTCGCGGGGTCCGAGTCGGTGCCCTGCTGCATCCGCGTCATCAGGGTGATGGTGCTGCCGCCCAGGACCGCCAGCACGATGCTCTGCAGCCCGAACGGCGCGTCGACGTAGTGGTGCGCCGACTCCGACAGCGTGGCGTGCCACTGCGGGAACGCCTGGACGACGAGCCACATGAACACCCATCCACCGGCGAGGTTCGCCACGAGGGTGCCGCCCCACAGTCGCACGAGCTGCAGCACGGTCCCCTCGCGGGCGACCACGGCCGCGACCGGCATCAGGAAGTTCTCGGTGAAGAGCTCGCTGTGCGCCAGGTGCAGCGCGATGAAGCCGATGCCGAAGGCCAGCCCGGCGAGCAGGTGGCTGTCGGTCTCGGTGAGCACGGCGAGGTACGCCATCACCCCGAGACCGACCTCGAGGCCACCGAAGAACCCCGTGACGAGGACGGCCCGGGCCGTCCGTTGCAGCCGCTCCGCGCCCTCCTCGATGGTCGCGTCGAAGGACTCCGCGAGTTCGTCCTCCACGGGTGCGTCGCTGGTGCCGAGCTCACGTCGGCGGTCGTCGGTCATGGCGGGGACGCTATACGCGGCCGTCGTGGCGGCCCGCAGGATCGCGCCGAGACGGACGGGAGGCCCGGTACCAGCTGGCACCGGGCCTCCCGTCCGTCGTCCGGTCACCGCTCAGGCGGCCGGCACCGCCGGTCCCACCGGCCACCGCAGCAACGCCGCGGCTGGCGCACCGTTCGGCAGCGACGCGGCGTTCACGAGCAGCAGCTCCGCGTCGGTGAGGGCGACCGCCCGGACGATCGCGCACACGGCCGGCACCGGACCGATGGCCGGCGCACCCGCCGCCTGCTCGGGTGCCGTGGCGATCCACGGCGCCGATCCCAGCGCGAGCAGGGTGCGGTCGCCGATCGCGGCGGCGTCGATCGCGACGACCGAGGCCTGCGCCTGCTGCAGCGCCTCGACGACAGATCCGAGGCCGGTGACCGTCTGGTTGTCCCCGCGGCCGACGTGGGTGCGGAGCAGGTCCTCGAAGTCGTGCCGGCGGGTCGCGATGACCCGGGCGAGCGCGATGTCGACGTGCTCGACGAGCGCGGTCTCCGCCGCGTCCGACGCCCGGGGGTCGACCGGGACCTCGGACACGACGGCTCGAGCCTCGGTGGACAACTGGTCGAGCAGGAGCCCCCGTGCGCGGATGTCCCCCGCCACGACGATGAGCTTCGGCTGCAGCCGCCGGAAGGCCTCGTCGACGGACGTGGCGACCTCGTTCTGGTTGTCGCGCCAGATCTCCTCGGTGTGGTGCTGCCACCGCAGGTGCGACCAGCCGCCGCCCTGGAACTTGTGGAGCGTGTCGGTGCGGCCCTGCACGCGCTGCTCGTCGCGCCGGTCCGGCACGTCGGCGTGGCCGAGACGGTAGGCGCGGTGGCCACCGCCCTCGCGACCGACCTCGACGATCAGGAACGGCAGGTCGAGCGGCCGGTGCGCCAGGAGCGGCAGCAGGTCGGGCACGGGGTCGTGGCCGATCGACGTCGGGGCGTGCATCGCCCCGGGCAGGACCTCGCTGAGCACGAGTTCACCGTCGTGCACGAGCACGTACCGGCTGACCGGCGCGGGCACCCCGGGCGTCTCCTCGAGTTCGGCCATCACCGTGTCGATGACCTCGGCGTCCGCCCCGGCCGACCGCAGGACGTCCTCGGCCTTCCGGCGCTGCAGGGCTGCGAGGTGCTGCGGGTCCTCACGGTCACCGGACGCGTCGACGTAGGCCCACGTCCAGGTGCCCCCGCGCTTCAGGCGTTCGGCGATCCCGGACTGCAGGTGCGGCGCGTCATTCTGCGTCAGAGCCATCGGTGCTGCCCTCCCTGGTCTCGGTGCGGTACACGGTCGCGTCGGCTCCGTCGCCCTCGCCGGTGGGCAGCGGGTCGGCCCGGTCGGCGTCGTCCTCGGGGAGCACGTCGGTGGTGTCGTCCTGCAGCTCGCCCTCGAGCTCGCCGTCGTAGCCCGACGCGGCGACGGTCTCCGGGCCGTCGGTGTCGTCGGGGACCGGCTCGGACTGCCGGAACTCCTCGACGTGGGCGTTGCTGCCGTGCCCCTGGACGATGCTCTGCGCCTCGTGCGCGAGCTGCTCGTCGAGTTCGGGGCGATGGGTGGTGTTCCCGCGTTCGGTCATCGCTTCTCCTCCCGGTCGTGCCGCCGGCGGCCTTCGCCGTCCGGGGCGTCGGTGTCTGCTCTGTGACCCCACGGTCCGCGCCCGGGCCTGGGGCCGTTCCAAGGTGCGCCGGGAACGCGCAGTGTCGGTACGGTCACGAAACCACAACGGCATTCGGTTCTGTGGTTGGGTGTGGGCAACCCCGATCAACGACGAACGGAGTGCGGCAATGGCGCCACCACAACGACCGATCACGAGACGACACCTGTTGGGCTTCGGCCTCGGTACGGCGGCGGCGGGGCTCCTCGCCGGCTGTGCGGTCCCGGGCTCGACCAACGTCAACAAGGCGGCCCTCGTGCCCGCCGCGGCCTCGGGTGAGACCGTCCAGCTCACCTACTGGGCCTGGCTCAAGGACCTGCAGAAGGTCTGCGACGTCTGGAACAAGACACATCCGAAGATCCAGGTGTCGGCGAACTGGATCCCCGGCGGCAACAGCGGCGGGTACCAGAAGATGTACTCCGCGCTCGCGGCCGGCGGTGGCCCGGACATCGGGCAGGTCGAGCTGCGGCAGATCCCCGAGTTCATGCTCGCCAACGGCCTGGTCGACCTGGCCCGGTACGGCGCGAAGGACTTCCAGTCGAAGTACGACGAGGCCGCGTGGGCGCAGGTGTCGTTCGTCGACGGCATCTACGGCATCCCCCAGGACACCGGCCCGATGGGCTTCTACTACCAGACCGCGCTGCTCGAGCAGGCCGGCGGCGAACCCCCGACGACGTGGGACGAGTGGCGTGACCTGGCCGACAAGGTCCGGAGCACCGGCAAGCAGAACTACCTCGAGGTGTTCCCGGTCGCCGACGCCTCACCCTTCGCCGCGTACGCACAGCAGGCCGGTGCGCGCTGGTTCAAGGTCGACGGCGACGAGTGGGTCGTCGACATGACCGACGACAAGACCCTGATGGTCGCCGACTTCTTCGACGGCGTGATCGACGACAAGCTCGTCGACACGAGCGCCGGCGCGTACTCCCCCGGGTGGTACGCGGCCGCCGCGAGCGGCAAGATCGCCGCGGTCACCAGTGCGAGCTGGGGTGACGCGCTCATCGAGTCGGTGCAGGGCGGCGAGGGCAAGTGGAAGGTCGCCCCGATGCAGAAGTGGGGCGCCGACGGCTTCGGCTCGAGCGCCATCGGCGGTTCGACGGCCGCGGTGCTGGCGAACGCGAAGCACCCGCGGGAAGCGCTCGAGTTCATCACGTGGATGACCACCTCGAAGGAGGGCATCGACGCGATGATCAAGTACTGCGGCATCGGTTGGTCGCCCGCGGTCGACTACATCGGGGCGCAGCGCGAGAAGCCGTCGAAGTGGTTCTCCGGCCAGAACTACAACGAGGACGTCTTCGTGCCGGCCTCGAAGGAGCAGAACATCGACTGGTCCTGGTCCCCGGTGACTCAGTCGGCCTTCACCAGCCTGCAGAACCAGTTCCGCCGCAAGATCACCTCGGGCCTGAAGCTCAGTGACGCCGTGGAGCTCGCCCAGCGGGAGATCGTCCAGTCCTTCAAGGACAAGGGCCTCAGCGTCAGGACGGCACGATGACCCAGCAGACCACCACCCCACGGACCACCGGTCGACCGGCCGGCAGTACCCCCGCGTTCCGCACGAGCACGAAGGCCACGAGCGCGCAGAAGCGTGCCCCGTGGATCCTGCTCGCCCCGTTCCTGGCCCTGTTCCTGCTGACGTTCGTCATCCCGATCATCAGTGCCCTGTTCCAGTCGTTCACCACCGTCGACCGCGAGGGCCTGTTCGGCGAGGACGGTGTGGTCGGCCGGTTCGCGGGGTTCGACAACTACGTGATCGCCCTGCAGGACAGCGGGTTCGTCGCATCGATCGGGCGCATGCTGCTCTTCGGCATCGTCCAGGTCCCGGTGATGATCATCGCCTGCACGATCCTCGCGTTGCTGCTCGAGTCGGCGAGCGCCCGCTGGCCGGGCTTCTTCCGGGCGATCTACTTCATGCCCTACGGCGTCCCCGGGGTCATCGCCACGATCCTGTGGTCGTTCCTGTACGTGCCCGGTCTGTCGCCGATCGTGTCGCTGCTGCAGTCGATGGGGCTGCAGCCGGACTTCCTCGGCGCCAACAGCGTGCTGTGGTCGATCGCGAACATCGTCACGTGGACGTACACCGGCTACAACATGCTCATCATCGTGGCGCAGCTGAAGTCCATCCCCGGCGAGGTCTACGAAGCCGCGAAGGTGGACGGCGCCAACGCGTTCCAGGTCGCGTGGCGGATCCAGATCCCGCTCATCGCCCCGGCCCTGGTGCTCACGACGGTGTTCTCGATCATCGGCACGCTGCAGCTCTTCGCGGAGCCGCAGATCCTGTCGACGGTCGCCCCGGCGATCGACACCGAGTACACGCCGAACTACGCCGCGTACACGAACGCGTTCGCGTTCAACGAGTACGGCGTCGCGAGTGCGCAGGCGGTCATCATCGCCCTGGCCGCGTTCATCCTGTCGTTCACGTTCCTCGCGCTGACGAACCGTCCACCCAAGGACGAACGCGACCGACGCAAGCGCGCACGGCGCGACGGCCGGGAGGCCCGCACCGCGCTCCAGACGCGCGCTGCGGCGGGCAGCACGGTCACCACCCAAGCCGACCCGGGCCTCCAGGCCGGTCGCGTCGCGACCACCGAAGGGACTGACCGATGACATCCACGGAATCGACCTCGAAGGTGTCCCTACCGGATGTCCCTCAGTCGCAGGCTCCTTCGGCGCTGGCGTCGCGGAGCCGCTGGCGCGTCTCCCAGAGCTCCAGCGCGCGCCGCAAGCTCGACCGGTCCCCACGCTCGCAGATCGTCGTCACGGGGATCCTCGTCGTCGTCGCGCTGTACTTCATCGTCCCGCTGTACTGGGTCGTCATCGCGGCGACGAAGACCACGGGCGCGCTGTTCTCGACGAACGGGTTCTGGTTCGGCGGCGAGTTCGCGCTCTGGAGCAACCTGCAGCAGGTGTTCACCTACGACGGCGGCATCTTCGTCCGGTGGATCGCGAACAGCATCCTGTACTCCGGCGTCGGTGCGGTCCTGGCGACCTACTTCGCCGCGGCCGGCGGGTACGCGCTGGCGAAGTACGACTTCCGGGGGCGCCAGTTCGTGTTCGGCACGATCCTCGGCGGCGTGCTCGTGCCGGGGACCGCGACGGCGCTGCCGCTGTTCCTGCTGTTCTCGACCATGGGGTTGACCGACACGTACTGGAGCGTGCTCATCCCGAGCCTGGTGTCGCCGTTCGGCCTGTTCCTGTGCCGGGTGTACGCCGCGGCGTCGGTGGACACGACCCTGCTCGAACAGGCACGCATCGACGGCGCCGGTGAACTGCGGATCTTCCACACCGTGGTGCTCCGGCAGATGACCCCCGCGCTCGTCACCGTGTTCCTGTTCCAGGTGGTCGGGATCTGGAACAACTTCTTCCTGCCGCTCATCATGCTGGCAGACCAGAAGCTGTACCCGATAACACTGGGTCTGAACAACTGGCGCTCGCAGGTCGACCGCCTGCCGGAGTTCTACCAGCTCACCACCGGCGGGGTGCTCGTCTCGGTCATCCCGCTCGTCATCGCCATCATCGTCCTCCAGCGCTTCTGGCGTGGAGGCCTCACGGAAGGATCGGTCAAGGGTTGACCCACTCCGCACTCTCGTCCACCGCACCCGGCTCCGACTCGCGGCTGGCACCCCGTGCCTGGCTGCACACCGACGCCCCGTCCCTGTCGCTGAACGGGGACTGGCGGTTCCGGTGGTCGCCCGTCGCCTCGGTCTCCGAGGACTTCGCGACCGAGGGTGGGGAGGACGACGACCCGGCCTGGGGCGAGCTCCCGGTGCCGTCGCACTGGGTACTGCACGGCCACGGTGCGCCGAGCTACACGAACCTGCAGTACCCGTTCCCGATCGACCCGCCGCACCCGCCGGAGGAGAACCCGACCGGGGACCACCGCCGCACGTTCGAGCTGCCGTCGTCGTTCGACGCCGCCGGCCGGGTGCTGCTGCGGTTCGACGGGGTCGAGTCGCACTTCCGGGTGTGGCTGAACGGGACGCTCGTGGGCTGGTCGACGGGCTCGCGCCTGGCGACCGAGTTCGACGTCACCGACCTGGTGCGGCCGGGAGCGAACGAGCTCGCGGTCCGGGTGCACCAGTGGTCGGCGGCGTCCTACCTGGAGGACCAGGACCAGTGGTGGCTACCCGGCATCTTCCGCGACGTCACGCTGCTCGCCCGCCCCACGGCGGCGATCGACGACGTGTTCGTCCGCGCCGGCTGGCAGGCGACGCTCGGCACGGCTGCATCGGCGGGCACCGCGGCGTCGGGGCGCCCGGAGACGGGGACCGGCACGATCACGTTCCCGACGCTCGACGCGGTGTTCCCGGTGCGGTTCGCGGTGCCCGACCTGGGCCTCGACGTGACCTGGGCCACGGCCGACGACGTCGCGCCGATCGAGGTCGAGGGCGTCGAGCCGTGGAGCGCTGAGCTGCCGAAGCTGTACGACGCGACGCTGTCCACGGGCACCGACGCCGGCGGGGCCGCCGGTGGCGAGACCGTCTCGCTCCGGCTCGGGTTCCGCACCGTGTCGATCGTCGGCGACCGGTTCCTGGTGAACGGTGAGCGCGTGGTGTTCCACGGCGTGAACCGGCACGAGACCCACCCCGTGCGCGGCCGGGTGTTCGACGAGGAGCACGCCCGCGCCGACATGGCGCTGATGAAGCGGCACAACGTCAACGCCATCCGCACCTCGCACTACCCGCCGCACCCCCGCGTGCTCGACCTGGCCGACGAGCTCGGGTTCTGGGTGGTCCTGGAGTGCGACCTGGAGACCCACGGGTTCCTGTTCACCGACTGGGTCGGCAACCCCTCCGACGACCCGGCGTGGGCCGAGGCCTACCTCGACCGCATCGCCCGCACCGTCGAGCGCGACAAGAACCACGCGTCGATCGTGATGTGGTCGCTCGGCAACGAGTCCGGCACCGGCCGGAACCTCGCGGCGATGTCGCAGTGGGTGCACGACCGCGACGCCGAGCGCCCCGTGCACTACGAGGGCGACTACACGGGCGAGTACACCGACGTCTACTCGCGGATGTACCCGACGCTGCAGGAGACCGAGTCCATCGGCGGCGGCACCCCGACGCCCCTGCTCGGCTGCGGCCCGGCCGAGGCGGCGCGCCAGAAGTCGAAGCCCTTCATCCACTGCGAGTACGTGCACGCCATGGGCAACGGCCCCGGGCAGATCGCCGAGTACGAAGCCCTGGTCGACCGGTACCCGCGGCTGCACGGCGGGTTCGTGTGGGAGTGGCGGGACCACGGCCTGCTCGCGAAGACACCCACCGGCGAGGACTACTACGCGTACGGCGGCGACTTCGGCGAGGTCGTGCACGACGGCAACTTCGTGATGGACGGCCTGGTGCTGCCCGACGACACCCCGACCCCGGGGCTCGCCGAGTTCGCGGCCGTCGTGGCCCCGATCCGCCTGGCGGTCTCGGACACCACGGTGCTGGTCGAGAACCGGTACCACTCGGCCTCGACCGCCGGGCTCCGGCTCTGCTGGACCCTGTCGCGGAACGGCGTCGTCGAGGCCTCGGGGCGCCTGTCCACGGGCATCGTCGCCGCACGTGAGTCGGCGACGGTCCCGGTGCCCGCGGAGGTGCTCGACGCGGCCACGTCCGAACTCGCACCCGGCGACGAGCTCTGGTTCGACCTGACCGTGGAACTGGCGGGGCCGACCGCGTGGGCGGACACCGGCCACGTCGTCGCACGCACCCAGCGGCTCGTCGCGGCGCGCGCGGCGGACGCACCACGGGCCTCCAGGCAGGGGTGGGACGGCGACCACCTGGGCGACGGCACGTTCAACGCGCGCGGTGACCTGGTGTCCTGGAAGGGCCACGAGGTGGCCGGGCCCCGCCTGGAACTCTGGCGCGCACCGACCGACAACGACAGCCTGGCGTCACAGGGCGGCTACGAGACCGCGGACCCGGTGCTCACGCACGGTGTCGGCGACCCGACGGCTCCCCCGTCGGCAACGCGCTGGCGCGATCGCGGGCTGGACCGGCTGACGCACCGGCTGGTGTCGGTGTCGCGCACCGACTCCGGCCTGGAACAACGCGTGCGCGTCGCGGCGGCGAACAGCGGGTGGGGCCTCGAGGTCACGCACCGCTGGACCCTGACGTCCGACGGGCTCGTGCTGCAGACCGACGCCGTGCCGTTCGGCGCGTGGGACGTCACGTGGCCGCGGATCGGGGTGCGATTCGACCTGCCGGCATCGCTGGCGGACGGGGACGCAACCTGGTTCGGGACCGGACCGCTCGAGTCGTACGCCGATTCCTCGCACGCTGCCCGTGTCGGCCGGTTCACCGCGCCGGTGCGCTCGCTCGGGGTGGAGTACTCGCGGCCGCAGGAGACCGGGCACCGGCCTGGCCTGCGTTCGTTGTCCGTCGGGCCGTTCACCGTGACGACGGCGGGGTCGCACCGTGCGGGGTTCACCCTGTCGCCGTGGACCGCGCAGCAGATCGACCGCGCCGAGCACCCGTACGAGCTGCCGACGTCGGACCACCTGTACCTGTACCTCGACGCCGCGCAGCACGGGCTCGGCAGCCGGGCGTGCGGACTCGACGTGCTGCCGGAGCACCAGCTCTGGCCGCAGGCGTTCAGTTGGAGCGTGCTGCTGGGCTAGGCGGGGTCGGCTCTCGCAAAACACCGGTGTTCGCACGTTGCACACCCGCATCCCGCGGCGTGCAGTGTGAACACCGGTGTTTTGCGTGTGGGCCCTACGCGCCGGCGGACAGGGCGCGCAGGGCCTCGGGGTCGCTCGCGTTCAGGAAGTCGGTCAGGCGCTCAGCCTCGCCGGGCTCCTCGATCGCCTCGGCCGCACGGCGCAGGGCGAACAACGCCCGCAGCACGCCACGGTTGGGGCCGTGCGACCACGGCACCGGGCCGACACCGCGCCAGCCGGCCTTGCGCAGGGCATCGAGCCCACGGTGGTACCCGACACGGGCGTACGCGTAGGACTCCAGGGTCGCGCCGCGCGCCCACGCCTCGTCGGCGAGCAGCGCCCACGCCAGGCTCGACGACGGGTGGGACACGACCACGCTGGCGACGGGGGCGTCCGCCTCGATCGCGGCGGTCACCTCCGGCTCAGCGGGCAGCAGGGTCTCGGGGTTCGACGACGGGGTCGGCAACAGGTTCTCCGGCATGCCCCCAGCCTGTCATCCCTTGCGGGCGCCCGTGTCACGGGATTACCGTGGAGGTCACCTCGTCGTCATCGCGGGGCCGCCGGGGCGGGAGACCGACCGGCGGAACGGATGGCGGACACGGGGGTCCCCCGACGGAAGCAGACGGATTGCTGTCGATCACCGGTACCGCTCAGCCCACGCGCTGACACCGTGATCGCGCGCCCCGTCGGGCGCTCCACCGCACCGCGGTGGCCTCGGTGTCGTGCGCCCAGCATCGACACCGGGAGACACCTCCATGCCCACCAGTCCGTCCGTCGTCCTGCACGACGTCACCTTCGCCTGGCCCGACGGCACCGTCGCGCTCGACCACCTCACCGCCGCCTTCGGACGTGGCCGGACCGGCCTGGTCGGGAGGAACGGGGCCGGCAAGTCCACGCTGGTCCGGCTCGCGACCGGCCGGCTCCACCCCACGTCGGGCAGCATCGCGACGTCGGGTCCCGTCGACCACCTGCCGCAACGACTCTCCCCACCGGCACGGCCTGATCGCCGCTGGCGCGTCGATCAGGAACCGGCGGCGTGGGCCCACGCCAGCGCGGACGACACCGTCGCCGACCTGCTCGGCATCCGGCCCACACTCACCGCGCTCCGGGCCGTCCTGGCCGGCGACGCCACCGCCGCACAACTCGAGGCAGTCGGCGACGACTGGGACCTGGAGGAACGGGCCGCCGCGGTGCTCGACCGGGTCGGGCTCGACGGCACCGACCTCGACCGGCCGGTGTCGACGCTGTCCGGCGGGCAGTCCGTGCTCGTCGCCGTCGCCGGGGTGCGGTTGCGCGCGCGACCGATCGTGTTCCTGGACGAGCCCACGAACAACCTGGACCGTCGGGCCCGCGGGCTGCTCCTCGACCTGGTCGACGACTGGCGCGGAACGCTCGTGCTCGTCAGCCACGACCGGGAACTCCTGGAACACGTCGACGAGACCGTGGAGCTCCGCGCCGGGTCGATGACCGTGTTCGGCGGGACCTTCAGCGCGTTCGAGGAGCACCTCGCCGTGCAGCAGGCGGCCGTCGAGCGCGAGGTCCGGGTCGCCGAGCAGCGGCACCGTACCGAGAAGCGGCAGCGCATCGAGGCGGAGACGAAGATCGCCCGTCGTGCCAAGGCGGGCGAGAAGGCGGGCCGCTCGATGCCGAAGATCCTGGCGAACGAGCAGCGGAAGAAGGCGCAGGAGACCGCCGGTCGTCTGCGCGTCGGGTACGCGGACGACGAAGCTGCCGCACTTGCGTCCAAGCGTGAGGCCGAACTCCGTCTGCGCGACGACGAGTCGATCCACGTCACCCTGCCCGACCCGGACGTGCCGGCATCGCGTCGGATCGCCACCGTGACCGTCCGCGGACGGGACGTCATCGTGCAGGGGCCGGAACGGATCGCCGTCACCGGGGACAACGGCGTCGGCAAGTCCACGCTGCTCGAGCATCTCGTCGGCGACCCCGCGGCCCGGGAGCACCCGCTGCCCGCGACCACGGCCGTCGCCCACGTCGACCGGATCGCGTACCTGCCGCAGCGGAAGGACAGCCTGGACGACACCGCCACGGTGCTCGACAACGTGCGCCGGGACGCCCCGCACGTGCCCGTCGCCGAGGTCCGGAACCGGCTGGCGAAGTTCCTGGTGCGCGGCGACACCGTCGACCGTCCGGCCGGGGACCTGTCCGGCGGGGAACGGTTCCGGGTTGCGCTGGCTGCCCTGGTGCTCGCCGACCCGCCACCGCAGCTGCTCGTGCTCGACGAGCCCACGAACGACCTCGACCTGACGAGTGTCGACCAGCTCGTGGACGCGCTGCGGGCCTACCGGGGAGCACTCGTCGTGGTGAGCCACGACGAGACGTTCCTCGAACGGCTTGAGCTCGACGAACGGATCGAGCTGCGGTAGCCGGTCGTCGGCGCCGTCGCCGTCGCCGTCAGCGCCGTCGGGTCGGTCGGATCGCGAGCGACTCGACGGTGCCGCGCTCGGGCAGGTCGACGACGGTGCGGACCGCGGCGGCCACGTCCTCGGGCGCCAGGTAGTAGTCGGTGTCGTAGGACTCCCCGAGCTTCGCCACGAGCTGCCGCTGCATGTCCGAGTCGGTCCGGCCCGGGTGGACGCTCGACACCCGCAGGCCGTTCGCCCGCTCCTCTTCGCGCAGGGCGTCGGCGAAGGCCCGCAGCGCGAACTTCGACGCCGCGTACACGCCACCGCCGGGGCCCGAGTGGAACCCGGAGCCGCTGTTGATCGGCACGACGATGCCCCGGGCCGCCCGCAGTGCCGGCAGCGCCAGCCGGGTGAGCTCGGCGACCGCGAACACGTTCGTCGCGAAGACCTGCTCCCACACCGCGCGCGGGGTGTCGGCGACGGTGGTGCCCTGCTCGACACCGGCGGAGTGCACGAGCACGTCGAGCCGCGCCGGCAGCGCCGGGACCTCGCCCGCGCCCAGGTCACCGACGAACGGCGCCGCGCTCGGCAGTTCCTGCACGAGGGCGTCCACGGCGTCGGCGGATCGGCCACCCACGAGCACGTGGTGGGTGCGGCCGAGGTCGGCGGCGATCGCGCGGCCGATGCCGCGGGTGGCTCCGGTCACCAGGGCGACCGGACGGTTCTGGAGCTGGTCTGTCGTCACGGAGGCCAGCCTACGGAAGCCGGGCCGGGCCTCCTGTGCGGTCACGGCGACGACGCAGGACCGTCAGTGCGACGCCGGCGACGACCACGAGACCAGCGAGCGCCACGATGCCCCACGGCGAGCCGGCGAGCGCCGCGACGACCGCCCAGAACACGGCGAGCCCGACGGTCGCGTACAGGAAGGCCCACGCGACGCAGCCAGGGACCATCGCGATCGTGTACCGCCACCAGGCGACCCGTGCCAGCCCTGCTGCGGCGTTCATCACCGTCTGCAGGCCGACCACCACGAAGCTCACCGTGACGACGGGCAGGCCCCAGCGGTCGAGCAGCGCCGAACCACGACGGACCGCCGGCGACCGCAGCCACCCGCCCCACCGCGAGCGGGACGCACCCGTCACCGCGAGCCGCGCGACCCAGTACGTGGCCTGCGCACGGCAGAACACGATCGCGAAGAGCGCGAGGACGAGCCACCGGAACGGGAGCCCCTCGAGGAAGGACGGCACGCTCGCACCGTAGCGTCCCGAACCGGAGAGCGCCCGTCAGCGCCGGTCGGACGCGCGACCCTCAGTCGTTGTCGACGCCCTGGCGGATGCGGATGCCCTCGAGCACGTCCTGCGCGCGCTGCTCGTCCTGCTTCTCGATCTGGCGGGTGTCGCGCTCGGGGAGCTGGATGTCCTCCTCGGCACGGATGCCGGCCTGCAGCTCGCGGCCCCGCTCGATCTCGGCGTCGAACTCGGCACCGAAGAGCAGGGCGTTGTTCGTGATCCAGATCCACAGCAGGAACACGATGACCCCACCCAGGGAGCCGTACGTGGCGTTGTAGTTCGAGAAGTTCCCGACGTAGAACCCGAAGCCGACGCTCGCGATGACCCAGATGAGGATCGCCAGGATCGACCCGCCGCTGACCCAGCGGAACTTCGGCTGCTTGACGTTCGGCGACCAGTAGTAGAGCACCGCGACGACGATGATCGCGATGACGAGCAGGATCGGCCACTGCACGATCAGCAGCACGGTCGCGGCGACGTCGCCCAGGCCGATGACGTCGCCGAAGCTCCGGGCGAGCGGCCCGCTCACCAGCACGAGCAGGCCGACCACGAGCAGGACGACGGTGGTCACCGTGACGCCGAGCATGGTCGGGCGGAGCTTCCAGATCGGCCGGCCCTCGCGGACGTTGTAGATCCGGTTCATCGAGCGGCCGAAGGCGCCGACGTAGCCGGAGGCCGACCAGAGCGCACCGAGCAGACCGACGATGAAGGTCACGGGGGCGGCGGGCGAGCGGACGAGGCCGTTCACCGGGTCCTTGAGCAGGTTCGCGACGTCACCGCCGCCGATGTTGCGGATGACCTGGAGCAGGGTGTCGATGGTCTTCGCCGGGTCCGACACCAGGCCCAGGATCGACACGACCGCCAGCAGCCCGGGGAACAGCGCGAGCACCGAGTAGTACGTCAGGCTCGCGGCCAGGTCGGTGCACTGGTCGCTCGTGAACTCGCGCAGCGTCTTCTTCAGCGTGTAGACGAGCGTCGGCTTCTTCAGGTCGGTGGGGTTGTCGGGCTTCCGGGAGTCGTCCGGGTCCGGCTTCTGCTCTTCGTGCGCCATGGGACTAGCCTCTCGCCTTCACGGCCGCCTTCGACCGCTTGACCGCCTGCTTGCGGTTCTTGTTCGCGCGTCGCTGCACCGCTGCGATGCCGACCTGCTGCTTCACGCGGCCCCGGTGCGCCGGGTCACGCTCGAGGGCTTCCTCGGCGGCCTTCGCCCGTGCCTTGCGATCCTTCCGACCGCCCTGCGCCCGCTCCTGTGCCGACGGGGCGTCGCCCCGAGCGCCGAACGGCAGCAGCGCGGTGAAAGCCGAGCTCGCCGGTGGCTGCGCCAGGTGCCCGGCGGGCTTGTTCCGCAGCGCGATGCCGAGGACGATCGCCGCGACACCGGTCAGGCCGGTCAGCCCCATCGCCACCAGGGGCGTGGGGTCGCGGTGCCACCGCTGCTTCGTCTTGGCGACCGCCAGACGGGTGCGGGCGGGCAGGTCCGCGCGCCGCTTCAGCTCCGTCACGGTGTCCGTGATGCGCTCGCGCGTGCGCACGTTGGCGAGTTCGAGCTCGGGCAGACTGTCCTTGGCCATTCCCCATTTCGTACACGTCCCACCCGGGATGCTGCCCAGCAGCCCGCGCCTACCGTGCCGCACATGCTCTTCCGGGACACCGCCGAGGGGATCCACCGCCTCGAGATCGCACACACCAACACGTACCTCGTCGAGACCGGCGACCGGTTGCTCGTCATCGACGCGGGGTTGCCCGCCGCGTGGCCGCACCTGCAGCTCGCCGTGCACGACCTGGGCTACACGCCCGATCGGGTGGAGGGCCTGCTGCTCACGCACGGGCACTTCGACCACGTCGGAACCGCTGCACGGATGCACCGCGACTGGGGCACGCCCGTCTTCGTGCACCCGGGCGACCGGCACCTCGCCGCGCACCCGTACTCGTACCGGCCCCAGGCGAACCGCTTCGGGTTCGTGGCGCTGCACCCGGGCGGCCTGCGTCCCCTGGGTCGGATGCTGCTCGCCGGTGCGGCCACGGTCGACGGCATCGCCGACACCGAGCCGCTGGAGAACCGCGCCGACGTGCCGGGCACCCCGTGGATCATCGAGACACCCGGGCACACCGACGGGCACGTGGCCCTGCACTTCGCCGACCGCGACGCCGTGATCGCCGGGGACGCGCTCGTCACCTTCGACCCGTACACCGGCGGGATCGGACCGCGGATCGTCGCACCTGCGGCGACGTCGGACGTCGACACGGCGGTCGCGTCGCTCGAGCTGCTGGCGGACACCGAGGCGAAGCACGTGCTGCCGGGCCACGGGCCAGCCTGGTCGCTCGGCGTGCGGCGGGCCGTCGCGCAGGCGCGGCGGGCGGCCGGCGCCGCCTGACGCGAAACCGGCTCGCGAGTCCACGCGCGCAGCGACACGTCACGGGCGCTCCGACGCGTGGACTGTCGGTGAGCGCGAAAGGTCCCCGACGCGGTGGAGCGACCGACGACGGCCTGGAGGCGCGGTGCGGGCCCGCCCCGTGCCTCCAGGCCGTCGGTGGGTGCGGTCAGGACGGGACGACGACGTCCTCGGGCAGGCCGGACGCCGCGGAGCGGCCGGCGGCCTCCATCAGCGCGAGGCTCCGCAGGTTGTCGCGCCCACTCGTCTCCGGGGCGGGACCGCCCTGCACCGAGCGGGCGAACGCCTGCAGGCCGCCCTGGCGGTCGGTGTGTGCGAGCACGGGGAGCTCGACCACTTCGGCCTCGTCGTCCTGGGTGCGGCGGACGGTCACCCGGTCGCCGGCAACGGCGTTCGGCTCGCCGTCGCGGCTCGTGAACCAGACTTCGCCGTCCTCACCCTCGATGCTCCACTCGCCGGCCCACGCGGTGCGTGGGCCGCGGCTCAGCCAGCTGCCGCGGTAGTTGACGACCGTGCCGCCGTCGAGCTCGATGATCATCGAGGCGACCGCTTCGTCCTGGTACTTGCTGTAGGCGGGGTAGCTGGCCTTGGCGAAGACGCGGACGGCCTCTTGCCCGGTGATCATCCGGAGCAGGTCGAAGTGGTGGATCGCCATGTCGTTGATCATCGCGTGCGGGAACCGGTAGTGCGGGTACGTCTCGGCGGGCTGGTCGTTGTCCCACTGCCGGAAGTCGACGTTGATCGCGGAGACCTCACCGACGACGTCGGCCTCGAGCATCTCCTGCACGACCCGCGGTGCCGGGTACCAGCGGTAGTTCTGGCTGACCTGCAGCACCAGGCCGAGCTCCTCGGCGCGGCGGACCGCGGTGACGGCCTCGTCGGTGGTGTTCGCGAACGGCTTCTCGACCAGGACGTGCTTGCCGGCCTCGAGCGCCTCGAGCGCGAGCGGCACGTGCGTCACGGCCGGGGCGGTGATGACGACGGCATCGGCCTCGACCGTGGCGAGCGCCTCGGTCAGGGACGCGAACGCGGCGGAGGCCGGGAGCCCGAGGTCGGTCCGCACGGCCTCGAGCGTCGGCGCCGACGGGTCGACGATCCCGACCACCTGCACTTCCGACACCTCTGGGATGGCGGTGCGGGCCCAGTTGCCGCCCCACCCTCCGAGACCGACGTGGATGATCCGGACGCTCATGCGTGCACTCCTTCGTGGCTGCCGTCGTGGCTGGTGTCGCACCACGGTCGCCGCGGTGCGTGCGTCCAGTCTGTCAGTGCGTGTAGGCGTACGCGATGAGTGCCATCGTGACGATGAAGCCCGCCAGGTAGTTGATCCAGAGGAACCGCTTCCAGCCGGCGTTCGCGGCCTCGGCGCCCTGGTCGGTGATGTTCCACCACGGCAGCACGTTGAGCGCGTACGGGACGACCACGATCGCGGCGATCGGCCCGGGGAACGCCGAGAACAGCAGGGCGACACCGGCGACCAGGTACGCGACGAACGCCAGCCGCACGGTCGCCCGCGCGCCGATGACGGTGGCGACGGAGCCGATGCCGCCGGCCCGGTCGGCCAGGACGTCCTGCACGGCACCGAACGCGTGCGAGGCCACGCCCCACAGGAAGAACGCGATGCACACGGCGACGAGCTCGCCGGTCCAGTGCGGCCCCGCGAGGGCGAGACCGAAGATCGCCGGCGAGACGAAGTGGGTGCTCGACGTGAGCGAGTCGAGGAACGGCTTCTCCTTGAACCGCAGCCCCGGCGCCGAGTACGCGATGACCGCGAAGACGCTGATCGCCAGGACGAGCCACGACCACGGACCGTTGCCGCTGACCGCGCCGAGCACCACGAGCGCGACGAGGAAGGGGACGTTCGTGACGACGACGGCCCACAACGTGGCACGGTGCACGCTCCTGTCGAGCAGGGCGCCCTCGACGCCGCCCTTGCGCGGGTTGCGCAGGTCGGACTCGTAGTCGAAGACGTCGTTGATGCCGTACATCGCCAGGTTGTAGGGCACCAGGAAGTACACGACACCGACCAGGAACGCGATCAGCGAGAACCCGCCGCCGCCCTCGACGCCGACCCCGCTGCCGAGCAGGTACGCCGCGCCGAACGGGTACGCGGTGTTCACCCAGCTGATCGGCCGCGACGACACGAACAGGGCGCGCAGGGTCGACGGCCTGGAGGCGGTGCTGGCGTTCACTTCGTGTCCTCTGCTGGTGCTGGCTCCGCTGGTGCTGGTGCTGGGGTCGGGTGGGGCGCGGGGCGCGCGCCGGTCCGGTCGAACAGGACCCACAGGCTGGGCAGCAGCACGATGGCGGACATCGCGTAGGCGAGGTCTTCGACCGGGATCGCACCGATCTTCGCACCGCTGATGAGCGAGGGGTCGTAGGCGACGATGCGCAGCGTGACGATGACGTTGTCGAACACCAACGTCATCACCAGCAGCGCGATGCCCGCGATCACGGACGTGAGCACCGCGACCCGGCGACCCACCGCGGGCAGCCGACCCGCGGCGCGTGCACGGCGCGCGGCGACGACCCCGGCGATGATGCCGACGACGGCCGTGACGCCGAAGAACGGCAGGGCCAGGAGCGCGTACGCCCCGGCGCCGTTCACGCCTGCCGCCGGTCGGTCGCCCGCTGGACGAGCGGCCGGACGAACCCGACCAGGTCCATCGTCGAGTAGCAGAGCAGCAGCAGGAAGAAGAGCTCCTCGAGCGGGACCTCGGGCGCCAGGAGCACCCCGGTGAGCAGGTTCTGCGGCCCGATGAAGAAGATGCCGGTCGCGACACCGGCGATGTCCCACACCATGAAGAACGCGACCCCGACGACCGTCACGGCCGCCGCCCGCCACGGCGCCCGCCAGAAGAACAACCGGAAGCGGGCGTCCAGCACGGTCATGCCGACCAGGGACACCACCAGGCCGGCGAGGTACAGCCCGGGCATCAGGCGGTCTCGGTCCGGTCCCTCGGGGCCCCGAGGGGTGTCGGCAGCGGCTCAGTGCTCCGGTCGCCGTGGATGCGCTTGAGCAGGACCTCGGCGCTGATCAGGCACATCGGCAGACCGATGCCCGGGATCGTCGAGGCGCCGACGTAGTACAGCCCCTCGACCTTCTTCGACGCGTTCTTCTCGCGGAAGAACGCGCTCTGCTTCAGCGTGTGCGCCGGACCGAGCATCGAGCCGCTCCAGGCGTTCAGGTCGTCGGCGAAGTCGCGGGGCCCGATGGTGCGACGGACCCGGATGCGGTCGCGCAGGTCCGGCACCCCGGCACGCTCGGCCAGCACGTCGATCGCACGGTCGGCGATCTGCTCGACCTGGTAGTCACCGGCGCCGTCGATGCCGCCCTTGCCGATCGACAGGTCGGCGGGCAGGGGCACCAGGATGAACAGGTTGCTGGTGCCGGGCGGGGAGACGCTCGGGTCGGTCTCGGACGGGGCGCAGACGTAGATCGACGCGGGGTCCGGCACGTGCCGGTCGTCCCCGAAGATCGCGCCGAAGTTGGCCTTCCAGTCCGCGGTGAACATCAGGGTGTGGTGCAGCAGCCCCGGCGTCGGACCGTCGATGCCCAGGTACACGAGCACCGCGCTCGGCCCCGGGTCGCGCTTCTTCCAGTGGTCGGCACCGTGGGTGCGGTGCTCCCGCTCGAGCAGCTGCATCTCGGTGTGCTGCAGGTCGGCCGCGCTGACCACGAGGTCCGCGGGGGCCGTGTGCTGCACGCCGTCGCGGTCGCGGTGGACGACACCGGTGGCGACGCCGTCCTCGACGACGATCCGTTCGACCTTCGCACCGGCGATGATCTTCGCGCCCTCGGCACGGGCGACCCGCTCGACGGCGGAGATCACCTCGGTGATGCCGCCCTTCGGGTAGAGCACGCCGTCGGACAGGTCCAGGTGGCTCATCAGGTGGTACATGCTCGGCGCCGCGTACGGGCTCGTGCCGAGGAACACCGCCGGGTAGCCGAGGATCTGCCACAGGCGGCGATCGCGCACGGCGGTCTCGGCGAAGGTCGAGAGCGGCTCGAGCAGCAGGCGCGCGAGCTTCGGCAGGCGCCGGAGCACGTCGGGTGCCGCGAGCTTCGTGAGGTCCTGGAACGTCGTGTACAGGAACCGGCGGACGGCCATCCGGTAGGTGTCCTCGGCCGACGCCAGGTACTTCCGCATCCGCTCGCCGGCACCGGGCTCGATGGACTCGAACAGCTCGATGTTGGCCTCGGCGTCGGCGCGCAGGTCGATCGGCTCGTCGTGGCCCTCGCTGTAGACGCGGTAGCCGGGGTCGAGCTTCACCAGGTCGAGCTCGGCCTCGGCTGACGTGCCGAGCAGCTGGAAGAAGTGGTCGAACACCTCGGGCATGAGGTACCACGACGGCCCGGTGTCGAACCGGAACCCGTCCTGCTCCCACGAACCGGCACGGCCGCCGAGCTGCGTGCGCTGCTCGAGCACCGTCACCGAGAAGCCGTCGCGGGCGAGCAGCGCAGCGGCCGCCAGGCCGCTGATGCCGCCGCCGATGACGACGGCACGACGTGCCGGCACCTTGCGCCGGGTGGTGGGGGCGACCGTCTTCGGTCGGGAGGCGCGGGGCGGGGTCATGACGAGCCTCCCGGCCGGTGGGTGGTTGCGCGCGACCGGAGCGGTCCGCGTCCGGCGAGGACCTGTGCCGCGAGGCGGACCTTCACCGGGTTGGGGACGCGCACGCGCGTCGTGACGAGACGGCTCGCCGGGGTGCGCGCGAGTCGGTCGTTGAGTTCCTGGAAGAGCGCGTGTGCGAGCCCGACGGCGTTGCGGGCATCGGCCGGCAGCAGGCGGATCGTCCGCGCGGCGTGGTCGAGGTCGGCCTGCACGTCGGCGACCAGGCGGTGCTTCGTGGCCTCGTCGAAGGAACGGATGTCGACGCCCGGGAAGTACGAGCGACCGAGCACCTCGAAGTCGGCGTGCAGGTCACGCAGGAAGTTCACCTTCTGGAACGCCGCACCGAGCGCACGCGCCCCGGCGACGAGCTCGGCCTGGTCGAACGTCGGCTTGCCCGCGCGGTACACGAACGCACGCAGGCACATCAGGCCCACGACCTCGGCCGAGCCGTACACGTACGCGTCGAACGAGGCGTCGTCGTGCTCGGTGCGCTCGAGGTCCATGCGCATCGAGGCGAAGAACGGGGCGGTGAGCTCGGCGCCGAAGCCGGTGGTGCGGGCGGTGCGGGCGAAGGCGTGGACCACCGGGTTCACCGAGAAGCCGAGCGCGATGGCCCGTTCGGTGTCGGCCTCGAGCTCGTCGAGCACGGTCCGGGCGAGCTCGCGGTCGAGCCCGGCCTCGGTCGCGGGGCCGTCGACGACCTCGTCCGCGACGCGGACCAGCGCGTAGACGTTGCGGATGTGCTCGCGCGTGTCGCGGGCGAGCATGCGGCTCGCCAGGCCGAAGGACGTGGAGTACCGGTCGATGACGACACCCGACGCGGCCTCGGCCGTCGCGTCGTAGAGCTGGAGGCGAGCCGGACGGGATCCGGTCGCCGTGGTGGTGCTGTGGGTCACCGGGCGCGCTCCACGAGTTCGGTCACGAGGGCCTCCAGGCGGTCGGCGAGTTCGTACGGCAGCCGGGCGAGTTCGGCCCGGGCGAGTGCGGTGTGGTCAGCGACACGTGCTTCCGCGGCGCCGCGCGCACCGCAGGACACCAGGGTCGCACGGACCTCGTCCGCGCGGGCCTCGGTCAGGTCCGGGTCACCCAGGTACGGCTCGAGGTCGGGCCAGCAGTCGGTGGTCGCCGCGTACGCGATGAGCATGGTGCGCTTGCCCTCGCGCAGGTCGCCGAGCACGGTCTTGCCGGTCATGGTCTCGTCGCCGAACACCCCGAGCAGGTCGTCGACGATCTGGTAGGCGATGCCGATCTCGCGGCCGAAGGCACCGAGGGCGGTGACGATCTCCTCGTCGGCGCCGGCCAGTACCGCACCGGACTGCAGCGGCGCCTCGAACGAGTACACGCTCGTCTTCGCCCGCTCCATCGCCAGGACCTCGTCCACCGTCGGCATCACCCCGAGTGCCAGGTCGACGTCGGTCATCTCGCCGGCGGCGCTGGCGAACACGGCCTCGTCGAACAGCTCGAGCAACCGCTCACGCCGGGTGCCGTCGACGCCCGCGGCCTCGATGAACCGAGGTGCCCCGGCGAGCGCCAGGTCACCGGCGATCACAGCGGCACTCATCCCCCGGTGCTCGGCGGTCGGCAACGGCAGTCCACCCGTCGTCCCGTTGTCACGGAACGACCCGGCGACGTTCGGCTGCCCGCGGCGCGACCAGTCACGGTCGATGACGTCGTCGTGCACCACCAGCGCGGTGTGCAGGAGTTCGTAGGCCGCCGCGACGTTGGCGGCGGCGTGCGCGTCGGTGCCGCCCATGCCGGCGTACGCGGTCATGACCATGCGGGGCCGGAAGCGCTTGCCGCCCATGCTCGCCTTGCGGAGCACGCGCCACAGCTCTTCCGACGGTCGGCCGTAGCGCTCGGCGCGCGCCGACGACACGGCGAAGAAGCGCTCGAGGCAGTCGTCGACGAGCGCGAGGTCGATGTGCGGCACGGTGGTCGCTTCCTCGCTCATTGGCCTAACCTATCGACTCAGATGAACGCTTTCCCTGAATCCGTGGTGCTCCTGTCCGACGACCGTACCCCGATCGGCACGGCGGACAAGTTCACGGTCCACACTGCCCACACGCCCCTGCACCTGGCCTTCTCGTGCCACGTCCGGAACACCGACGGCGACGTCCTGGTGACCCGACGAGCGCTGTCGAAGAAGACCTGGCCGGGGGTGTGGACGAACACCTTCTGCGGTCACCCCGGTCCGGACGAGTCCTTCGAGGACGCGATCGCCCGTCGCGCCGCTCGCGAACTCGGCATCACCATCCGTGACGTCGAGGTCGTGCTGCCGGAGTTCCGGTACCGCGCGGTCGACGCGTCGGGCATCGTCGAGAACGAGGTCTGCCCCGTCTTCCGTGCCGTGACCGACGACACACCGGCGCCCGCGGACGACGAGGTCGCCGAGTGGGCCTGGGTGTCCGAGGATTCTCTCAGGCAGGCCGTCGCCGGTGCGCCGTTCGCCTGGAGCCCGTGGCTCGGGTGGCAGCTGGCCGAGCTCGAGACCGCTGGGTTGCACGTCACGCGCTGACGCTGCTGCGTCTGCGTCTGCGTGTGCACCTGCGCCTGAGCGAATGCGCGCCGGCGCTGCGCGGAGTCGGCCGTTGCGGCCTGGCAGGGTGGACAGCGACGCCTGCCAGGCCCCTACCGGGCCGCTCAGGACCAGGCGTTCGACACGCACTTCGCGATCGTGCCCGTCGTGAAGCCAGCCGCCGCGGCGAGACACGGAGCGCAGAGCACCATGGTCGCGCAGGCTGCGCCGCACGCGACGCCGAGGACTGCGATCACCGCCCAGCTGATCCCGATGCGGTTGAGGCAGTTGTTCAGTCGCTTCCAGTCGAGGCCGTACGTCCCGACGGACGATGCCTGCTCCGCTTCGGTTCCCTGTGTGAGGTCCACGTTCTTGGTCAGCTGACCGTCCTGCCACATCGCGAAGTGCACCACGGTCACGGACGTCATCGCGGAGGCCATCTCGGTGATGGTCGTCTCACCGTCCACGGTCACGAACGAGAGCTTCGTCATCTCCGGGACGTCGGTCCCGAGGAGCGGGACCGAGACGACGTCGGCGCCCTCGTAGGTGTAAGCAGTGGCACCAGCCCAGTCAGGTCGCAGCCCTGAGCGTGCGGAGTACCCCGCTTCCCGAGCCGCCGAGACCGCGTTCGAACTCCGGTTGCGCCCTTCGACTCGGAGCTGCGAAGCGAGCTGGACGAGCCGTCCTGTGCCGGAGGGGTCCGTGACCGTCACCGCGCTCGACGCCTCGGCTCGTGCCGGCGCCACGACGCCGACGAGCGCGATCGCTGCGGCGGCCGCGGCGACGAACGCCACCCCCGAGAGTGCCAGCGTGCGCTTCTGACGGGGGCGCCTCGGTCGCATCTCACGGATCGACGCTGTGCCGATGCCGGCGGCGCCCAGGAGCCACCACACGACGGCGACATCGCGGAACCCCGGGGCGAACGACAAGGCGACGCACCCGATCGACGCCAGGATGATCCCGATGGTGGGCGACTGCTTCTTGACCATGACACTCCTTCGTGTTGGCATCCAGTGTTCTGGATATCAGGACACTAGCGTCCGGTTCGGGGTGCAGCAAGGGTTCTCATGACCGATGTGGAAAGCCGAGATCGAAGTTGTCCGACCTGCGCCGCAGGCGTACGCTCGACGCTCGGCAGCGCTCTGGGCGCCGCCACGACGAGACGAGAAGGGCAGGTGAGGCGCGATGTCGGGTGACCATCCTCGATCGGGCCGGCCGCCCGTGTCGGTCGTCGCGCCCGTTCGCTGACCCTGCCCCGCCCCGGATCGCCTCCGGGGTGCCATCGCGCCCGCCTGCTCCCCACCGAAGGAGCACGCACATGGCACTGATCGACAACGCGATCTACGTCCGGGGACGCCGCGTGGAGTCTCCGTCGACCCTGTCGCGCCCGGCTCGTGGCGACCTGACCTGGATCGGGCTGCTCCGGCCCGACCCGCACGAGCTCGAGGCCGTCGCCACCGAGTTCGACCTGCACGAGAACGCCGTCGAGGACGCCCGCAAGGGGCACCAGCGCGCCAAGCTCGAGCGGTACGGCGACACCCTGTTCATGGTGCTCCGGCCGGCCTGGTTCGACCCGTCCGAGGGCACCGTGGAGTTCGGCGAGGTCCACCTGTTCGTCGGCGACCACTTCGTCGTCAGCGTCCGGCACGCCGCGCGCCCCGACCTGGCGGCACTGCGGGCACAGGTCGAGGCGGACCCGGAGTTCCTGGCGAAGGGGTCCGAGGCGGTCACCGCGGCCGTGCTCGACGAGGTCGTCGACGGGTACGGGCCCGTCGTCCAGGTGCTGCAGGAGCAGATCGACGCCATCGAGGACCAGCTGTTCGCCGGGCAGGTCGACCCCGGGGTCTCGAAGCGCATCTACCAGCTGCTCAGCGAGGTCCTGGCGTTCCAGCGCGCGACCACCCCGGTGCCCGCGATGGTGACCGGGCTGCTCCGCGGTGCCGACAAGTACGGCGTGGACGACGACGTACAGCACCGGCTCCGCAACGTGCACGACCACGCGCTCCGCGTCACCGAGCGGGTCGACTCGTTCCGCGCCCTGCTCGAGAACGCCCTGACCCTGCACGCCACCCTGGTGTCGCAGGAGCAGAACGAGGCGATGCGGCGGATGACCAGCGCGAGCCTGGCGCAGGGCGAGGAGAGCCGGCAACTCGCCCGGGCAGCACACCGCCAGGGCGAGGAGGTCAAGAAGATCTCGTCGTGGGCGGCGATCCTGTTCGCGCCCGGCCTGATCGCCGGTGTCTACGGGATGAACTTCGACCACATGCCCGAGCTGCACTGGCACTACGGCTACCCGGTCGCGATCCTCGGCATGCTCCTGCTGATGGGCGTGCTCTGGGCGATCTTCCGCAAGCGCAACTGGCTCTGAGCCGACGGCGGATCGGCGCACAGGTGGCGCCGATCCGCTGGACGTGCATAATGATCTGGCCCGGATGTGAACGTGCACATCGATGTGCCACGACACCCGGGCGGAAACGAGCAGCAATGGCGTCATCGCGGACACAGCAACCGCGTTCGCCCAGCATCCGTGACGTCGCACGGATCGCGGGCGTCTCGCACCAGACCGTCTCGCGGGTGCTGAACAACTCGGACGCGATCCGGGCCGAGACGCGCGACAAGGTCCTGGCGGCCATGGAGCAGCTGCAGTACCGGCCGAACCGGGCCGCGCGCGCCCTGGTGACGAGCCGGACGCACACGATCGGCGTCCTGACGGCCCGTCGCGCCCACTACGGTCCCGCGGTCGCACTGCAGGCGATCGAGGACGCCGCGATGCTGCGCGGCTACTCCGTCACGACGGCGAACATCGCCGAGGCGACCGACGCCGCCGTGCGTGAAGGGCTCGGACACCTGCTCGACCTGGACGTCGAGGGCATCGTCGTCATCGCGCCCCAGCAGCGGGTCTTCGACCTGATCGCCGAGCTCGGAATCCGCACCCCCTACGTCACCATGCGTGCCAGCGTCGGCGAGGACCCCACGGCCCTGTGGGTGGACCAGATGGAGGGCGCACGACTCGCGACCGCGCACCTGCTCGACCTGGGACACGAGTACGTCCGGCACATCGCCGGCCCACAGGACTGGATCGAGGCCGACGCCCGCATGCAGGGGTTCCTGCGCGAGATGTCCGACCGCGACATGGCCGTCGCCCCGCCGATTCTGGGCGACTGGACCGCCGACTTCGGCTACCACGCCGGCCGCGAGCTGCTGCGGTGGCGGGACTGCACCGCGATCTTCTGCTCGAACGACCAGATGGCGCTCGGCGTCATGCACGCGGCGCGCTCGTACGGGCTCGACGTCCCGGGGGACCTGTCCGTGGTCGGCTACGACGACATCCCCGAGGCGAAGCACTTCTGGCCGCCGCTCACCACGGTGCAGGTCGACTTCGCCGAGCTCGGGCGTCGCTGCGTGGACCTGCTGCTGCCGAGTGAGGGCGAGCTCCTCCGCCCGATCGACATCGTCCCGCAGCTGGTCGTGCGCGCTTCGACGAGCGCACCCCGCACGCGCTGACGTGCTCGGGGCCGGCGGCGGCGGAGTACCTGCCGCAAACGGGCATCCCTGCCACGAACTTCCGACCAGGGACGCCCGGAAGCGCCAGGGACGCCCGCTCCGACACGGCGAGCGCGGCTCCGGACGCGCCCACGGACCGGACGGGAGGCCCGTGG
>NZ_MJGM01000006.1:0-43483 GCF_001864905.1 Curtobacterium sp. MCBA15_007
CCGCACCGTGCGGGCTTCGCCACCCGGTGCGAGCTTGCCCGCCCCGTGCGCGCTCACAGCGCCGCACCACGCAACCAACCCCGCACCCAGTCACCACACACGCACCGTGCGCACCGCCGGACGGGAGGCCCGTGGCGGGCCCGCACCGCGCGCGATCAGGTGAGGGCGAGCAGGTTGTTCACCTGCTCGTTCACCCCGGTCAGCGTCGAGACCGGCTTGCCGTTCGCGTAGACGTCGTCGAAGGCGGGCTGCAGCAACGCCTGCACGTCGGCGGGGTTCTTCGTGACCGGGAACAGGAACGTCGTTTCCTCCTCGACCTGCCGGGTGAACGCCGAGACGTCCAGTCCGCGCTTCCGGAACGACGCCACCGCGGCCTCGGTGCCCGCGGGACGAGCGGGGAACACGATCCCGCTCCGACCGACGATCCGCTGCGCCTCGTCGCTGCCCAGGAACGCCACCCACTTCGCCGCGGCCTCGGGGTCCTTCGCCTGCTTCGTGATCGAGTCGCCGAGCCCGTTGAACATCGACGCGCGGTGTCCCGCCGGACCGATCGGGGTCGGGGCGACGGCGACGTCGAGGTCGTCCATGCCGAGGTACGAGCCGATCATCCACGAGCCGTTGAACGACAGCGCGCACTTGCCAGCGCCGAGCTGGACCTCGGGCCCGGTCGTGGTGGAGAACACCCCGTACTTCGCCATGTAGCCCTTCTCGGCCAGCCGGTAGTACCAGGCGAGGGTGTCCTGCACGACCCGCTCGTCGTAGCGGAACTTGTCACCCCAGGGGTTCTCGTTCGTGTAGAACCAGTCGACCGACCCGGTGAACGGCGACCACTGGGTCTGTCCGAAGCCGTCGCCGCCCGACCCGTTCGACGAGATGCCGTAGACGGCGACGTCGTCCTTGTCGAAGCCGTCCTCGTCGCCGCGTCGACCCTTGGAGTCCACCGTCAGCCGGGCGAGCATCCGCTCGAACGTGCCGCCGTCGTCCGGGTTCCACTCGAGCGACCCGAGTTCCTCCGCGGAGACCCCGGCCTTCGCCATCGCCTTCTTGTCGTAGAACATCGCGACGGTGTCCCAGTCCTTCGGGGACCCGTAGCGGTGGCCGTCCTGGCCCTTCCACAGTTCGGCGAGCCCGGACTGGTAGTCGTCGTCGCGGATGCCCTTGGTCGCGTCGAGCTCGTCGAGCTTGTAGAGCACGTCGAGGTCGGCGTACTGCGGGAACTTCGTCAGGTGGTCGGTGAAGACGTCGGGCGCGGTGCCGGCGATGAACCCCGCGGTGAGCTTGGTCCAGTAGTCGTTCCACCCGAGCTGGGTGATCTTCACGGTGATGTCCGGGTTCGCGCGGTGGAAGGCGTCGGCGACGGCCTGGTAGGCGGGTTGCTGGTTCGCGTCCCACAGCCAGTAGCTCACGGTCCGTGCACCCGATCGGCTGGTCGTACGCCGACCGGGCGACGAGCAGGCGGCGAGCGCACCGAGGGCCAGGGCAGAGGCGCCGCCGGCGAAGAGCGTGCGGCGGGTCAGTTGGTTCGTCATGGTGTTCGTCCTGTCCGACAGCCGGGTCACTTGATCCCGGAGAAGCCGATGGAGTTGACGATCCGCTTGGCGAAGACGCCGAACAGCAGGATCATCGGGAGCGCCGCCACCAGGGTCGCGGCCATGAGCCCGGCCCAGTCGGTGCCGGACTGCGGGGTCTGCGACTTGAAGACGCCGAGCGCGACGGTCAGCACCCGCGAGCTGTCGGTGTACGACACCATGAGCGGCCAGAAGTAGTCGTTCCAGCTCGTGATGTACGTCAGCACCGCGAGGGTGGCGATCGGGGCGGCCGCCATCGGGATGACGAGCCGGAAGAACACGCGGACCTTGCCGGCGCCGTCGATGAGCGCCGCCTCTTCGACCTCCTTCGAGATGCCGAGGAAGAACTGGCGCAGGAAGAACACCGCGAACGGGGTCATGAACATCGTCGGCAGGGCGATGCCGAGCAGGTTGTCGACGAGCCCGAGCTGCTTGATGAGCGTGAAGTTCGGCAGCAGCGTGAAGATCGCGGGGACCATCAGCCCGGCCAGGAACACCCCGAACACCTTGTCGCGGCCGGGCCAGCGCAGCCGGGCGAAGGCGTAGGCCGCCGCTGCCGAGAAGAACACCTGGCCGACGGTGACGAGCGTCGACACCAGGATCGAGTTGAGCAGGTACCGCCAGAAGTTCAGCGCGGCGCCGGAGCCGCCCTGCGCCAACGCCTCTTCGGTGGACTGCAGGCCGAAGACCCGCTCGAACCCGCCCAGGCTGAACCCGACGGGCAGCAGCGAGGTGGGGTCGGAGTTGATCGCGGTGTTCGACGACAGCGCGGTGCGCAGGATCCAGTAGAACGGGAACAGGGTGACGACGATGACGAGGATCATCGCGACCCAGGCGAGCACCCGGCCGAGCGACGGGCGGCGACGGTGGCCGGCGCCCATCCGGGGCGGGCGGGACGTGGAGACGGAGCGGGTGAGGGTCGTGGTCATGGCGCTTCCGTTCAGTCCAGGTCGGACTCACCCGAGCGGGTGAGTCGGTACTGGATGATCGTGATGATGCTGAGGACGATGAGGAGCGCGACCGAGACCGCGGACGCGTAGCCGAACTGGAACCGACCGAACGCCAGGTTGTAGATGTAGTTCTGCACGACGTTCGTGGCGTTCGCGGGGCCGCCCTGCGTGGTGACGGCGACGGTGTCGAACACCTGGAACGACCCGATCACGGTGATGATCAGCACCAGGGACAGGATCGGGCGGAGCAGCGGCACCGTGATGCGCCAGAACATCTTCCACTCGCTCGCACCGTCGATGCGCCCGGCTTCGTACACGGTCTCGGGCAGGGACTGCAGGCCGGCGAAGATGAGCAGCGCCGTGTAGCCGACGTGTCGCCAGACGTTGATGAGCGCGATCGAGGGGATGCCCCAGACGTCGCTCTGCAGGAACGGGATGCGGTCGAGGCCGAGCGCTGCGAGCATCTCGTTGCCGATGCCGAGCTGGGTGTCGAGGATCCAGAGCCAGACCAGGGCGGCGACGACGTTCGACACCAGGTAGGGCGCGAGCACGATACCGCGCACGAACGTCGACTTGGTCAGCCGGTGCATCATCACGGCGATGAACAGCGCGACGACGGTCTGGATGACGATGTTGATGAGGACGTACTCGATCGTCACGACCATCGAGTGCCAGAAGATCGAGTCCTGCACCAGTCGGGCGTAGTTCTGCAGGCCGGTGAACTCGGGCTCGGTGAGCAGGTTGTACGACGTGAAGCTCAGGTAGATGCCCCGCACGGTCGGCCAGGCGAGGAACACCGCGAACCCGACGGCTGCCGGGGCGATGAAGACGAGCGCGAGCCACAGGTCGTTCCTGGGGCGGCGCCGCGGTGCGGTGGTGCGGGCACGGGCGAGGTCGGCGGACCGACTCCTCCGTCTCGTGCTGGCGGTCGTCAAGGGTGACGACACAGGGCTCTCGGTTGCCATCGCGACTCCTTCGTCTGCGGTGGACTGACGTGCAGCAGTCCGTGAGCCGGGAATCTACACGTGGGGACCCCGGCTCGCAAGAGGCTTTTTCCGGGCTGTGGACAGGGGTTGTCACGTGTAGACAGCGTGTGTCAGGATGGCGCTCGATCGCATCGGAGCGACCCGCTCGGCGACGCATCCCACACCCCTGGAAAGGTCACTGATGATCTCTGTCGGAATGGTCGGCGCGGGCCAGTTCGCCCCCCAGTTCGCCAAGCTGTTCAAGCTCCACCCCGACGTCGACCGGGTCTACGTCACGGACCTGGTCGACGAGCGGGCGTCCGAACTCGTCGAGACGCAGCACCTCGACGGCACCTTCGACGACTTCGACGCCGTCCTCGCCTCGGACGTCGACGCCGTCGCGATCTTCACGCAGCGCTGGACCCACGGCCCGCTCGTGGTCAAGGCCCTGCGCGCCGGCAAGCACGTGTACTCCGCCGTGCCGATGGCGATCTCGGTCGACGAGATCCGCGACATCATCCAGGCGGTCCGCGAGACCGGCCTGACCTACATGATGGGCGAGACGAGCTACTACAACCCCGCGACGGTGTTCGCCCGCAAGCAGGTCGCCGCCGGCGCCTTCGGTCGGGTCTTCTACGCCGAGGGCGACTACGTGCACGACATGGACCTCGGTTTCTACGCCGCGTACCAGTACAGCGGGGGCGACGAGTGGAAGCGCACCGCCAGCTACCCGCCCATGCTCTACCCGACGCACTCCGTCGGCGGGGTCCTCGGCGCGATCCCCGGGCACGCGGTCAGCGTCAGCTGCATCGGCGTCAAGGACGACCGCGGCGACGGCGTCTTCGACAAGGACGTCAGCCAGTTCGACAACGACTTCTCGAACGCGACCGCCCTGTTCGAGCTCGACAACGGCGGGGTCATGCGCATCAACGAGATGCGTCGCGTCGGCTACCCGTCGCACATCCGCGAGTCGCGGTTCCGCTACTTCGGCACCGAGGCCAGCTTCGAGCAGCTCGCGAAGACGAGCGTGTGGCAGGACAAGGAGGACTCGTACGACATCAGCGACAAGATCGACACCCAGGCGACGATGTCCCTCGACGACCCGCGCCTGGCCGACGTCGACCCGTCCCTGCGTGACGCGTTCGTGTCCGGCTACGCCGAGGTGCACGACACCGACCGTCTGCCCGCCGAGTACGACGGCGTGCCGACCGGGCACGAGGGCAGCCACCAGTTCCTGGCCGACGACTTCGTCCGCGCCGTCGTCGACCGGATCGTGCCGCCGGTGAACGCCTGGACCGCCGCGCGCTTCACCCTGCCGGGCATCATCGCCCACCAGTCGGCGCTGCAGGGCGGCGCCCGGCTCGAGGTGCCGGACTTCGGCGACGCCCCGGAGACGACGAACGCCGGAGCGACGAGCGCGACGCCGAGGAGCGCACCGACGTCAGCCAGCAGCACGTCGTCGGCTACGATCGCGTCCGAGTAACACGTGTCGTTCGGGTGCCGGTCCGTCGTGGCCGGCACCCGAACGACGCTCCCGGACCCGACGAAGGTGGCACCCGTGACCGTCCCGACGAACCCGAGGGCGGTCACCCGCGCGGACGTCGCCCGCTACGCCGGTGTCAGCACCTCCGTCGTCAGCTACGTCGTGCACGACGGCCCCCGCCCCGTCGCCGCCGCCACCGCCGCACGTGTCCGCGAGGCCATCCGCGTCCTCGGCTACCGCCCGAACGCGAGCGCCCAGGCCCTGCGCACCGGCTCGTCGAAGATGCTCGGCCTGATCGTTCCGGAGCTCGACAACCCCTTCTGGTCCGAGCTCGCCGTCGCCGTCACGCACGCCGCCGCAGCACGCGGCTACGACGTCCTGCTCGCCAACAGCGACGGCGATGCCGCCCAGGAGCGTGAGCGGCTCCGCAGCCTCTCCGCCCGCCAGGTCGACGGTGTCATCGTGACGAGCATCATGACCCACCCGGACCTGTCGACCGTCACCGACCCCGGCCTGCCGATGGTCCTGCTCAACACGTTCTTCGAGGTCCCCGAGTACGCGAGCATCGGTGTCGACGCCCTGCGCGGCGCCCTCGACGGGACCCGCCACCTGGTCGAACACGGCTACCCCTCGATCGGCCTCGTGATGGGGCACACCGGATCGATGGAGCTCCGCGAGCAGGGCTGGATGCGTGCCCTGCGCCAGGCCGGCCTGCCCGACGGGCCCATCGTCCGTACCGACTTCACCCGCCGCGGTGGCTACGAAGCCGGACTCCGCATGTTCGCCGACGAGACCGGGCCCCGAGCCGTCTTCGTCAGCTCGGACATGCAGGCGATCGGCGTCATGCGGGCACTGTGGGAGCTCGGTCTGCGGGTCCCCGAGGACGTCGCGATCGTTTCGTTCGACGGCGCGGCCGAAGCGGACTACACGAACCCGCAGCTCACCACGGTCCGGCAGCCGATCGAGACGATGGCGGTCGCCGCGGTCGACCGCGTGCTCGGCCTCGACGCCGACAACCAGTGGCACCGTGACCTGGTCCCCGCCGAGTTGGTCCTCGGCGCGAGTTGCGGCTGCGACGTGCGTCGCTGACGCACCCAGAAAAGCGGACGGGAGGCGCGGGGCGGGGCCACCACGGGCCTCCCGTCCGTCAGCTGGTCGCGTTCAGGGCGCCGGCTCCATGACGGCGCGCAGGCGCGCGGTCGGGATGCGCTGCTGCGCATCCACCGTCACGGCGGCGGCCTCGACCGCCTCGCCGCTGTCGGCGTCGACGAAGCGCAGGTCCGACGGCCGCTCGGACGGGCGGTGCCGGTCCGCCCAGCCGCCGAGGGCGAGCAGCACGAGCGACAGGTCGCGGCCGGCGCCGGTCAGGACGTACTCCTCGCGGGCACGGGCTCCCTCGGGCTTGTAGGTCGTGCGCTCGAGCACTCCCCCGTCGACGAGTGAGGCCAGGCGTGCGGTCAGGACCTCGCGCGGGATGCCGAGGCTCTGCCGGAACTGGCTGAAGCGGGTCGAGCCGCCGAGGGCGTCGCGGACGATCATGAGCGTCCACTTCTCACCGAGGACGTCGAGGGAGCGTGCGATGGGGCAGCGCTCGTCGCCGCCGAGGATGCCGAGCATGTGTTCATCCTAGCTGGGTTCGATTTCCGGACACATCGTGCTAGGTTCGATTTCCGTACTCAACTTCTCTTCTCTGGAGCACTCATGACCAACCTCACCAACGCCGTCGTCCTCGTCACCGGAGCGAACGGCGGCCTCGGCGCCGAGTTCGTCCGCCAGGCACTGGAGCGTGGCGCCACCAAGGTCTACGCGACCGCCCGCAACCCGCGCACCTGGGACGACGAGCGCATCGTCCCGCTCGCCCTCGACGTCACGAGCCAGGAGAGCGTCGACGCCGCAGCCCGCGCCGCTGCTGACGTGACCGTCGTCGTGAACAACGCCGGGATCGCCGGCTCCGACCCGCTCGTCGACGTCTCCGTCGAAGAGGTCGAGCGCATCTTCGCCACCAACGTCTTCGGCGCACTCCGCGTCGCCAAGACCTTCGCCCCCTCGATCGCGAACGGTGCACTGATCGACGTGCACTCCGCGCTGAGCTGGGTCGCCCTCGCCGGCGCGTACTCGGCGTCGAAGGCTGCGTTCTGGTCGATCACGAACTCCCTGCGCCTCGAGCTCGCGCCCCAGGGCACCCAGGTCGTCGGCGCCCACCTCGGCTACACCGACACCGGCATGATCGCCGACCTCGACGTCGAGAAGTCCGACCCCGCCGACATCGTGCGTTCGATCTGGGACGCGGTCGAGGCGGGCGAGCACGAGGTCCTCGCCGACCAGGTCAGCCGCGACGTCCGTGCCGGCCTGAGTGCCCCGCTCACCGCGCTCTACCCGATGCTCACCAGCGCCTGAAGCAGGTTCCCGTTCGGACGGTGACGGTTCTGGTTCGCGAACACCCGGATTCGTCAACCAGAACCGCCACCCGCCCCGATCGCGTCAGCCGCCCGCGCCGCGGTCCGTGATCCGACGGTTCGTGGCGGTGATGGCGGCGCGCTCGTCGTCGGACAGGCCACCGACGCGCAGGATCCGTCCCAGCACCTCGCTCTTGCGCTCGATGTAGTCGTCGATGTCCTCGGCCTCCGTGGCTGCCCGGCGCTTCACGGCGGCGTACTCGTCGCGGAGCGCCGGGTCGGCACGCAGCACGTCGCGCACGGCCAGGTGGTTCCGCAGTGCGAGCGACCCGGCCGCGACGACGTAGGTGTTGGTCGGGGCGAAGCGGTCCGGCGCCCGGAACGCCTGCCGCCAGGGGACGCCCAGTTCACCCCGCGGCTCGAAGCCGATGGTCGCCATCGCCGCAACTGCAGCCGGGACGTCGGCAGCGTCCACCACGACGTCGACGTCGAGCACGGGCTTCGCCGCCAAGCCGGGCACGGACGTGCTGCCCACGTGCTCGATGCTCCGGAACCGCACGTCAGCGTCGTCGAGTGCGGCGGCGTACGCATCGCGCAGCTGCCGGAACCGCTCGGGCCACGACGACCGGTACTCGACGACCTCGATCACGGGACCGGCGTGGGGGCGAGGAGCTGGAACATGACGTGGTCGCGCCAGACCCCGTCGATCTTGATGTACTCCGGCGCGAAGCCGTAGCGGGTGAAGCCCGCCGACTCGAGCGCGCGCTGCGAGCCGACGTTCTCGGGCAGGGTCTCGGCCTGCACGCGGTGCAGACGGAGCACGTCGAACGCGTGATCGGCAGCCGCGCGGACAGCGCGGGACGCATGGCCCTGGCGCGTGCGGTCGGCGCGGATCCAGTACCCCATCGCGCACGACTGCAGGGCGCCACGGACGACACCGCTCAGCGTGATGCGGCCGAGGAGTTCCCCGTCGGTCGACTCGATGACGAAGGGCACCGCGTTGCCGGACCGCTGCGCGGCGAGGGCCTGCGTGATGACGTCCCGCTGCCCGGACTCGGTGAAGTACGACGGCGCTCGGGACGGTTCCCACGGTCGCAGGTGGTCGGCGTTCTCGGTGATGACCGCAGCCAGGACGGCCGCGTCGTCGAGGCGGAGTGGGCGCAACCGTGTGTCCATCGCGGAGGGTGTGGGATTCGAACCCGCCCCGGAACCGTGTGGGAGCCGGGTCTCGTCGCCGCGGGCCCGGTTTTCGGACGGTCCTGGGTGTTGCTCAATCACGAGTGCGCGCTCCGATCACGGGCATATGTGGGCAAAATAGTGGGCAGAAGCAACGGTCACTCCCCCGGCTCGAAGTCCACACCGTCGGTTGCGGCGTCGAGCTCTTCGCGCAGCTTGGCGACGAGCCGCTTCTGGGTCGGCTGAGAACCTCAAGTGCGCGACGAGCGACACTGGTGGACCGCCGAAGCCTGTCCAGCAGATCTCGCCGCTCGCGGAGGTCCGCCGTGCGCTTGGCACCGACGATCGACCGGAGTCGGTCGAGGCGTGGTCGTTCGCGTTTCTCGAACCGGGCTCGGACGTCGTCCGGTGACAGGTGATGGTCGACGCCGTCGGGCCCGGTGATTACTGTTCCGTCGATCAAGTCGTCGTTGAGCTGCTGCTCGGCCTTCTCGATCTCCCGGAGGATCCGGTGCGGGTAGCGGGCCGCTGCGGCTCGAACAATTGCCACGGTGGTCTGCCACGGCACGAGCAGGTCGCCCTCGTGCTCGTGGGCCGGCGCCGCAATGAGATCCGACACTGGCAGGCCGACCAAAGCGGCGAGCGCATCAACGTCGTGAATCGTCGCCGTGCCGGCCGTATCGGCGTTGTACTCAGCGATGTCGAGCGGTACGAGCAGGAACAGCACCTCGTCCGCTGCCGACCGCTCCTCCTTGGAGGGCGATGCGCGACGGAGGGCGAGCAGGTTCCGTTCGGCCGCGATGTGTTCGTCACGCGCGTCCCACTGCACCTCGAGGCGGGCCGGTGACACCCACTCTCGCTTGCCCTCCCAGCGGTCCGCGACGAGCTCCACCTGCACCTTCTTGTCGCCGACCTTCGCGACTGCAGCTTCGCGGACCGTGGCGGACGACCGCGCGATTCGGTACGCCCACCGCTGCCCGCGCTGCAGTTCACCCAGCTCCGCCATGCCAGGCATCGTCGCAGCAGATACGGCTCGGACGCTAGCGCTGTGCCGTGATCCAAGCAACCGCGGCTTCGGGGAGGCGGAACTCGTAGTCTTGGCCCTCCCACGAGGTTCCGGGCACGATGCCCCCTGCTGCCACGACGCGATGGAGCACTTCAGTCGGGATCCGCTCCTCAGCGTGCTCGAGGAGCGATGTGCGGGTGCGCTCATCGAGCCTCGGCCACCAGTTCTGGACGTCGAAGATGCCGCGATCGTGCCACTCGCCGTCGACGAGCTCCGAGACCACGTTGCCGGCGAAGATGCTCACCTTGTCGCCCTCGTCGCGGACCACGATGTTCGCTAGCCCTTCCCTAGCCGCCAGCCGGTCGCCAGCAGCCTTCGCTTCAGCGACTGTGTTGTACACGCCAGTCCGATAGGGGCCGTCTGCTTGGCCGTCACGGTTGTTGTCGTGTTCGACTGCGTAGCTCATGCTCGAAACCTAGTCGGAGGCACCGACGGCATCGGAGGCGAGTCAGCGGAGCGTCGGCGTGACCGAGTTCTTCTCGTTGACGTCGATGATCTGGCCGTCGAGGGTGAAGACGTCGACGAGAACACCGATGCCGAAGAGACCTCCGGTGAACGTGTAGAGGATGCCGGTGCCGATCTTGCCCATGTAGTAGCGGTGCGCACCGACGATGCCAAAGAAGAAGATCCACTTGTATGCGGTGCCGATGTGCTTCTGCGGGCGGGCGTTGGAGTAGGCCTGCTGGGGTGCGGGAGCGGTGCTAGTCATGAGTTCTCCTGGTCGGGTCGCTGGTGAGCGATCCCCACCTCGGGAAACGTACAGCGAACTCGGTCATCGATCGACGCCCCCAACAGGGGCACCTTCTGCGCCGAAGTGTCGGAGGCTGCTCCCTACCGTCATCCGGTGCCGAAGCGACGACGGGACCCGTGGAGCCTCGGACCAGCGCTGAGTCTGCCCGAAGCGGCCTACGGCGGCCCCGTCTACGACCTAGCAGAGCCGACCCAGTGCTGGCGTCGGTGACGTTTCCCGATCGGTCTCTCGAGGTGCAGGCGCGCGTCATCGCGTGGGCAGAGCGTGCGGTGCTTGTCGAGTGGGGCTTTCCGCAGGCCGCCGAGTGCACGTGGGTGTGGCGGGATGCTGTACGGCGTCCAAGCTGAGATAGGGTCAAGCGTTTTCGACCGATCCTGAGGATGGCATGACGCAAGCCGCAACGTCGCCGCGCGCTCGGCTGCACGAGACGCTGGACAGTGTCTTTGATCGCTTCCGGTTCGCCCCATCGGTCGCGATCGGCCTCCTGAACATCGGGGGAGGTGTGTGCATCGGTTTGATCGGGGACCTCAGCACTCTCGGTCAACGCATCCGCTTGGCCGTTGGGATCGTCCTGCTCCTTCTGGGGCTCGGAGTCAGTGTCTTGGTCGAGTGGTGGCGTCGGCAGACCGAGCTGGGCCAAGGAATCGAAACTGCGCAGTTCACTGTCGCTGTATCCAACGTGCTACAGCCGCTCTCCTCGCGCATCAGCGCGCTCGCCCTGAACGACTCCGCGACCCGCCAACGCCAGCTCGAAGGGATCATCAGCGAGGCGGCGAACTCGCTGCTGCTGCTCTTCAAGAACGCCGACACGCCTCGTGCCACGGTCTACAAATTAGACTCGACCGGTCGGAAGATGACGTCGGCGTTCCACTGCGGGCGCACTGACAAGCCGGGGTCGTTCAAGAACGACGGCGGAGCTCGCGGTGCCGGCGCGTTCGACATGGTTCTGCACGGCTCCTCGAAGCTCGTGCCCTCCATCAACATCGCCGGCAAGAGGTACCACGGGTACGTGTCTGCTGCGATCATCTGCGAAGACATGGGCTACGGGATGCTCACGATTGACAGCCTCAGCCCCGACGACTTCACGCCCGCAGACGAGCAACTCGTTGTGCTTATCGCGACGCTTCTCGGAGCCGCGTTCGCAGGAACCTACCGGTCACGCGACGCGCTAAAGTTGTCGGGCAATCCGTAGAGTCAAGCTCTACAGTTAGTACGACAGTCCTTCACGTAAATGAGGTGAGCAGCATGGTTTCGATCAAGATCAAGCCGAAGGCAGCGCCGAAGCGTCGAGACGTCAGCGATCCTGAAGTTCAGAAGCAGATCTGGGACGCCGCTGGACGAGCAGCACGTGCTGAGGTTCAAGCGAACGTTCGCCGGGCACTCGCCGCGCGCCACCGCCACCGTCACGCGCACTGATTGACCCCGAATCGACACAGACCCCCTCGAGCTCCCGGAGGAACCCGAGGGGGTCTTGTTGTTGCCCGACTACTCCTTGGACAAGGCGGCCAGGTGCCACTCTCTAGAGAGGTCAAACCGAGCACCTTGCCAGCAGCCGCCAGGATCTCCCGGATCTCGGGGTGGACGTCACCGAACCCGGCCCGCTCGACTGATGGGCTCAATTGAGCCGTACACGACGAAGGCCGGCCGCCGGTACCGAGTCCGCTACCGAACGCCTGAACGAACGCACACCGACAAGCGCGGGTTCACGACGAAGCGCGACGCGGAGCTGTTCCTTGCCTCGGTCGAGGTGTCGAAGGCCCGTGGCGAGTTCGTACGGCCGGAGGACGCAGGGAGACTATCGGCGCACTCGGCCCGGTATGGCTGGCGAACCAGACGCACCTGAAGCCGTCGTCGTTCCGACCCCTCGAGATCGCCTGGCGGCTCCACGTCGAGCCGGTGTGGGGCGCGAAGAAGGTGTCCGAGGTGAAGCACAGCGCGGTGCAGACCTGGGTGACGTCGATGAGCTCAGTGAGCGCGACGACGGTGATCCGCAATTACGGGGTGCTCGCCAGCATCCTGGACACCGCGGTGAAAGATAGGCGGATCCTGAGTAACCCTGCGCGCGACGTGAACTTGCCGTGGAAGAAGCGCAAGGCGCACGTCTACCTGACGCATGAGCAGGTGTCGGACCTCGCGCTCACTGCAGGTGACTGATCGACGCTTGTCCTAGTGCTGGCGTACACGGGCCTGCGGTGGGGAGAGGCCGTCGGACTCAGGGTGAAGGACGTGGACTTCGCTCGTCGGCGCCTCAACGTGACGGTGAACGCGGTCGAGATCGCGAACGTCATCACGGTCGGGACGCCGAAGACGCACAAGCGGCGCTCCGAGCCCTCCCCTGCTCTGTTGGCTGCGGCGCTACGAGAGCGCTGCGCCGGGAAGGGCGACGAGGAGCTGGTGTTCGCGACGAAGAACGGCACGCACGAGCGCCGCTGGCACAACGACCACGGGTGGTTCCCGGCGGCGGTGAGGGAGGCGGGCATCCCCTCGACGACACCTCACGGGCTCCGGCACACAGCCGTGAGCCTCGCCGTCAGCGCCGGCGCGAACGTGAAGGCCGTGCAGCGGATGCTCGGCCACGTGCCCGCAGCGATGACACTCGACGTGTACGCCGACCTGTTCGAAGACGACCTGGACATCGTTGCGGGGCCGCCTCGATGACGGCTCGCACGGACGGTTGTGGGCAAGATGTGGGCAGAGGCCGCCCGGAACGAAGACGAGGCCCGCTAGATCCGCTTATTGCTGCGGATCAACGGACCTCGGTAGTGGCGGAGGGTGTGGGATTCGAACCCACGAGACATCTCTGCCCACCTGTTTTCAAGACAGGCTCCATCGGCCGCTCGGACAACCCTCCAGTGACGCGACCACGTGGCGAGACGTGATCGCGTCCCTGGAAGTCTAACGGGCCTCCAGGCAGGGGTGCGCGCGCAGGCGGACTAGCGCGGAAGCGAATCGAGCGCCGCTGCCAAGCCGTCGTCGGTGATGCCGCCGGTGAGCTCGTTGCCGGCGTCGACGACGTCGTCGGGGGCCTGGCCCATGACGATGCCGCGGCCGGAAGTCGAGGCCCAGCGGAGCATGTCGATGTCGTTGCGGCCGTCTCCCGCGGCGAAGACGCGGGAACGCGGGATGTCGAGCCACTCGCGGACGCGTTCCATGGCGGTGGCCTTGGTGACGCCCTCGGGGGCGATGTCGAGCCACGAGGTCCAGCCGACGGAGTAGGAGACCTTGTGCAGGCCCATCTGCTCGACGATCTGCAGGAAGTCCTCGGTGTCGTGGCCGGGCGAGATGACGACGACGCGGGTGGCCTCGACGCCGAGCAGCTGCTCGAACGGCACGTGCTCACCCTCGACGGTCATCGTGTCGTCGGGGAAGTTGCCGGACAGCAGGAAGTGACCGGTCTCGTCCTCGACACCGAACGCGGCGTTCTCGAGCGCACCGTGGATGGTCTGCAGCACCTCGGACGGATCGAACCGCTCGACGTGTTCACGCACGTAGGAGCCGTCGGCGCGACGGGCCAGGACGAGCGCACCGTTGGCGCAGACCAGGTACTTCGGCCGGATGCCGAGGGTCTCGAGCAGGGGCACGGTCATGCCCTCGCTGCGGCCGGTGGAGAGCATGACCTCGTGCCCGGCGGCCTCGGCGTTCCGGACGGCGGCGACCACCGCCTGTGTGATGACACCGTCCTCGCGCATGGTGGTGCCGTCGATGTCGAGCGCGACCAGCCAGCGCTTGGTGCGCGCGGGTGCCTCGGCGCCCGCGCCCTGCTCGGATCCGTCCACGAACCGCCCCTGGGTGCTCATCGGGGCTCGATCACCTCGACGCCGCCCAGGTAGGGGCGCAGGACCTCCGGCACGACGACGGAACCGTCGGCCTGCTGGTGCGTCTCGAGGATCGCGACGATCCAGCGGGTGGTGGCGAGGGTGCCGTTCAGGGTGGCGACCGGGGCGGTCTTGCCGCTCTCGGTGCGGTAGCGGATGTCGAGGCGGCGGGCCTGGTAGGTCGTGCAGTTCGACGTCGAGGTGAGCTCGCGGAACGTGCCCTGCGTCGGGACCCAGGCCTCGATGTCGTACTTCTTCGCGGCGCTCGTGCCGAGGTCACCGCCGGCGACGTCGATCACGCGGTAGTGCAGCCCGAGGTCCTGCAGCATCTGCTCCTGGTACCCGACGAGCTTCTCGTGCTCGGCCTCGGCCTGGTCGGGGTGCACGTAGGTGAACATCTCGAGCTTGTTGAACTGGTGCACGCGGAGGATGCCGCGGTTGTCCTTGCCCGCCGACCCGGCCTCACGCCGGTAGCAGGTCGACCAGCCGGCGTAGCGGTGCGCGGTCTTCTCGATGTCGAGGATCTCGTCGGCGTGGAAGCCGGCCAGGGCGACCTCGCTCGTGCCCGTCAGGTACAGGTCGTCGGCCTCGAGCCGGTAGACCTCGGCAGCGTGCTCGCCGAGGAACCCGGTGCCGGCCATCGTCTCGGGGCGCACGAGCGTCGGGGTGATGAGCGGCTCGAAGCCCGCGGCGATCGCACGGTCGAGGCCGAGCGACATCAGCGCGATCTCGAGCCGGGCGCCCATGCCGCGCAGGAAGTAGAAGCGTGAGCCGGAGACCTTCACGCCGCGCGGGATGTCGATGATGCCGAGGTGCTCGCCGAGGTCGGCGTGGTCCTTCGGCTCGAAGTCGAACTCGGGCTTGGTGCCGACGGTGCGGAGCGTGACGAAGTCGTCCTCGCCGCCCTCGGGGACCCCGGGGAGCACGACGTTCGGGATGCCGCGGACGACGGTGTTGAAGGTGTCCTCGGCCGCGGTGACGGTGGCCTGCGCCTCCTTCACCTTGGCGGCGAGGGCCTGGGCCTGCTGCACGAGCGCGGCCTTCTCGTCCTTCGGGGCCTTGGCGACGGTCTTGCCGAACGCGTTCTGCTCGGCGCGGAGCGACTCGAACGAGGTGATCGCGCTGCGGCGGGCGGAATCGGCGGCCACGGCTTCGTCCACGACGGCCTCGGAGGCACGGCGTGCCCGCTGTGAAGCCTTGATGACGTCCGGGTTGTCGCGGAGCAGCTGTGGATCGATCACCGCTCCATCCTAGACAGGGGCAACCGCACGCAGCCTCGATCGGTAGCGTGGACGTATGTCGAGCCCTTCGGAGACCGCGCCCGCGGACCAGGACGCCCTCCCCACCGAGCAGCGGACGGCCGCGGTGGTCTACAACCCGGTCAAGGTGCACCTGCCGACCCTCAAGCGCACGGTCCAGGAACACCAGGAGCAGGCCGGTTGGGCCGAGACCCTGTGGTTCGAGACCTCCGAAGAGGACCCGGGCGGCGGCATGGCCCGCGAAGCGATCGAGGCCGGTGCCGACGTCGTCGCGGCGGCCGGTGGTGACGGTACGGTCCGTGCGGTCGCCGAGGTCGTGCACGAGGCCGGTTCGACCCTGGCCCTGCTGCCGAGCGGTACCGGCAACCTGCTCGCGCGCAACATGAAGCTGCCCCTCGACGACCTGGCTGCGAGCGTCCGGACGATCTTCCACGGCGACGACCGCAAGATCGACTTCGGCATGCTCAAGGTGGAGCGTCCCGGCGGCGAGCGCGAACGCTTCGGCTTCCTGGTGATGGCCGGCCTCGGGCTCGACGCCCGGATGCTCGTGAACACCCGGCCCGAGCTGAAGAAGAAGGTCGGCTGGCTCGCCTACGTCGACTCGCTGTTCCGCTCGGTGCGCGACGCGAACGCGTTCGAGTTCCGCTACCAGCTCGACGACGACGGCAACCACTCGCTCCGGGCGCACTCGCTCATCGTCGGCAACTGCGGCATGCTGCAGGCCGGCGCGATCCTGCTGCCCGACGCCGAGATCGACGACGGCGTGTTCGACATCGCCGTGATGCGTCCCCGCGGGTTCTTCGGCTGGGTCCGGATCGGGGCGCGGGTGTTCTGGGAGAACGGGATCCTGCGGGCGTTCCGCCGGTCGAACCTGGGCAAGACCGCCGTCGGCAAGAAGATCGTGTCGCGTTCGCGCGAGGAACGGCCCCTGCGCTACCTGCGTGGGCAGGAGTTCACGGCGCGGCTCGAGCGCCCCGACGAGTTCGAGATCGACGGCGACCCGGTGGGCGAGGTCATCGCCTTCCGCTCGCGGATCGATCCGATGGGGCTCTCCGTGCGCGTGCCGGACCCGGCGGACGACCGCCACGGCTCGCGCCAGGTGCCCTGAGCCTGACCCTGTCGTGCGGGCCGCGGGCCGCGGTCCGCGCTACCGCGCCCCGGGCTCGCCGGACACGATGGCGCGCAACCAGTCGCGCGCCTCGACGAAGGCGGCGTCCGAGTAGCGCGCCGGCACCTCGGGGCGGGCACCGTCTGCCCGCGGGTACGACCCGAGGAACGTCACACGCGGGCTGAACCGCCGCAGGCCGAGCAGCGCGTCCGCCACCCGCTCGTCGCGCACGTGCCCGTCGAGGTCGATGACGAACCGGTAGCGGCCGAGCTCGTCACCGATCGGCCGTGACGACAGCAGCCCCATGTTGATGCCCCTCGTCGCGAACTGTTCGAGCATGTCGACCAGGGCGCCGGGGTGGTCGGCGGGCAGCTCGACGATGACGCTCGTCTTGTCGGCTCCGGTCGGTTCGGGCAGCGCGAGCGTCTTCGACACGAGCACGAACCGGGTGACCGCCGAGGCGTTGTCGCCGATGGATGATGCGAGCACGACGACGTCGTGGTGGTCGGTGATGCCGGGCGGTGCGACGGCGGCGTCGGCGGTGGGGTCCGCCTCGAGCAGGGCGAGCGCCGCGGCGACGTTCGACGACGCCGGGATGTGGCCGTGGCCGGGCAGGTTCGCCTCGAGCCAGTTGTGGGTCTGCGCGTAGGCGACCGGGTGTGCGTTCACGGTGCGGACGTCGGCCAGGGTCGTGCCGGGTCGGGCGACGAGCACGAAGTCGACCGGGACCAGGTACTCCCCCACGATCCGCACGCCGGGGATCCGGGCCAGGGCGTCCTGCGTGGCGCTGACTCCGCCGTCGACGCTGTTCTCGATCGCGATGACGGCCCCGACGGAGCGGCCGGACATGACGTCGTCCAGGGCCTCACCGACGTTGTTGACGCTCCGCCAGGGCTTGCCGGCGGCGGCCTCGACGAGCTTCAGGGCCGCCTCGGTGAAGGTGCCGGCGGGTCCGAGGTAGGAGTACGTGTCGGACGGCGCGGCGGGGTCGGTCATGGGGCGAGCCTATTGCAAGCACCACGACCGACGATCGGCCGCAGCGCACCGCGCAGGGCCGCTCAGTCCGTCGCCGCACCCGTCAGCCGCTGCTCGCAGATCGCGGTGTCGTCGTCCTCGCGCGGGTAGGTCAGCGCCGCGAACCGCCCCTCGGGGTCGAGGCGCGTCAGGAGCGACGCCGCGATGCCGTCGAGCTGCGCGACCTGCTCGTCGGAGAGCGCGTCGATGACCACCCGGCGGGCGGTGCGGACGTGGTCCGGAGCGGCGTCGACGATGGTGGCGTATCCGGCGTCGGTCAGCCGGACGTCGGTGGCCCGGCGGTCGGAGGTCGACGGGCACCGGGTGACGAGCCCGCGCTTCTCGAGCCGGGACACCACGTGCGACAGCCGCGGCAACGAGGCGTTCGTGGCCGAGGCGAGCGCGGACATCCGCAGGGTCCTGGTGTCGGTCTCGGAGAGCATCGCGATGACCATGTAGTCGAAGTGCGTCAGGTCGGCGTCACGCTGGAGCTGCTGGTCGAGCGCCGCCGGCAGGAGTTCCATGACCGCGACGAGCTTCATCCACGCGCGCAGCTGCTCGCGGGTGAGCCACGGGGTCTCCTCGGTCATGGCCTGATCATACCGAAAGGTTGTCCCTTTAACCAGTGCTGCGTACCGCGGACGAACCGGCCGAACCAGACGGCCCACCTGCGCGACGCGACCGCAGCACCCCGACCACGAGCACGACCACCACGACGACGACGAGCGCCCCCTCGACGAGCAGCAGCCGCGTGCCGTAGTCGAACGGCAGCACAGTGGGGTTCTTCTGCCCGTGGTCCTTGGCCGCGATCTCCGGCAGCACCACCAGGGCGAGCACGCTGCCGAGCACGATCGCCGCCTGCACGACGACGAGCACCCAGGCCCGCAACGAGCGTCCGGCCCGACGCAGCAACAGCCCGGCACCGACCACGAACGGCGACAGGATCGCGTCGTGCAGCACCACCGCCGCGAGCAGCCACACCCCGAGCCCGCCGATGCGCTTCGGCGTGACGGACGTCACGAGCACGTACGCCCCGAACGCGATGACCAGCACACCGATCACCACGAGCACGATCCGCGCGGCCTTCACCGGAGCACCTCGATCTTCTCGATCCACTTGGTCTGCAGCACACCGGGCCGCCCCGGAGCGATGATCCGCGCCGGGAACCCGTGGTCCAGGTCGAGTGTCGCGCCGTTCAGTTCGAGGGCGACGAGCGTCGTCGGGTCCTCGGCGTACTCCGGCCCCATGTCCATGATCCGGTAGCCGCCGTGCCGTTCCAGGCTCGTCACCCGCACGTGCGATCCCTGCGGCGCCTGCACGGCGTCGAGCAGGTCGCGCATCCGCACGCCCTTCCAGGTACCCATCTGGCTCCAGCCCTCGACGCACGAGATCGGCAGGTCGACCTGCGCGGTGCCGAGCGCCACGAGTTCCGCCCGGACGAAGGTCCGGCTCACGTCGTGGCCGACGACGGTGAGCGTCCAGTCGGCTGCGGTCGCGCTGGCGAGCACGCCGGCGGCACGCGCGGTGCGGTTGACCGGCAGGCCGTTCGCGCCGATGCCACGCCCACGGGCGCCGAAGACGTTGAACGGCTCCGCGAGTTTCGAGGACTGCCCCGCCGTGAGCGCGACGACCCCCACGGTCGCCGCCGTCACACCGGCGAAGAACCCGCGTCGGGCGATGCGCTGGCGTCGTCCGGTGGCTGCTTCCGGCGTCGGCCGGGAGGCCCGGTCCGGCTCCGGCACGTCGGCCGTCGGCTGGGCGGGACTCGGCTCCTCGGACACCTCGCGGGTCTCCGGGGCCGTTTCCGGTCCGGTGGGACGGGACTCGGCGCCGCCGGCGGCGTCGACGCCGTCGACGCCATCGATCCAGCGGAACACGCGGCCCAGCAGGCCGGGGGCGGTGGACCCGGCGGTCTCGGCGACCGCAGCGCTCGGGGCGGACGCACCACGATCCTCCAGGCCCGGTGGGAGCAGCTCACTGCCGGACGCGGGGTCCGCGATGAACCGGCCGTGCACGTCGTAGGAGTCGCGCTTCCGCCAGTAGCGGGCGATGACCCGCAGCTTGGCCGCGATGTGGATGGCCAGCGAGCCGATGATCACGTACGCCATCGCGTTGTGCACCTGGCGGAACGGGAACGGCCACGGGTACCACTGGTACGTGTTGAGCAGGCCGGTGACGACCTGGATGATCGACGCGGACACGAGCACCGCGATCGACAGCCGCTCGAGCAGGTGCAGCACGCCGCGCACCGGCGGTACCTGCACCAGGGCGGGCATCACGGTGTTGAGCTTGGCGAGCAGCAGCGGGATGATCGCGATCCCGGTCGTGATGTGCAGGCCCTGCGTGAACTGGTACAGCTGCGTCGGCCGTGTCGGGAACCGCATCCAGCCGAGCGGTTCCTGCAGCAGGTGGCTGTAGATCCCGGTACCGAAGCAGATCAGGAACGCGATGCCGAGCAGGCGTCCGAGCACCACCGCCGAGCGGGCGTTGCGGTTGGGGGACGCCAGAGCTGCTCGTCCGTCGTGCAGCAGACGCTGGACGCCGGATAGCCTCGACGCACCATGAGCGACCGACTGCGTGCCCTCCGACCGTCCCTGGCCGACGGCACCGCCGCGCGGATCGGCACCGTGCTGGCCGTCGTCGGAGTGCTGGCCCTGTCGGGCGTCATCGCCGTCGGCGTCACGCATCTGGGGTTCCTCCGATCGGGCCATCGTTCTGCATTCGTTGCGTGGACGCTGATCGCTTGGACCGTCTTCGTCATCGCCGTGCTCGCGGTGCGCTTCGTGCCCGTCCGGTGGATGACCACCATGGTCATCGGCGGAGCGGTGGTGATCGGCATCGCTGCCCTGGTCGGCCCGCCGAACACGAGCACCGACTCCGCTCGGTACGCGTGGGACGGCATCGTCCAGCATGCCGGTGTCTCACCGTACGCGCACACCCCCCAATCCGCGGCACTGTCCGGTCTGCGACCCGACTGGTTGTTCCCCGACAAGGTGGACGGCACGTGCGACCCGCTGAAGCCCCGGTTCCGCGGACTCGGCGACGGCGCCGACGGACACTGCACCGCGATCAACCGGCCGGACGTCACGACGATCTACCCGCCGATGGCGCAGCTGTGGTTCGCGGCGGTGCGGTTCTTCGTGCCGGCGACGGCGCAGTACCTGCCGTTCCAGGTCGCCGGCCTGCTCGTGTCGCTCGGCGTGACCATCGGGCTCGTCGTGGTGCTCCGCCGGATCGGCCGTCCGACCTGGTGGGCGGCGCTCTGGGCCTGGTCGCCGCTCGTCGCGTCCGAGGCGGTCACCAATTCGCACGTCGACGTCGTCGGCGCCGCACTCGCCACGGCCGGTGTCGTGCTCGTCGCGTTCGGCCGGCCGATCTGGGGCGGGATCGCACTCGGGGCCGCGACCGCGACGAAGCTCATCCCGGCGATCGTGTACCCACCGTTGCTCGGCCGCGGGCGGGCGTGGTGGGCGATCCCGATCGGCATCGCGGTGTTCGGGCTGCTCTACGTGCCGTACGTGCTGACGACCGGACTCGACGTGCTCGGGTACCTGCCCGGCTACCTGAACGAGGAGGGCTACGAGGACGGCTCCCGCTTCGCGCTGGTGTCGCTCGTGGTCAAGGGCGACGCCGGGACCCTGGCGGTCGGGCTCCTGGTCCTGCTGGCGGCGTTCGTCGCGTGGCGGTTGTCGGACCCGGCGCGCCCCTGGTCCGGCGAGGTCCTGATGATCGGCGTGACGTTCCTCGCCGTGACCCCGCGCTACCCCTGGTACGCGCTGCTGCTCATCCCGTTCGTGGTGCTGTCCGGGCGGTGGGAGTGGTTGTCGATCGGTCTGGCCATCGCGCTGCGCGGGGTGTGGCCGTCGGCGGACGCCTACCGGTGGTGGCTGCTCGCGGCCGTGGCGGTCATCGTGGTCGTCACGCTGCTGCGGACGAGCCGGTCGGACTGGCGCCGGTGGTGGGAGCGGCTGACGTTCCGACGCGTGGAGCACGTACGCTGACGACCATGGCACCCGCGACCCTGCTCGGCACGACCGGCTCCGTGGACCCGGCTCCCACCGGGCTCGTCGACCGCTTCGGGCGTCGCGCCGTCGACCTTCGGGTGTCGCTCACCGAGCGCTGCAACCTGCGCTGCACGTACTGCATGCCCGCGGCAGGGCTGCCGTTCGCCCCCGACGAAGCCCTGATGACGGCGACCGAGATCGAGCGGCTGGTCCGGATCGGCTCGGCGCGGTTCGGTGTCCGCAAGGTCCGGTTCACCGGCGGCGAGCCGATGCTGCGGCACGACCTGGTCGACGTGATCGCCCGGTGCGCCGCACTGCCCGACGCCCCGGAGCTGTCGCTCACCACGAACGCGATCGGCCTGGCCCACCGCGCCCAGGGCCTGTACGACGCCGGACTGCGACGCGTGAACGTGTCGCTCGACACCGTCGACCCCGACGTCTTCACCACCGTGACCCGACGCCCGTTCCTCGACAAGGTCATCGCCGGGCTGTCGGCCGCGCACGACGCCGGGCTCGACATCAAGGTGAACGCGGTGCTGCTGCGCGGGATCAACGACGAGGCCGCCCCGGAGCTCCTCCGCTGGTGCCTGGAGCGTGGCTACGAGCTGCGGTTCATCGAGCAGATGCCGCTCGACCCCGACCACGCCTGGGACCGCACCGAGATGATCACCGCGGCCGAGACCCGCGCGCTGCTGGCGACGTCGTTCGTGCTCACGCCGGACGACGCCCCGCGCGACGGCGCCCCGGCCGAGCGGTACCGCGTGCACGATGCCGTCACCGGCGAACCGCTCGGCACCGTCGGGATCATCGCGAGCATCACCGAGTCGTTCTGCGCCGACTGCACCCGCACCCGGCTCACGGCCGACGGCCACGTGCGCAGCTGCCTGTTCTCCGACGAGGAGACCGACGTGCTCGGGCCGATGCGCTCCGGGGCAGACGACGACCAGGTCGCCGAGCTGTGGCGGCTCGCGATGTGGGCGAAGCCCCGCGACCACGGTGACGACAGCGACGAGCTCGTGCACCCGACCCGCGGCATGAGCGCGATCGGCGGCTGAGCCATGACCACGATCCGGTTCTTCGCCGCGGCCCGGGCTGCCGTGGGTGTCGACTCGCTGACCACGTCGGGCGCCACCATCGACGCGGCCCTCGGAGCGATCGACACGGCTGCCGTGGCAGACCCTGCGCGCTGGAGTGCGTTGCAGGAGCGCTGCTCGTACCTGGTCGACGGTGTGACCACGCGCGACCGGGCGACCTCGCTGTCGGGCGTGGAGGTCGTCGACGTCATGCCGCCCTTCGCCGGGGGCTGAGTTCGGCGGCTGAGCGGCGCGCCCGTTCCTTCCCAGAACACCCGCGATGCCTGGTGCTTCCGGGCATACCTGGTGCGAACTTCCGACCAGGTACGCCCGATTCGACCAGGTACGCCCGCCCCGCGCCCGCCCCGCCCGCGCCCTACGGCGAGACGGACAGCACGATGAACGCGGCGAAGATCACCAGGTGCACCCCGCCCTGCAGTCGCGTCGCACGACCGGGCAGCACCGTGAGCACCGCCGCGACGATCGTCAACGCGAGCAACACGATCTGCGACGGCCCGAGCCCGAGCAGCAGGGTCCCCGGCATGAACAGCGACGCGACCGCGATCGACGGGATCGTCAGCCCGATCGACGCCATCGCGGACCCCATCGCCAGGTTCAGGCTCGTCTGGATCCGGTTCCGTGCGGCGGCCTTCGACGCCGCGATGCCCTCCGGCAGCAGGATGAGCAGCGCGATGACGACACCGACGAACGACGGCGGGAACCCGACGGCGGCGACCCCGGCCTCGATCGCGGGCGACTCCACCTTGGCGAGTCCGACCACGGCGACGAGCGCGACGACGAGCAACCCGAGCGACACCATCGTGGTGCGGCCGGACGGGCGTGCGGCGTGGGCGTCCTCGGACTCGACGAGCACCCCGCCGGCACGGTTGACCGGCAGGAAGAAGTCGCGGTGCGCCACGGTCTGCGTGACGACGAACAACCCGTAGAGCACGAGTGACGCGATGGCGACGAACACGAGCTGCGTCCCGGTGAAGGACGCGTCGTCGGTGCCGGTGGTGAACGTCGGCAGCACGAGGGTCAGCACGGCGAGCGCGGCCACCGTCATGGTGGCGGCGCTCGCGCCCTCCTGGTTGAAGCGCACGGTGTTGTGCCGCAGGGTCCCGATCAGGATCGCGAGGCCGACGAGCCCGTTCATCGTGATCATCACCGCCGAGAACACGGTGTCGCGCGCCAGGGTCTCGGCCTGCGCACCGCCGGAGCTCGACAGCGAGATGATGAGCGCGACCTCGATGATCGTCACGGCGACGGCCAGCACGAGCGACCCGAACGGTTCCCCGACCCGGTGCGCGACGACCTCGGCGTGGTGGACGGCCGCGAGCACCGTGACCGCGAGCACGACGGCGACGACGACCACCACGGCGGTGCCGAGTCCGTAGCGGCCGTACGAGAACGCGAGCACGACGGCCGCCAGGATCGGCGTGGCCACGGGCCACACCTTGGGGAACCAGGAGGTCATCGGACCATTGTCTCAACCGCGGGGCGCGTACACCGCCACCTCGGCCGCGGGGACGTCGATGCACACCGCGTCGCCGGGGACGATGCCGAGCGCGGTCAGCCGGGCGAGCGTCAGGTCCGCCACCAGGTCGCCGGCGCGGACGCGGACCAGTCCGTCGCGCGGCTCGAGCGACGAGACGGTGCGCGCGGCTCCGGCGCCGTCCCGCGTCAGCACGGCGGCCGTCGGGTGGAAGGCGGCCAGGGCGGGCCGGCCGGGAGGCACGGCGTGCGTCCCCGACGCCAGCGCACCCCCGCCGTCGATCGCGATCCCACCCCCGGTGGCGGTCCCGCGCACCAGCGCGAGCCCGGAGAACGTCGCGGCGAACGCGCTGGTCGGACGGCCGAGCACGGCCGCGGGGGTGCCCTGCTCGACGACCCGGCCGCCCTGGAGCACGACGACGCGGTCGGCCAGGGCGACGACCTCGACCGGGTCGTGCGTGACGAGCACGGCGGGCCGGCCGGCGACCGCGGTCCGGAGCGCTGCGCGGACCTCGTCCTGCGCGCCGACGTCGAGCGCCGAGGTCGGTTCGTCGAGCAGCAGCACCGCGGGGTCGGTGGCGAGCGCGCGGGCGATCGCGACGCGCTGCGCCTGACCGCCGGAGAGCGTCCGGGGGTCGCGGGCGGCCAGGTCGGCGACCCCGACGGCGTCGAGCGCATCGCGGGCACGCTCCCGGGCGGCGGCGCGACCGGCGCCGGCGGCACGGGGTCCGAAGGCGACGTTCCCGACGACGTCGAGGAACGGGAACAGGTCGGGCCGCTGTGCGACGAGCCCGGTCCGGCGGCGGTGCGCGGGGACGGTGTGCCGAGGGTCCGACACCCGGACGCCGTCGAGTTCGATCCGGCCGGCGTCGATCGGCAGCAGTCCGGCCAGGGCCTCGAGCACCGTGGACTTGCCGGCACCGTTCGGCCCGATGACCGCCACGCACTCCCCCGCACGGACCTCGATCGTGACGTCGACGTCCCGCGACCCGACGACGACGTGCGCCCGGACGGCCACGGTTTCCGCGCCCGTCACGCCAGTGCTCCGCGGGTGCGGATCGACGACGCCCCGATGACCACGACGGCGACCACCACGAGCACGACGGCCAGGGCCACCGCGGTGTCCGGGTCGACCTCGCGCTGCAGGTAGACCTCGAGCGGCAGGGTCCGGGTGACCCCCTGCAGGCTGCCGGCGAAGGTCAGGGTCGCGCCGAACTCGCCGAGTGCCCGGGCGAAGCAGAGCACGAGCCCGGACACGATCCCCGGCAGGACCCGCGGCGTCGTGACGGTCAGGAAGGTCCGGGTCGGCCCGGCGCCCAGGGTCGCGGCGACCCGCTCGTACCGGTCGCCCTCGACACGGAGCGCCCCCTCGACCGAGGACACCAGGAACGGCATCGCGACGAAGGTCTGGGCGATGACCACCGCGGTCGTGGTGAACGCGATGTGCAGCCCGTGGTCGTCGAGGAACGCTCCGACCACCCCGAGCCGACCGAAGGCCGCGAGCAGCGCGAGGCCACCGACCACCGGCGGCAGCACGAGCGGCAGGAGCACGACCGCCCGTGCGACACCGACCCAGCGTGAGCGTGACCGCGCGAACAGCACGGCGAGCGGGTACCCGAGGACGAACGCGACCCCGGTGGCCGCGAGCGCCGTGCCGAGGCTGAGCCCGAGCGCGGTCAGCGACGCGGTGGAGGTCACGAGCCCGACGAACGACGACCAGTCCACCCGACCGAGCATCGCGAGCACCGGCACGACGACGAACAGTCCGCCGAGCACCGCGGGCAGCGGGAGCCACCACGCGACCGGCGGCCGTCCGTCAGTGCGCGGCGCCACGGGTCAGGGCTTCCCGAAGCCCGCGGCGGACAGCACGCGCTGCCCGTCAGTGGAGCGGACGTACTCCGCGAACGCCTTCGCGAGCTCCGGGTCGGCGGACTGCTGGAGCACGCCGATCGGGTAGGTGTTGACGGCGTCCCCGGACTCGACGAAGGGCACGCCGTCGACCTTGCCGTCCGCGCCGCGCACGTCGGTCACGTAGACCAGCCCGGCGTCAGCCTGCCCGGACTCCACCTTGCCGAGGACGTCGGTGACGGACTGCTCCTCGCTGACCGGGCGCAGGTCGACATCGGCGGCTCGCTCGACCTTCGCGGCCGCGGTACCGCACGGCACGGGGGCGGCGCACGTGACGAGTTGCACCCCCCGGGCGCGCAGGTCGTCGAGCCCCGAGATGCCCTTCGGGTTGCCGGGTGCGACCGCGATCTCGAGCGTGTTCGTGGCGAAGTCCTGCGGCGATCCGCTCGCCAGGTCGTCCGACGACAGCTTCGCCATGTTCGCCTCGTCCGCCGACGCGAACACGTCGGCGGGAGCGCCGTTCTGGATCTGGCTCACGAGGTCACTCGACCCGGCGAACGAGAACCGGATCGAGGCGCCGGGGTGCGCCTGCTCGTACTCCTTGCCCAGGGTCGTGAAGGTCTGCTGGAGCGACGCCGCGGCGAAGACGGTGATCGAGCCGGTCGGTCCCTCGGTACCGGAGCCCGACGGCGTCGACGCGCCCGGGCCCGTGTCCGCAGCGCAGGCGGCGAGCCCGGTCGAGACGGCAACCGCGAGGGCCAGCGCGGCGGCGGACCGGAGGCGACGACGACTCATCGCTCGTCCTCGTGTCGGGTGGGGGCCTCGACCGCGACCATCGTGGCCTTCACGGACGCCACCGCGACGGACCCGATCTCGAGCCCCAGGTCGCGGACGGCCTCGGCGCTCATCAGGGACACCACCCGGTGCGGGCCGCACTGCAGTTCGACCTGCGCCATCACGGTGTCGACGACCAGGTCGGTGACGATCCCGACGAAGCGGTTGCGGGCCGAGCTCGTCACCGCCGCTGCCGGGTCGGTCAGCTCGGAGCTGCGTTCCCGGGCGTACGCGGCGACCTCGCGCCCGTCGACCACCGCCCGCCCCGCGTCGTCCGTGGCACGGGTGAAGGTGCCGCCGTCGACGAGCCGACGCACGGTGTCGTCACTGATCCCGAGGAAGGCCGCAGCGTCCCGTATCCGCAGTTGCGTCATGATCCACCGATCCTAGCCGCGGATGCGGCGACCGGGCAGTGCTGGTGACCGGGCTGGGTCAGGACCGGTGCTCGATCGCCACGGGCAGCCCCTCGCGACGCCAGGCCTCGAACCCGCCGTCGAGCACCGCCACGCGCCTCCCGGCCGGCTGTCTGGCCGCCCACGCGTCCGCACGGGGTCCGCGTGCGCAGTAGACGACGACCTCGTCCCCGCCGGTGTCGTCGGTGACGGCACCGGCGACCACGCCGGCCGCGCGTTCCTCGGCGGTCCGGACGTCGACGACGACCAGCGGGTCCGCCGGGTCCGCCACCCGTACGGCCAGGGCGGACGGCGCGATGCGCGGCGGCGTGGCGGCGGCCGCGGGTGCCGGGCGACGCGAGGCGGGGCCGCGACGGACGGGGCTCTCGGTCCAGCGCCAGCGGCGGGCGTCGACGGTCACGACGCGGCCGAGCAGGGGGTCGCCGGTGCCGGTGACCAGCGCGAGGACCTGCCCGGCCATCACCGCGCCGACCGCACCGCACAGGGCGGGGACGACCCCGTCGAGGGCGCACGACCCCTCGTCCGGCAGGGCGTCGGGGTGCAGGTCGTGGAAGTCGACACCGTCTCGTCCGGCGTCGCGGAAGACGCTGACCTGCCCGTCGTGGCCGAGCACGGTGCCCCACACGAAGGGCACACCGGCTGCGGCGCAGGCGTCCGAGACGGCGCGGGTGACCACGACCGAGTCGGCGGCGTCGACCACGACGTCGTGCCCGGCGACCAGGTCCGGCGTGAACGACCCGACCACCGCGACCGCGTCGAGTTCCGGGTCGACGGCGACGGCCCGGGCGACCGCGACCCGCGCCTTCGGCGAGCCGACGTCGGCCGCCGTGAAGAGCGTCTGCCTGGCCAGGTTCGAGGCGTCGACGACGTCCGGGTCGACGACCGTGAGCCGACCGATCCCGGCGAGGTACGCGACCACCGGCGCCCCGAGCCCGCCGGCCCCGACGACGAGGATGCGCGATGTGGCCAGGCGTCGCAGCCCGGTCGTCCCGACGTCGGCGAGCGCCGCGGTGCGCGAACCGAGCTGCGCCCGCCCCGGGGACAGCGCGGAGACAGGGGCGACGAGGGGTTCCATCCCGTCATTCTGGCCCGTCGCACCGAACTCGTGCATGTGAGAGTTCAGCGCCCGGACGCGGCGGATCCCCAGAGCAGATCGGTACGGTCGCGGGCGTGAGTTCCCCGCGTACCGGCACCGTCCCGATCCGACGCACGACGTCGGCTTCGTCGGTGCGCGCACGCGCCTGGGCGCTCGTCGTCGCCGCTGTCCGGGCCCTCGCACGGACGCCCGAGATCACCGTCGGCGCGCTCGGTGTCGTCGTCGTGGCCGCCTTCGCCTGGGTGCCGTCGGTCTGGTACGACGAGGCCGCGACCGTCGCGAGCGCACAGCGGAGCTGGCCGGCGCTCTGGGCCGAGCTGCAGAACGTCGACGCGGTGCACGGTCTCTACTACGCGGTGATGCACGTGTGGTTCACCCTGGTCGGGTACTCCCCCTTCACCCTGCGGTTCCCGAGCGCACTCGCCATCGGGGTGTCGGCCGGACTCGTCGTCGCCCTGGGCCGGCGGCTGGGCGGCGTCCGCCTGGGCGTCGTCTCCGGCATCGTGTTCCTGCTGCTGCCCCGCGTCGCCTGGGCCGGCGGCGAAGGACGCCCGTACGCCACCGTCACGACCTTCGCCGTCGCGCTGACCCTGGTCGGCATCACCGCGGTCCGACGCAGCCGGTCCGGGCACCACGCGACCCGGTGGTGGGTCGTCTACGGGCTGCTCGCCGTGCTGGCCGTGCTGTTCAACGTGTACCTGGCCCTGGCCGTCGTCGCGCACGGGGTCGTGCTGCTCTGGACGGCCGTCGCCGACCGTGCCGCGCGGCGCGACGCCGTGCTGTCCGAGCGCACCGGTCCGGTGCCGGCGCCGATGGTGGACCGCGCGGCGTTCGTCCGCTGGGGCGTCGCCGCCGTCGGGGCCGCGCTCGTGGTGTCACCGTTCATCGTCCTGGCGGCCGGGCAGGCCAAGCAGGTCGGCTGGATCACCGGCGTCGGCTGGGCGACGGTGCGACAGGTCGTCGCGACCGCCTGGTTCGGGGCCGTGTGGCCGTACGCGGCGCTCGGGTGGGTCCTGATGGCCGTCGCCGTCGTGCTCGCCGTCCGCGCGTCCCGGGGCCCCGCCCCCGCGGCCCGCGAAGCGCTGCGCATGCAGGCGGTCCGCGTCGCAGTCCCGCTGACGATCCTGCCCACCGCGCTGCTGGTCGGCGCGACCGCGGCCGGCGAGCACCTGTACACGCCGAAGTACGCCAGCCTGAGCCTGCCGTTCGTCGCGCTGCTCATCGGCCTGGCGATCACCGCGATCCGTCCCCGCCGGTGGGTGGCGCTCGCGGTCGTCGGCATGCTGCTGGTGTCCGCGCCGACGAGCACGACCGTCCGCCTGCCCCACGCCAAGCAGGACTCGCACTGGGCGAACGCGGCGGCGATCATCGATCGTGAGCGGGACTGGCGCACGGACCAGGAAGAGGGCGTCGTCTTCGGCAGCGTCTGGGGGCACCCGACCACCACCACGCAGGTCATCGCCGACACCTACCCCGACGCGTTCACCGGCATGCGGGACCTCGCCGTCACGGAGACCGGCGCCGCACGCGGGCAGCTCTGGGACGTCAACGGCGACGTCGCGGAGACGGTACCCGCGCGGCTCTCCGGCATCGACACCGTGTGGTTCGTCGGCGGCAAGTCACGGAACATCCGGCCGCAGGTCACCGAGACGCTCGTGGCTCAGGGCTTCCACGTCGTGCGCTACTGGCACACCGGCACGGTCATCCTCTGGAAGTACAGCCGCTGACGGTGGGACGCCGACCGTCGGCCGACCGGGTCGAGCGACGGGTCAGTGCACCACGCGTGCGCCGTGCACCGGTCCGGTGGCACGGAGTGCGACGAGCCCGGCGGCACTGAGCTCGACCTGCAGCTCGAGCGCGGCGTCGCGGTCCCCCACCAGGAACGCCACGGTCGGGCCGCTGCCGGACACCAGCCCGGCCAGGGCACCGGACTTCTCACCGAGCTCCAGCGTCGCCGCGAGCCGGGGCTGCAGGCGCATGGCCGGTGCCTGCAGGTCGTTGTGCACGCAGTCGGCGAGCAGGTCGGGGTCGCCCGCGCGCAGGGCCTGCAGCACGTTCGCCTCGACCACGGGGTGCGAGGGCGCCGGGGAGATGTCGGCGCGGTACCGCTCCCGGTGCTCGTCGAGCGCACGGTAGACGGCGGGGGTCGACAGGCCGTCGTCGCTCAGGGCGAGGACCCAGTGGAACTCGCCCTTGGCCAGCGCCGGGCTCAGCTCGTCACCGCGACCGGTGCCCACGGCGGTGCCGCCGGCGAAGGCGAACGGCACGTCGGCGCCCAGCTGCGCGGCGAGCCGGAGCAGCTCTTCGCGCCCCAGCGCGGTGCCCCAGAGCGTGTCGACCGCGAGCAGGGTCGCGGCCGCGTCTGCGGAGCCACCGCCCATGCCGCCGGCGACCGGCACCTGCTTGTCGATGGTCAGCCGCACCCCACCGCGGTGTCCGGCCGCGTCGGCCACGAGCCGGGCCGCACGGATCGCCAGGTTCGACTCGTCGACCGGCACGGCACGCGTGTCGATCGGGCCGGTGAAGGTGACCGAGAAGTCGTCGGCGGCCTCGGCGGTGACGTCCTCGTACAGGGACACGGCCTGGTACGCCGTGGCGACGTCGTGGTAGCCGTCGTCCTGCAGCGCCCCGACGGACAGGAACACGTTGATCTTGCCGGGGGCGCGCGTCCGCACGCGGGTCGGGGCGGCCAACGTGGTCATGCCCCCAACCTATCCCGCTGCAGCTGCCGTGAAGCCCCGCGCCAGGTCGGCGGTGATGTCGTCGATGTGCTCCAGGCCGATCGACAGGCGGATGAGTCCGTCCCCCACCCCGGCGGCCGCCCGCTCGGCGGACGTCATCTGCACGTGCGTGGTCGACGCCGGGTGCACGACGAGCGAGCGGACATCCCCGAGGTTCGAGACGTGGTCGAACAGCTCGAGCGCCGCGACGAACCGCCGGCCCGCAGCGACCCCGCCGGCCAGGTCGAACGACAGCACCGCCGACGGCCCCTTCGGCACGTAGCGCTGCTGCAGGTGGTGCCACGGCGAGGCCGGCAGCCCGGCGTAGTGCACGTGCTCGACCTGGTCGTGCGCGTCGAGCCAGGTCGCCACGGCGGCGGCGTTCGACACGTGTCGGTCCATGCGGAGCGACAGGGTCTGGATGCCCTGCAGCACCAGGAACGCGTTGAACGGTGCGATCGCGGGCCCGAGGTCGGCGGAGAGCTTCGAGCGGGTGCGCTGGATGAACGCCCGCCGCCCGAACTTCTCGGCGAAGTTCGTGTTCGCGAACCCGGACTGCTCGGTCGTGGCCAGCTGCGGGTAGGCGTCGGCGTGGGCCGCCCAGTCGAAGTTCCCGCTGTCGACGATGAGCCCGGCGATGGCGCTGCCGTGTCCGGCCAGGTACTTCGTCGCCGAGTGCACGACGATGTCGGCACCGTGCTCGATCGGGCGGACCAGGTACGGCGTCGCGATGGTGTTGTCGACGATGAGCGGGACACCTGCCCGGTGCGCGACGCCGGAGACCCCGGCGAAGTCCAGGACGTCCCCGCGGGGGTTCGGGATGGACTCGCCGAAGAACGCCTTCGTCTCCGGACGCACCGCCGCCGCCCACTCGGACAGGTCGGTCGGGTCCTGCACGAACGTGAAGGTGATGCCGAGGTCCCGCAGGGTCGACGCGAACAGCGTGTAGGTCGCGCCGTACAGCGAGGCGCTCGACACCACGTGGTCGCCGGCGCGTGCGACACCGAGGACGGCCAGCGAGGTCGCCGCCTGCCCGGACGCCAGCGCCAGCGCGCCGATCCCGCCCTCGAGGTCGGCGATCCGGCGTTCGAGCGCTGCCGCCGACGGGTTGTTGACCCGCGTGTAGGTGTGGCCGGGGGCGTCGAGCATGAAGCGCGCGGCCGCGTCCTCGCCCGAGGGGTACACGTACGCGGCGCTCTGTGCGATCGGCGGCACGTTCGTGCCCCAGCCCGGGTCGGCCTTGAAGCCGGCGCGGATCTGGCGGGTCTCGAAGGCCCAGTCGTCCTCGGTGCTCACGAGACCGGCTCCGAGACACCCGCGGCGGTCGGGGTGGTCGGGGCCGTCGTCCGGACGAGTGGGATGACCTGCTCGCCGAAGCGGTCCATCTCCTCGAGCTGTGGCGAGAACTGCAGCAGGAGCGTGTCGACGCCGGCGTCCTCGAACTCCTTGATGCGGTCGGCCACCTGCGAGGGGGTGCCGACGAACCCGGGGCGCAGGCCGCGGTTCGACACCGAGTAGTCCTCGAGCGAGGGCACGTGCTCGAGCTGCGACTTCGAGATGAAGTCCTGGTACGACTCGTACGCCGTGCCGTGCTGCACGTCGGTGATCCGGGCGAACTCGGCCTGCGCCTCTTCCTCGGTCTCGCGGACGATGACGTAGGCGGCCATGCCGAACGCCTCGAACGGCGGCAGCCCGGCGTCGACGCGGCGGCGCTTCATCTCGTCGATCTTCGCGCGGAGCTCCGGGGCCGTGCCGCCGTGGGTCAGGTAGGCGTCGGCGTACCCGGTGATCGCGGCCTTGCCGGCCTCGCTCTCACCACCGGCGTAGATGCGCGGCGTCACGCGGGGCTTCGGCTCGAGGTGGGCGTTCTCGATGTCGTAGTACTCACCCGAGAACGAGTACGGGGTCTCGCGCCACAGGCCCTTCATGACCTCGACGAACTCCGCGGTGCGCTTGTACCGGTCGTCGTGCTCCGAGAAGATCCCGCCGTACTGCTTCGCCTCCTCCGCCCACCAGGCGCTCACGACGTTGAAGGTGAACCGGCCGCACGAGATGTCGTCGATCGTCGCCGCCTGCTTCGCCGTCACCGCGGGCAGGTGGTAGCCGGGACGCATCGCCGCCATGATCTCCAGGCGCTCGGTCGTCGCCGCGATCGCCGCCGCGAGGGACCACGCCTCGAGCGAGGGCGCCGCCGTGCCCTTGATGTCGTTGAGGTTGAGCTCCGGCACGAGCGTCAGGTCGAAGCCGATCCGCTCGGCGCGCTGCGCCAGGCGCTTCACGTAGTCGAAGGTGACCGGCATGTTCTCGTTGTCGACGTTGCGCAGCCAGCCGCCGAAGAGCGGGGTCCAGTATCCGAATCGCACGTGGGTTCCTTGGGGGTGTGGGAAAGGGGACTGGAGGCCCGTGGCGGGCCCGCCACGGGCCTCCAGTCCGGTGGTCCTTGCGGTCTCAGGCCGTGAGCTCGGCCGCGTACTCGGCAGCCAGCAGGCCGCCGAGGTACTCCGCGATGGAGCGCGGGCCGGAGGCCGGCGCGGACTCCTCGACAGCAGGGTTGTAGTTCGTGTTCGTGTTGATGTCGTAGACGACGGTGCGGCCGTCCGTCGTCTCCATGAACTCGACGCCCGCGATGGTGATTCGCTGGTCGGCGAGGAACGTGCGGAGCTGCTGGACCAGCGGGTGGCCAGCGGTGATCTCGGTCCGGACGGCGAACGCCGGGGGCGCACCGGCGGTCTCGGTACCGGGCACGTCGCAGACGGCGCCGGCAATGGCCTGGGGCACCTCGCACGCGTCGGCGGGGCACAGTTCGAAGCTGCCGGCGCTGGTGTCGACACGGACGGCGTAGACGAACTCGCCGCCGACGAACTCGACGCGGGTGATGAAGGGTTCGCGAGCCGTCAGGTACTCCTGCAGCAGCGTGATGCCGTCGACCGGGGCCTCGAACTCGGGGCTGTCGACGTAGGCGTCGAACTCGGCGAGCGAGTCGAAGCGCCGCACGCCCAGGCCCTTGCCGCCCTGGTTGTGCTTCGTGATGAACGGGACGTCCTGGCCGTTCGTGAAGTCCTTCGCCGCCTGCTTGAGCGTCGTCGTGCCGAACACGGCGGTGGTGCGGGGCACGTCGAAGCCGGCCTGCTGCAGGAGGCCGTGCTGGGCGACCTTCGACACCTCGAGCTCGAGCACGTGACTGCCGCCGACGACCTGGCGACCCGCTCGCTCGAGCCACCCGAGGACGGCGCGGGTGTACTCCTTGCTGTGCTCGTGGCCGCGGGTGTGGGAGCTCGCGGACATGCGGCTCCAGTACACGCCGGGTGCCGGCTCGGCCGCGAGGTCGATCTGCCCCTCGGTCAGCAGGATCTCCTCGACCGGGACGCCCTCGGCCTCGAAGGCGGCGGCGAGCGGCGGGAACCACTCGGGGTTCTCGTGGATGACGTACACGCGCGGAGTGCTCACGCCCCCACCCTAGGCACGGTATACCGCACGCGGCCAAGTGTGTGACGCGGCGTTGCTTCTCGGTGGCGGGGCGGTGCGGGTCGGGCGGGCGGGGCGGGTCGCACGGTGCGCGCTTGTCCGGTCGGTGCGAGGTTGGCCGCTCGGTGGCGGACTGTAAGGCGGCACCAAGCGGTCGACGATGCACGGGCTCACCAACCTGGCACCGTGCGGGGTCGACCAAACTCGCACGAGCCGAGCGAACGCGCACCGTGCGAGGTCGTCAGCCGGCGAAGGTCTGCTGTCCGACGACGCCGAGGAGCTCGAGCTTCTGCGCGTCCTCTGATCCTGGAGGCGCGGTGAACAACAGCAGTGCCTGCGCCTGGTCGTCGGTGTGCAGCACCTGGCAGTCAACGGTGATGCGCCCGAGCTCCGGCTGCACGATGGTCTTGTTGTCCGACCAGCGGGTGGCCACCTCGTGCTTGGCCCAGAGGTCGCGGAACTCGGGGCTGCGCGTCTGCAACTCGGCGACGAGTTCGGTCGCCCGACGATCGCCCGGGCCCGCGAGCCCCACCGCCGCCCGCAGCGACGCCACCACGACCCGGGCCAGTCGCTCGTGTTGCTCCGGCGCGTACTTCGCGAGCTCCTTCCCGGTCACGAACCACCGCCACGCCTGGTAGCGCTCGTTGCCGGGCAGGCTGACGGACGACCCGAGCAGTGCCGCCGCGAGCCGGTTCTCGACCAGGGTCTCGCCCAGATGGCTGACGACGATCGCCGGGGTGTCCTCGAGCCGGTCGAGCACCCGCAGGATCGCCGGGTCGACGTGGTCGGCGCGGTGCATCCGGGTCGGGGCGTTCTGCCCGGCCAGGTGGAACAGGTGGTCGCGCTCGTCGAGGCTGCACCGCAGGGCGCGGGCGATCGCGGCGATCATCTGCTCGGACGGCTGCGGGCCACGCTGCTGCTCGAGTCGCGTGTAGTAGTCCACGGACATGCCGGCGAGGGCAGCGACCTCTTCACGGCGGAGCCCCGGAGTCCTGCGTCGCGGGCCCTGCCCGAGGCCGACGTCCTCGGGGCGCAGCAGCTCGCGGCGACGGCGGAGGAAGTCGGCGAGTGCGGCACGGTCCATGGGTCGATCATGGTCCGGTTCGTGGCGAGGTGCCAGGGATCGCCGATCCCCCGATGACTGCGCTCTGGTTGGGACCCCGTCCGCGGAGCATCGTGGTGGTCATGGACATCACGAACTCCACCGTCTTCATCCCCGGCGCGACCTCGGGCATCGGTCTCGCGCTCGCCCAGCGCCTGCGGGCCGCCGGCAGCACCGTCGTCATCGGCGGCCGTCGCCAGGCTCTCCTCGACTCCCTCGCCGCCGAGCACGGCTTTGGCACCGTGCAGATCGACGTCGCCGATGCGTCGTCGATCGAAGCCGCTGCCACCTCGGTGCTCGAGGCCTACCCGTCGCTCGATGCCCTGATCACCATGTCGGGGATCATGCGCGACGAAGACCTCCGCGACCCCGGGCACATCCACGATGCCCTCGAACTCGTCCAGACGAACCTGGTCGGCACGATCCGGCTCATCGACGCGTTCCTGCCGCACCTGCTCGCCCAGCCCTCGGCCACCCTGATGACCGTGACGTCCGGCCTCGCGTTCGTCCCGCTCACCGCGTCGCCGACGTACAGCGCGACGAAGGCCGGTGTGCACGCCTACACGCAGGCCCTGCGCCAGCAGCTCGTCGGTTCGTCGCTCGAGGTGCTCGAGCTCGCCCCGCCGGCCGTCATGACCGACCTGATGGGCGGCGCCGACTTCGGTGGGATGCCGCTCGACGCCTTCGCCGACGAGGTCATGGCGCTCATCGAGTCCGGTGCTGCACCGGAGATCCTGGTGCAGAACGTGCACCCGCTGCGCTTCGCCGAGCGGAACGGCAACCACCAGCAGATCCTCGAGATGATGGCGTCCCGCGAGCACTGACCCGGGTGCCTCGAATGGTGCGAGGTTCTGTGGTCCGGTGCGAGCCACTTCGGCTCGCACCGGACCACGGAACCTCGCACCATCGCGGTCAGCTGGTACGCAGGCGTCGCGCCAAGAGAGCGCCCTCGACGTCGATCATCAGCGGGAGGCGTGCCCGGTCCACCACACCGAACGAAGGATCGACGGTCACGAAGCCGTCGACCTCCCAGTGCTCAGCCGTGGCAACAAGCGCGGCACCTGCAGCGGTCAGGCCGAACTCTTCCATGAGGCCGGGGACGTCATCGGCGACCGCGTCGACACTGGCCCAGTGCATCTGGGTCGAACTCAGCAGGTCCCGCCAGGCCGATTTGTGCTGACGTGCCGCCCGCGGTCCCTTGCGATGCGCTGATTCGAAGATCTCGAACTCGGCGAACCCGCTGTACACGATGCTCGTGTCGGCCAGGTCGAGGTGATCCCAGAACGCCGCAGCTCGGGCATGTTGTGGCTCCGCACGGTGGAGAACGCACTCGATGAAACTCGTCTCCACGAGGACCGCGGCGGGTCGGCCGGAGCATCTGTGGAACTCCAGGACCCGGTGCTCGTCGAAGTCATCGGAACCGAGCGACTCGAACACGGTCAGGGCACCCGGCGCAGACGCTCGATCGGCTCGACGCGGCAGTCCGGATCGATCGCCTCGATCGCACGCCGCCGACGCTCGCGGCGCTCTTCGAACGTGCCCTCAGGCCGAGGCGTCCGTGCGAACAACGCTCGGCGCTCGGCTGCTGTGGACGGGCTCGGCACCCGGCGGGGCGAGAGGGGCGACTCGGTGGATCCCATGATGCCTCCTTGGTTGATGCGATCAACCGTAGGAGCACCGACCGGACACCCCGAAACATTCCGTATTTCGCTCGCGGGGAGGGACGGACTACTCCGCAGCCGCCAGGACCGTCCGCCCGAGCCGCACGAAGTCGTCCACACCGATCGCCTCGCCCCGGGCGGTCGGGTCGATGCCCGCCGCCGTCAGCACCTCGGACGCGTGCGCACTGCCGCCGAGCACCCCGGACAGGCTCTGCCGCAGCATCTTGCGCCGCTGCTGGAACGCGGCGTCCACCAGCGTGAACACCCGCGACCGCAGACGCTCGTCACCCGGGGGCTCGTGCCGGTCGAAGGCCACCAGGACGCTGTCGACGTTCGGCACCGGCCAGAAGACCTGCCGGCTGACGAGCCCGGCGGTGCTCCACGACCCGTACCAGGCGGCCTTGACGCTCGGCGAACCGTAGACCTTGCTGCCGGGGCCGGCGGCGAGCCGGTACCCGACCTCGGCCTGCACCATCACGAGCGACCGCTCGATCGACGGGAAGGTCGCGAGCAGGTGCAGGAGCACGGGCACCGAGATGTTGTACGGCAGGTTCGCGACGAGGTGCGTCGGCTCGACGTCGAGGTCCGCGGCGGCGACGGTCATGGCGTCCTGCTGCACGACCGTCAGTCTGGCGTCGGGCTGCATCGACGACACCGTCGACGGCAGTTTGGCGGCCAGGCGCTTGTCGATCTCGACCGCGGTGACGGGGGCGCCGGTCTCGGTCAACCCGAGTGTCAGCGACCCGAGCCCCGGGCCGATCTCGAGCACCTGCGCCGACCGGGTGACGCCGGCGACGGACACGATGCGCCGCACGGTGTTGGCGTCGTGCACGAAGTTCTGGCCGAGCTTCTTCGTCGGGGTGACGTCGAGTTCGGCCGCGAGTTCCCGGATCTCTGCCGGGCCGAGCAGGGCACCCACGACTACTCGTCCACCGTCACGGGCTCGGCGTCCCACGCACCGTAGACGAGCTCGGTGTTCGAGGCGATCTGGGCCGCGAGCATCGAGGCATCGGTGCCCAGGGTGTCTGCCATCGACCGCAGGGTGAGCGGGATGAGGTACGGCGCGTTCGGACGACCACGGAACGGGGTGGGCGTCAGGAACGGCGCGTCGGTCTCGATCATGATCAGGTGCCGCGGGGCAACGACCAGGGCTTCTCGCAGCTGCGCGGCGTTCTTGAACGTCACGGTGCCGGCGAAGGACATGTACCAGCCGCGCTCGGCGCAGAGCCGGGCCAGGTCCGGTCCGCCGGAGAAGCAGTGGAAGACGGTGCGTTCCGGGGCACCCACGCGGTCGAGGACCTCGACCACGGCGTCGTGCGCATCGCGGTCGTGGATCGTCAGCGCGAGGTCGTGCTCCTTCGCGATGCGGATGTGCTCCTCGAACGAACGGACCTGGGCGTCGCGACCGTCCTCGCCGGTGCGGAAGAAGTCGAGGCCGGTCTCACCGATCGCCCGGACCCGCGGCAGCGCGGCGAGCCGTTCGATGCCGGCGAGGTGCTCGTCGAGCAGCCCCTGTTCCTGCAGTACGGGCGCTTCGTTCGGGTGCAGCGCGACGGCCGCCAGGACCCGGGGCTCCCGAGCGGCGATCGACGCGGACCACTCCGAGGTGGCGAGGTCCGTGCCGACCTGCACGACACCGCGGACGCCGACGCTGGAAGCACGGTCGAGGTGCTCGCGGTACTCGAGCGGACCGTCACCCCCGTCGCCGACACCGTCGGCGATCTCCATGTGGGTGTGGTTGTCGTACACCGGCACGACGAGCGCCTGGGGAAGCGGCGGGTACGTCAGGTCGCGCTTCGAGGCCCCGGACGCCCCGTCACTGCGGGACCGGACGTGCGACTCGGCGTCGGTCACTCGGAGACCTGCTCGATCCGGGGGAACAGCCCGCTCTCCAGTGGCACCACGTGCGACGCACCCTGCCACTCGTACGCGCGGTCGACCCGCTGCTCGGCGACGGACCCGCCGGCGCCGATCGAGGCCCAGAGCTTCTCGGTCGCCTTCGGCATGACCGGGGACAGCAGGACGGTGACGGTGCCGAGGCCGCGGAGCGCGGTGGTCAGGACCGTGCCGAGGCGCTCGCGCTCGGCGTCGTCCTTCGCCAGAGCCCACGGCGCCTGCTCGGTGATGTAGCCGTTCAGGGCGTCGACGAGCTCCCAGACGCTGGCGATCGCCTCGTGCGGGGCGAAGGCGGCGATCGCGGCGTCGGCACGCTCGGTGACCGAGACGGCCAGGGCATCGATCGCCTGGTCGGACTCGGTCAGTTCGGCGCGCGCCGGGACCTCGCCGTCGAAGTACTTCTGCAGCATCGCGACCAGCCGGGACGCCAGGTTGCCGTAGCCGTTCGCGAGTTCGGCCTGGTAGCGCGCCGAGATGTCTTCCCAGCTGAAGTTGCCGTCCTGCCCGAAGGTGATGGCGCGCAGGAAGTAGTAGCGGAACGCGTCGGACCCGAACGTGTCGGTGATCTCGGACGGCGCGATGCCGGTCAGCTTCGACTTGGACATCTTCTCGCCGCCGACGAGCAGCCAGCCGTGGCCGAAGACGCGCTCCGGCACGGGCAGCCCCGCGGCCATGAGCATCGCCGGCCAGATGACGGCGTGGAACCGGGCGATGTCCTTGCCGACGATGTGCACGCTCGGCCAGAGGCGCTGGAAGGCCTCGTCGTCGTCGGTGCCGTAGCCGAGCGCCGTGACGTAGTTGAGCAGGGCGTCGAACCACACGTAGAGCACGTGGTCGCTGTCCCAGGGGATCGTGATGCCCCAGTCGAAGCTGGAGCGCGAGATCGACAGGTCGCGCAGCCCCTGCTTGACGAACGAGATGATCTCGTTGCGGACGCTCTCGGGCTGGATGAACAGCGGGTTCGACTCGTACAGGTCGAGCAGGCGCTGCTCGAAGTCGGACATCCGGAAGAAGTAGTTGCGCTCGGCCAGGACCTCGACCGGGATCGAGTGGATCGCACAGACCTGCTGGCCCTCGTACGCACCGGTGCCGGCCACCAGGTCGCTCGGCTGCTTGTACTCTTCGCAACCCACGCAGTAGAAGCCCTCGAACTCACCGGCGTAGATGAAGCCGTCGTCGTAGAGCTTCTGCAGGAACGCCGTCACGCCACGCTCGTGGCGCTCGTCGGTGGTGCGGATGAAGTCGTCGTTCGCCACGTCGACCGTGTCGAGCAGTGGCTTCCAGGCGTCGTTGACCAGGCGGTCGGCCCATTCCTTGGGCGAGACGTCGTTCGCCGAGGCGGTGCGCAGGATCTTCTGCCCGTGCTCGTCGGTGCCGGTGAGCAGCCAGGTGTCGTCACCACGCTGCCGGTGCCAGCGCGCGAGGAAGTCCGCGGCGACCTCGGTGTAGGCGTGCCCGATGTGGGGCACGTCGTTCACGTAGAAGATCGGCGTGGTGATGCTGAACGAGGACCCGGCGGACATGCGGACCATCCTACGGGCGCTCCGAACGCTGATGACGCGTGCTGCGGTGGACTGTGGAGAACCGGGTCCGGGAGGCCCGTGGCGGGCCCGCCCCGCGCCTCCAGACCGGCGGACGCGAACGTGACGAGCCCCGCTCAGCGCGCCGCGAGCGCCCCTTCGTACAGGTCGCGCTTCGACAGCCCGGTCGCGTCCGCGACCGCCGCGGCGGCCTCCTTCATGCGCATGCCGGCGGCCACCCGCTCGAGCACCAGGCGCACCCCGTCGTCGAGCGATGCCTCTTCGTTGGCCTCGGCGGCCCCGGCGACGACGATGCAGATCTCGCCCCGCACGCCCTCGGATGCCCACGTGACGAGTTCGTCGAGCGGCCCGCGGCGGACCTCTTCGTAGAGCTTGGTGAGCTCACGGCAGACCGCAGCGCGGCGGTCGCCCCCGAACCCGATCGCCATGTCGGCCAGGGTCTCGGCCAGCCGGTGCGGCGACTCGAAGAACACCATGGTCCGCTGCTCCCCCGCCAGCGCCTGGAAGACGCGGCGGCGTTCCCCGGCCTTGCGGGTCGGGAACCCCTCGAACGTGAAGCGGTCCGTCGGCAGCCCGGACACGGCGAGCGCCATCAGCACGGCCGACGGCCCGGGCAGCGCGGTGACGGTGACCCCGGCTGCGGCTGCGGCCTCGACGAGCGGGAAGCCCGGGTCGCTGATCGCGGGCATGCCGGCGTCGGTGAGGACGACGACGTCCTCGTCACGGGCGAGCTCGACGACCTCGGACGCCTTCGCCCGCTCGTTGTGCTCGTGCAGGGCGATGAGCCGCGGACGGTTCTCGATGCCCAGGGCGCGCATCAGGTGGATGGCGGTCCTGGTGTCCTCCGCCGCGACGACCGTGGCGTTGGAGAGGGTCTCGACGAGACGGCGCGAGGCGTCCCCGAGGTTGCCGATGGGGGTTGCTGCGAGGACGATCACGCACCCATTGTCCCCGCACGGCGACGCCGGCGCGGCCCGGCGCGGCGACGCCGGCGTCGTCCAGCGCGGCCGCGCGGCGCATGCACGCCCGTCGCAGCGGGGACAGAGGTCGATCCGTAGGATGCTCAGCGATGACCAGCGAGCTGACCGACGACCGCACGGCCGTGCCCGACGGGCCGGTCGGCTCGCGCCTGGACGACTGGTGGGGGCGGGTGCTCTCCACGTCGCAGCGGGTCGCCGTGTGGCGGTGGACGGGTCCGCTCGCCGTGACGCTCCTCGCCGCCGCGCTGCGGCTGGTGAACCTCGGCAACCCGCACTCGCTCGTGTTCGACGAGACGTACTACGTCAAGGACGGCTGGTCGATCGTGCACCTGGGGTACGAGGGCACCTGGCCCGCGAACCCGAGCGGTGACGGCGCCCCGACGACCGACGACCGGTTCGTCCGCGGCGAGACGGACGTCTTCACGAGTGCCGCTGAGTTCATCGCGCACCCGCCGCTCGGCAAGTACCTGATCGGCCTCGGGATGCTGCTGTTCGGGGCGGACAACTCGTTCGGCTGGCGCTTCACGGTGGCCGTGCTCGGCATCGCGACGGTGTTCCTCACCGCGGTGATCGCCCGGTCGCTGTTCCGCTCGACGATGATCGGCACGCTCGCCGGCTTCCTGCTCGCGATCGACGGGCAGGCCATCGTGATGTCGCGGGTGACGCTGCTCGACGGCATCCTGACGTTCTTCGTGATCCTGGGCTTCGGCGCGCTGTTGCTCGACCGGCGGCACAGCCAACGACGGCTCGACGCGTGGGTCGCCGCCCGCGCCGCCGCCGGCCGGACCACCCTGTGGGGGCCGGTGCTCTGGTGGCGACCGTGGTTGTTCGCGATGGGCCTGGCCCTCGGGCTGGCGGCGGCGACGAAGTGGTCGGGGATGTACTTCCTGGCGTTCTTCGCCGTGTACTCGGTGCTGAGCGACATGATGATGCGCCGCCGGGCCGGGGTGGAGTTCTGGTCGTCGAGCGCGCTGCTGCAGCAGGCACCGGTGTCGTTCCTGCTGACCGTGCCGATCGCCGCGGTGACCTACGTGGCGTCGTGGACCGGATGGTTCGTGTCGAAGGACGGCTGGGACCGCAACTGGCTGTCGTCGGGCGGCGAACGGTGGACGGGGCTCCTCGCCTGGGTGCCGGACAGCCTGCAGAACTGGTGGCACTACCAGTCGGAGATCTACGCCTTCAACATCGGGCTGCACACCCCGCACTCGTACCAGGCGAACCCGCTGCTCTGGCTCGTGATGCAGCGCCCCACGTCGATGTTCTACGTCGGCACGGACGCCGGGCAGGACGGCTGCTGGGCGGACCGCTGCGGCGAGGCGATCACCGGCATCGCGAACCCGTTCATCTGGTACGCCTCGGTCATCGCGACGGTGGCGCTGCTCGTGCTCTGGGTCCTGCGCCGGAAGTGGGAGTACGGCTTCGTCCTGCTCGGCGTCGCGGCGGGGTACCTGCCCTGGCTGATGTACGTCGACCGGACGGTGTTCCAGTTCTACACGATCGCCTTCGAGCCCTACATGCTGATGGCGCTGGCCGCCGCGATCGGGTTGGTGCTCGGCAGACGGAGCGACGAACGGTCACGCCGGTCGCGGGCGATCCTGTGGGTCGGCGTGTACCTGGGCGTCGTCGTGCTGGCCTCGGTCTACTGGTACCCGATGTGGACGGCGATGCAGGTGCCGTGGGACTTCGTCCGGTCGCACTACTGGATCCCCAGCTGGCTCTAGCCGGCCAGGCAGGTCCGGCCGGTCCGGCCGCGCCCGTCGCGGTGGGCGCGCTGGTGGCGACCACCGCCGGTCTGGAGGCCCGTG
>NZ_MJGM01000006.1:44056-64060 GCF_001864905.1 Curtobacterium sp. MCBA15_007
AGGCCCGTGGCGGCGCCGCCACGGGCCTCCAGACCGCAGTGGTCAGGACTGCGCGTGCAGCGCGCGTTCGATGGACTCGCGGTCGAGCGGGTCGCCGAGCATCGGCGCGGTGTCGTCCGTGCCCGGCAGGACACCCTGGATCAGGAGCTCCGCGTAGCGGCGCCAGGCGTCCGGGTCGTGTTCGCGGGTGGCGTCGGCGACCGCGCCGACCATCGCCGTGAGCATCGGCAGGTCGCGGTAGTCGAAGCCCGTCCGGACGACGCCGGCGGTCTCGGCACGGCCGATGATCGCGGCGACCTGACGTTCGAGCCGGTCGCGCTCCTGCACGATGGACGGGCGGGCCTTGCCGGCACGGACGATGGCGTCGGCGAGGGCACGGTCGCGGGCGCGGAACGCGAAGACGCCCATCAGGTAGACCCGGAGTGCCTCACGCGGGTCGGACACGTCCGCGGCGCGCGCTGCGGCGTCGTTCATGGCCTCGAACTTGGTGGCGAGCAGCGCCTCGATCAGGGAGTCCTTGTCGGCGAACCGGCGGTAGACGGTGCCGACGCCGACACCGGCCTCGTGCGCGATGTCGTTCAGCGTGACGGAGAGTCCGCGTTCCGCGAAGCACTTGCGTGCCGTCTGCAGGATCAGCTCGCGGTTGCGCGCAGCGTCGGCGCGCAGCGGTCGCTCGAGGTCGGACGCGGACTCGGTGGTGCTCACGATCTGACCGTAGTTGCACTTTCTGGGAACAAGTGGATGCCATCCTTCCGTTTCGGTCTACACTGGCCACAAACGGATGCCTCGCATCCGGTTTCGTCACCACCACACCACCGGAGTGCCCGACGGCGCGCACCTCCACCTCACCCTCCAACCTTCTCGAGGAGGCTGCCGTGACGGCAGAACACACCGTGCCGACCCCCACCGGGACAGCACCCACGACTCCGGGCACCACCCCCGCCAAGAGCAACCACCGTTGGATCGCCCTGGCGGTCATCGCCCTCGCACAGCTGATGGTCGTGCTCGACGCGACCATCGTGAACATCGCCCTGCCCTCGGCCCAGGCCGACCTGGACTTCGGCACCGACCAGCGACAGTGGATCGTCACCGCGTACTCGCTGGCCTTCGGTTCGCTGCTGCTGCTCGGCGGGCGCCTCGGCGACCTGTTCGGACGCAAGAACACCTTCATCATCGGGCTCGTCGGCTTCGCCGTCGCCTCGGTGCTCGGTGGCCTGGCCGACTCGTTCGGCCTGCTCGTCGCGGCCCGCGCACTGCAGGGTGTCTTCGGCGCGCTGCTCGCCCCGTCCGCACTCGGCATGCTGACCACCACGTTCCGCGACCCCAAGGAACGTGGCCGCGCGTTCGGCATCTTCGGCTCCATCGCCGGCTCCGGCGCGGCCATCGGCCTGCTGCTCGGCGGCGTGCTGACCGAGTACGCGTCCTGGCGCTGGTGCCTCTACGTCAACGTCGTCTTCGCCGCGCTCGGCGTGATCGGCGCCCTCGTCTTCATGGAGAAGCCGCCGAAGGTCGAGCGTCCGCGCATCGACGTGCTCGGCGTCATCACCATCACGCTCGGTCTGGTCGGCGTCGTCTACGGCTTCTCGAACGCCGAGACGAACGGCTGGGACTCCCCCGTCACGATCGCCATGCTCGCCGGTGGTGTCGTGCTGATCGCCGCGTTCGTGTTCATCGAGACCCGCGTCGCCCACCCGCTGCTGCCCCTGCGCGTCGTGCTCGACCGTGACCGCGGCGGCTCGTTCATCGCGATCGGCCTCGTCGCGATCGGCATGTTCGGCATCTTCCTGTTCCTGACCTACTACCTGGAGCAGACCCTGGGCTTCAGCTCGCTGCAGACCGGTCTCGCGTTCCTGCCGATGCCGCTGTCGATCATGATCTCGGCGACGCAGATCGGTGGCCGCCTGCTGCCGCGCGTCGGGCCGAAGATCCTCATCTTCGCCGGTGGCCTGGTCGCCGCGACCGGACTGCTCCTGCTGCTCCGCACCGACCTGGACAGCTCCTACGCGGGCACCGTCCTGCCGGCGCTGATCGTCATCGGTCTCGGCATGGGCACGATCTTCTCGTCCGCCATGAACACCGCGACCACCGGGGTCGCCCGGGCCGACGCCGGTGTGGCCTCGGCAACCGTCAACACCATGCAGCAGATCGGTGGCTCGATCGGCACGGCCCTGCTGTCGACGATCTTCGCCGACGTGGTGTCGAACAGCCTGTCCGGGCTGTCCGCCGCCCCGACGAAGCTGCAGCAGGCCCAGGCCACGCTCGACGGGTACCACGTGGCGTTCGGCATCTCGGCCGGCGTGCTCGTGCTCGTCGCCCTGGCCGGCGGACTGCTCATCAACCGGCAGTCGGTCCGGCTCGAGCGGCTCGCCCGCGCCGGGTCCGCGACGACCGGGAGCATCCCCGCCGCCGCGCACTGACGCTCGCGCTGCGCTGCGGCCCGCTCCGGTACTGCCGGGGTGGGCCGTTGTGCGGGGGGGGCTGCGGCGACACCCGTTTCACGACGATCCACCTGTCGAACAACGCGTGCATCGTCGACGGATGCGCACGCACTCGGTGCCCGCGCATGTTCCGACGGACCACTCGTCGAACGACTGGTGGACCGTCGGTCACCGCCCACACACGCACCCCCGGTTGCGCCGTGTGTCCACGACTCTGGCCCACGTCAGGGGTGCGGATTATGGTGGCCCGCATGGCCCCCGTCCTGACCTCACCACTCGTGTCGACGCAGTGGCTCGCAGACCACCTCGGTGCTGACGAGCTCGTCGTGCTCGACGCCTCGGTGCACACGGTCGGGGCCGGGTTCGACACCACCTGGCTGCCCGGACGCGACGCCCACGAACAGCGCGGCCACGTGCCCGGCGCCCGCTTCGCCGACCTGATCGACGACTTCTCGGCCGCCGACGCCGACGTCCCCTTCACCCGCCCCGGTGCCGAGCGCTTCGAGGCCGCCGCGGGGCAGCTCGGCGTGACCAACACGTCGACCGTGGTCATCTACGACGACAGCGTCGGTGAGTGGTCGGCGCGCCTGTGGTGGATCTTCCGCTCGTTCGGCTTCGACTCGGTCGCGGTGCTCGACGGCGGCTTCACGAAGTGGCGCGACGAAGGCCGGCCGGTCCGCGTGGGTGCACTCCGCGCGCCGGCGGCGCCGTCCGGCCCAGACGCCGGCGCGTTCCTGGCCGGCGAAGAACGCGCGCTCTGGGCCGACCACGACCGCGTGACCCGTGCCGTCTCCGGCGAAGAGCCGGCGTCCCTGGTGTTCGCCGCCTCGTGGGCTGCCCTGGGCGACGACCACCCGCCGATCGTGCCGGGCAGCACCCCGATCACGGCGGACTCGCTGGTGGACCCCGAGACGAACGCGTACCTGCGCGGGGCCGAACTCGAGCGGGCCTTCGCCGCGGTGATCGGCGCCGACGAGATCGTCACCTACTGCGGGGTGGGCAGCGCCGCGTGCGTCGACGCCCTGGCCCTGACGGTGCTCGGGCACGACCGGGTGCAGGTCTACGACGGCTCGCTGGCCGACTGGTGGCGGCACGAGCAACTGGCGTCCTGACCGATCCGATCGCGGAACGACGGCCGCACCTGGCCGGCGGCCGCCGACTGACTGCGGCCGGCTGACTGCCGCCGGCCGACGTCCGCGCCGCACTACCGTTGCACCATGAGCACCAGACGCGCGGTCATCCTCGGCGGCACCGGCGGCATCGGTTCGGCGGTCGCACGCGAGCTCCTCGACGCGTCCGGCCGGGGCGGCGACGACTGGCAGGTGGACGTCCTGGCCCGCCGGGGCGGCCCCGCAGCGGACGCTCTGACCGCCTCCGGCGCCACGTTCACGTCCGGCGACCGCCGCGACCGGTCCGTCCTGCGCGACCTGCTGCGCCCGGGAGCCGACCTGCTCGTCGACACCGTCGGCCTGACCCGTGATGACGCCCAGCAGCTCCTGCCGTTCCTCGACGACGTCGGCTCGACGGTCTTCGTGTCGTCCAGGTCGGTGTACGCCGACGAGCAGGGGCGGCACGCGAACTCGCTCGACAAGCCGGTGTTCGGCGGCGCGGTCACCGAGATCCAGCCCACGGTCACCGCCGGCGACGGCGACCCGACGAGTCGTGACGGCTACGGCGCCGCGAAGGTGGCGGCCGAGCAGGTCCTGCTCGACCACGGTGCCCCGGTCACGGTGCTCCGCCCGTCCAAGGTGTACGGCGTCGGCATCGGCCGCCCACGGGAGTGGTTCGTCGTCCGCCGTGTGCTCGACGGCCGGGAACGCGTCCTGCTCGCCGACCACGGCCGCGGCGTCGACCACACGACGGCGGCGAGCGGCATCGGCTCGCTCGTCCGTGTGGTCGCGGACGCGCCGGACCGCCGGATCCTCAACGTCGCGGACGCCTCGGCCCCGACCGCGCTCGAGATCGTCCGGACCATCGGCGGGCACCTGGACCACCGGTTCGACGAGGTCCTGCTCGACGAGGACGCGCCCGCCTTCGTCGGCGGCACGCCGTGGTCGTCACGACCGCCGTTCGTCCTCGACACCACGGCGGCACGCGCACTGGGATGGGAACCGCCGGAGTTCGCGACCGCCGTCCTCCCCGAACTCGACTGGCTCGTCGAGACCGCCCGCGCCACCCCTGTGGACGGCGACGTGCCGTGGGCCGACGACCCCTTCTGGGAGCACCTGTTCGACTACGGTCCCGAGGACGCCGCACTCGCACTCCTCTCCCTCGACCTGGGCTGACACCGTGTTCCGGTCGGAGGTCCTGTTCATCGGCGGACGCTCCGGCGTGGGCAAGTCGACGGCGGCCGAGGCGCTGCACGACCTGCTCGTCGCGGCGGACGTCCGGCACGCGGTGATCGAGGGCGACCTGCTCGACCTGGCCCACCCGGCACCGCACGTCGAACACCCCGAGGCGCACCTGACGGAGCGGAACCTCGCCGCGCTCTGGGCCGGCTACCGGGCGATCGGACACCACCGGCTCGTCTACACGAACACCGTGTCCGTGCTCGAACACGAGCGCCTCGCTGCGGCGATGGGCGACGACCCGCTGGTGCGTGTCGTCCTGCTCCGCGCCGCGGACGACACGACCGCCGAACGGCTCGCACGACGGGCGGGTGGCGCGGTCCCGCAGGCGCAGCTCGCGCACAGCACGCGGACGGCCGGGAGGCTCGACTCGGTCACCGCGGACACCGTCACCCGGGTGGACACGGACGGCCAGAGCCCCGCCCAGGTGGCCGCACGGCTCGCGTCGATCACGGGATGGCTCCCGCGCTGATCCCCCTGTGCGGCCTGTGCACAGGGGGCAGCTCGTCCACAGATCCCCCCGAGCGGTGGTCCGTCCAGTCGCCCGAGGGCACGCTGGAGCCATGAACGACAACCGCCTCGGCACCTCAGTCAGCCCCTACCTGCGGCTGCACGCCGACAACCCGGTCGACTGGCGCGAATGGGGCCCCGAAGCCTTCGCCGAAGCACGCGAGCGCGAGGTCCCGGTGCTGGTGTCCGTGGGGTACGCCACGTGCCACTGGTGCCACGTCATGGCGCGCGAGAGCTTCGCCGACCCGGAGATCGGCGAGCTGCTCCGGCGGGACTTCGTGTCGGTCAAGGTCGACCGCGAAGAGCGCCCTGACGTGGACGCGAGCCTGATGGCCTCGGCGAGTGCGTTCACGCAGCAGCTCGGCTGGCCGCTGACGACGTTCCTGACGCCCGACGGCCACGTCTTCTTCGCGGGGACGTACTTCCCACCCACGCCCGTCGGGCAGGTCCCGGCGTTCCGGCAGATCCTGGCAGCGGTGCTCGACGCCTGGACCGAACGTCGGCACGAGGTCGACGCGAACGCCTCGGCCATCGCGACGGCGATCCGGCAGGGTGCCGTGGCGGACGCGACCGCCCGCTCGGGCGAGAGCGGTGCCGGAGCCGACCCGGGCCTCCCGTCCGTCGACACCGTCCGGGCCGTCACGAGCCAGCTGTTGCAAGCAGAAGACACCACCTACGGTGGTTTCGGCGGCGCGCCGAAGTTCCCGAGCACACCGTTGCTCGAGTTCGTCGCCGACGCGGCGGCCGACGGCGACGCCGACGCCGACGGGTTGCTCGACCGGTCGTTGCACGCGATCCGCGCGTCCGAGCTGACCGACGCCGACGGCGGCGTCTTCCGGTACGCCACCAGGCGCGACTGGAGCGTGCCGCACTACGAACGGATGCTCTCCGACAACGCGGGGCTGCTCGCGGTCGCCGGTGCCGAGCAGGCCCGTGGCATCGCCGACTTCCTGCGGGACACCCTGCGCCGCGCCGACGGGGCGTTCGTCGCCGCACAGGACAGCGAATCGACCATCGACGGCCGTCGGGTCGAGGGCGAGTGGTACCGCCGACCGATCGCCGAGCGCGCACAGCTCGACCCACCACCGCTGGACGACCAGGTGCTCACGGGGTGGAACGGCCTGGCGATCCGGGGGCTCGCGATCGCCGGCGCACGGCACGGTGATCCGGAACTCGTCGCGCTCGCCCGGGGTGCGGCCGACGCGGTCCTCGCCGCCCACGTGCAGGACGGCCACGTGTCGGTGCGGTCCAGCACACCGCGCGGGGCGTCCTCGGCACCGGCCACCGTCGAGGACGTCGGGCTGCTGGCCGAAGGGCTGCTCGAACTGGCCCTGGTGACGGGCGAGGTCTCCTACGCGACCGTCGCACGCTCGCTCGTCGACGACGGTCTGGCCGAGCGCTTCGACGTCGACCCGGTGCTGGCCGCTGCGGGGACTGTCACCGGCGAACAGCCGCAGACCGCGATGCGGTCCGGCACGGTGGCGCTGGCATCGGCCGCCGCGACACTCGGGGCACTGACGGGCGACCAAGAGCTGCGGACCGCCGCGGCACGACTCGTCGCCGACCGGGCCCGCACCGGGACCGAACGCCCCCTGGGCCACGCGGACGCCCTCGGTGTCGCCCTCGCCCTGCAGCGCCCGTCACGGGAGATCGTCGTCGTCACGAGCAGCACCGACGATCCGATGCGGGCCGTTGCACACCGTGCTCGGCGCCCCGGCACGGTCGTCGCCACCACCACGCCGGAACAGGCCCGCGACTGGGCCGCGGCGGGGTTCTCGTTGTTCGAGGGACGCGATGTGCTCGACCCCGCTGCGTACGTCTGCCACGACCGGGTGTGTGACCTGCCGTCCCGGTCGGCGGACGCGCTGGCCGGGCAGATCGTCTGACGCCCCTCCCTCCCGGCGCGCCTGTATCCTGGAATGCTCATGTCTTCTCCGCTGCCCGTCATCACGTACCCGCCCGAACTGCCGGTCTCGCAGCGGCGGGACGACATCGCGGCTGCCATCCGTGACAACCAGGTGGTCATCGTCGCCGGGGCCACCGGCTCGGGCAAGACGACCCAGCTGCCGAAGATCTGCCTCGAGCTCGGTCGGGAGCACATCGGGCACACCCAGCCCCGTCGGATCGCAGCCCGGACCATCGCGGAGCGTGTGGCGGAAGAACTGGGCGGCGGCGAACTCGGCGGACTCGTGGGCTACCAGGTCCGGTTCACCGACAAGGTCAGCTCCGAGACCCGCGTGAAGCTGATGACCGACGGCATCCTGCTGAACGAGATCCACTTCGACCGCGACCTCAAGCGGTACGACACGATCATCATCGACGAGGCGCACGAGCGGTCCCTGACGATCGACTTCCTGCTCGGCTACCTGAAGCGGCTGCTCCCCCGGCGCCCCGACCTGAAGCTCATCATCACGAGTGCGACCATCGACCCGGAGTCGTTCTCGAAGCACTTCGACGACGCCCCCATCATCGAGGTGTCCGGCCGCACCTACCCGGTCGAGATCCGGTACCGCCCCCTCGTCGCCGAAGACCAGGACGACGCCGCCGACGACGAGTCGGACTCCCGCACCGGTGACAGCGGCAACGCTGCCGACGACCGCGACACCCTGCAGGGCATCACCGACGCCCTCGACGAGCTGGCGCAGGAGGACCCGGGCGACGTGCTCGTGTTCCTGTCCGGCGAGAACGAGATCCGCGACGCGCAGGACGCGATCGAGGGCAAGCGCTACCCGGGCACCGAGGTCCTGCCGCTGTACGGCCGCCTGTCCGCCGCCGACCAGCACCGCGTCTTCGAGCGCCGGCACACCCCGGGCATCCGCCGTCGTGTCGTCCTCGCCACGAACGTCGCCGAGACCTCGCTCACCGTGCCCGGCATCAAGTACGTCATCGACACCGGGACGGCGCGCATCTCGCGGTACTCCCCGCGAGCCAAGGTGCAGCGTCTGCCGATCGAGGCGATCTCGCAGGCCAGCGCCAGCCAGCGCTCCGGCCGAGCGGGCCGCACGAGTGCCGGCATCGCGATCCGGCTCTACTCGGAGGACGACTTCGGCCGTCGCCCCGAGTACACCGACCCCGAGATCCTCCGCACGAACCTGGCCGCGGTGATCCTGCAGATGATCTCGCTCGGCTTCGGGGACATCGAGTCGTTCCCGTTCCTGCAGCCGCCGGACAGCCGGGGCGTGAAGGACGGCCTCGACCTGCTGCGCGAACTCCGCGCCGTCGACAAGGACGGCCGCATCACGAAGTCCGGGCGGCAGCTGACCCGGCTGCCGATCGACCCCCGCCTCGGTCGCATGGTGCTCGAAGCCGGGCGCCAGGGCGTCGGGCGCGAGGTCATCGCCATCGTCAGCGCCCTGAGCATCCAGGACCCCCGCGAGCGCCCCCTCGAGAAGCGTGCGCACGCCGACCAGCTGCACGCCCGCTTCGCCGACCCGACGAGTGACTTCCTGACCCTGCTGAACCTCTGGAACCACATCGAGGAGCAGCAGGAGGAACTGTCGTCGAGCGCGTTCCGGCGGCTGTGCAAGGCCGAGTTCCTCAACTACCTGCGCATCCGCGAGTGGCAGGACCTGTACCGGCAGCTGTCCCGCGCCGCGAAGCAGGTCGACGTCCGTGTCGGGCAGGCACGCTCCGAGGACGGCGACGCCGTGCACCGGGCCCTGCTCTCCGGACTCCTCAGCCAGATCGGGTTGCGCGACCGCGAGAAGCGCGACTACCTCGGCTCCCGGAACACCCGGTTCGTGGTGTTCCCGGGCAGTGTGCTCGCGAAGAAGCAGCCCGACGCGGTGATGGCCGCCGAGCTCGTCGAGACGAGCCGGCTCTTCGCCCGCACCGTCGGCCGGATCGACCCCGCGTGGGTGGAGCCGCTCGCCGGTGACCTGCTCAAGCGCACCTACGGGGAGCCGCACTGGGAGAAGAAGCAGGGCGCGGTCGTCGCCTACGAGCGCGTGACCCTGTTCGGCGTCCCGATCGTGCAGCGCCGCCGCGTGCAGTACTCGCGGATCGACCCGGAACACTCCCGCGAGCTGTTCATCCGGCACGCCCTGGTCGAGGGCGAGTGGGAATCGCAGCAGGCCTTCGACCGCGCCAACCGGAAGCTCCGCAAGGAACTCGAGCAGCTCGAGGAGCGCACCCGTCGCCGCGACATCCTGCTCGACGACGAGAACGTCTACGAGTTCTACGACGCCCGCATCCCGGCCGACGTCGCGACGACCCGCGACTTCGAGGGGTGGTGGCGGACCACCCGCCGCGAGCAGCCGGACCTGCTCACGATGCGCCGGTCGGACCTGCTGGACGAATCCGCAGCCGAAGCAGCCGAGGACGACGTCGAGTACCCGACCCAGTGGCACAGCGGCGACCAGCGCCTCGCCATCCAGTACCGCTTCGAGCCCGGCGCCCAGGACGACGGCGTGAGCGTGCAGGTCCCCCTCGCGCTCCTGCCCCGGATGCGCGAGGAGGGCTTCGACTGGCAGGTCCGTGGCCTCCGGAGAGAACTCGTCACCGCGCTCATCAAGTCGCTGCCGAAGCAGATCCGCAAGAACGTGGTGCCGGCGGCCGACTGGGCCGAGAAGATCGTCGCCGAACTGCCCGACGACGCCCCGACCGAGCCGACGGAGTCGTTCCGCGCCACCCTCGCCAGGGCGATCCAGCGCATGACCTACGTGCCGGTCTCCGAGTCCGACTTCGACCTGACCCGCGTCCCCGCACACCTGCTCCCGACATGGGCGGTGGTCGACGAGCGCGGTCGCCGGGTCGAGACCGGCAAGGACCTGGGGGCCCTGCAGACCAAGCTCAAGGACCGGACCCAGCAGAGCGTCGCCTCCGCCACGGCGAAGGGCACGGGACGGTCAGGAGGCGCGGCTCGCGTCGCGTCCGCCGGTGCCGGTCGTCCGCTGGAACAGTCCGGACTCACCGCCTGGCCCGACCAGGACCTGCCGCAGACCCTCGACACCAAGCAGGCGGGCGGCGTCATCCGCGCGTACCCGTCCCTGGTCGAGGAAGGCACCGGTCCGAAGGCGACCGTCGGCGTGCAACTGCTCGCCACCCCGTCCGACCGCGTCGTCCGGATGCCCGCCGGCGTCCGCCGTCTGGTGATGCACGCGGTGCCGTCGCCCGTGTCGTACATCCAGTCGCACCTGACCGCCCAGGAGAAGCTCGCGCTCGCGGCCAGCCCCTACCCCTCGACAGCGGCGTTGTTCGACGACGTCCTGGCCGCCGTGGTCGACGCCGGCATCCGTCGGGCCCACCCGGACGGCATGGTCTTCACGAAGGCCGGGTTCGAGGCCGTCCGCGATGCCGTGTCGGCCACCGTCGTCGACACGATGTTCACCGCGGTGTCCGAGGTCGCGGCGGTGCTCGCCGCGCAACGCTCCGCCGAACGAGCGCTCAAGCAGGCGAACTCGATGTCGCTGCTCGCCGCCCTGAGCGACATGCGGCAGCAGATGGAGCGCCTGGTGTTCCCCGGGTTCGTCGCCGTCGCGGGGCTCGACCGCCTGCGTCGGATCCGCGTGTACCTGCAGGGCATCGAGGCACGCGTGCAGAAGCTGTTGCAGAACCCCGGGCGCGACGCGACGTGGATGCGCGAGGTCACCGTGGCGACCGACCGCTACACCGACGCCGGCGGTGTCTTCCCGCCCGCGGTCGGGGCGCACCCGGAGCTCGTGCACGCGCGGTGGATGCTCGAGGAGTTCCGGCTCAGCCTGTTCGCGCAGGAACTCGGGACCGCCGAGACCGTCTCGTTGCAGCGGATCACGAAGGCCCTGACCGCCGCGCGCTGATGGGGCTACCGTGTCGGCCATGATCGGCACACTCGACGTCGTGGTCCTGGACTGCCCGGACACCCGCGCCCTCGCCCGCTTCTACGCCGAGCTGCTCGGCGGGGAGATCGTCGGCTTCGACGAGGACTGGGCGGAGCTCGCCCTCCCGTTCACCGACCACCGTCCGATCCTGGCGTTCCAGCAGGTCGACGACTACCAGCCGCCGGAATGGCCCGGGCAGACGGTCCCGCAGCAGAGCCACCTCGACGTGAAGGTCGACGACCTGGACGACGGCGAGGCCGCGGTGCTCGCGATCGGCGCGACGGCCACGGGGTCAGGCACGGAGACGTTCCGCGTCTACCTCGACCCCGCGGGCCACCCGTTCTGCCTCATCCGGCCGTCGGACTGACCGGTTCGGTCGCCAGGCCCTCGACCACGGTGACGTTCGGCAGCGCGGTGAGTGCGGCGCCGGGCAGGAACAGCTTCGCGGCGCGGCGCCCGGCGCCGATGACGATCTCGGGGGCGTCGAGGACGCGTGCGTCGATGTAGAGCGGCCACGACGACGGTAATCCGATCGGCGTGATGCCGCCGTACTCCATGCCGGTCAGCTCGACCGCTTCGTCCATCGGGGCGAAGCTCGCCTTGCGGACGTCGAGCAGCTGCTTCACGACGCGGTTGACGTCGAGCTTCGTCGATGCCAGGACGACGCAGGCGGCGTAGCGGACCTCGTCGCCGCGCTTCCCCGCGACGACGATGCAGTTGGCGCCGCCGGCCAGCGGGTAGCCGTACGCCTCCGAGAACGCGGCGGTGTCGGCCAGGTCGGCGTCGATCGGTGCGCCCTCGATCTTCGTCAGGACGTCGCTCGGCAACGCGACGAGGGCTTCGGCGACGGGGATCGCGAGGAATCCGGTGGCGACCAGGGCGGGAACACGTTCGAGCGTCGGCATGGCTCCACCGTAGGGAAGCGATCCCGCACGAGGGTGGAGTCATGACCGAACTCCGGGCGATCGACGTCGACCAGTGGGCCCGCCGCGAGCACTTCGAGCACTACCGGCAGCGGGTGCCGTGCGCGTACGAGGTGACCGTCGAGCTCGACGTCACCGCCTTCGTCGAACGCGTCCGTTCGACCGGCCGACGGACCTACGCGTCACAGCTCTGGGCCATCGCGACCGTGGTGAACCGGCACGACGAGTTCCGGATGCAGGTGCTGGACGACGGCTCCCCCGCCGTGTGGGACCGCGTCCACCCGATGTTCACCGTGTTCCACCCGGACACCGAGACGTTCTCCGCCCTGGTCGTGCCGTACGACGAGGACTTCGGCACCTTCCACGATGCCGCGGTGTCGACGATCGAGCGGTACCGCGACGACACCCGGATGTTCCCGCAGGACGACCGCCCCGGCAACGTGTTCGACGTGTCGACCCTGCCGGGGGCGTCGTTCACCGGGTTCTCGTTGCAGGTGCGTGACGGCTGGGACCACCTGCTGCCGATCATCACGCTCGGCGGGTACCGGACCGCTGGTGACCGGACGCTGCTCCCCCTGGCGCTGCACGTCAACCACGCCGCCGCCGACGGCTTCCACACGACCCGGCTGCTGCGCGAGCTCGAGGAGCTCTTCGCCGACCCTGGCTGGCTCGGCTGACCCTGCCCGTCCTCGGACCGCATCTCCTACGCTGACCCCATGACGCCACAGTCGGAGCCCCTCGCCCGGAAACGCATCGGGCTCGTCGGCGCGGGCGGCATCTCCGTCGCGCACCTGCCCGGACTGCTCCGCCTGGGCGATGTGGTGGTGCACGCACGCGAGGGCGCCCACGAACTCGTCGACGCCTTCACCGACACCGCCCGCGCCGAGGGCAGCACCATCACCGTCGCCGACAGCCTCGACGAGCTCCTCGCCGCGGTCGACGTCGTCGACGTCGTGGTCCCGACACACGCCCACGCCGAGGTGGTCCGCGCGGCGATCGCCGCCGGCAAGGACATCGTCTCCGAGAAGCCCCTGGCCCGGACCGACGCGGACGCGGCGGACCTGGCGGCCCGCGCTGCGGACGCGGGCGTCCAGCTCTACCCGGCCCAGGTGGTGCGCTGGTTCCCCGCGTACGCGCGCCTGCACGAGGCCGCGACCACGGGCCTCCTGGGCGACCTGGCGGTGTTGCGGTTCTCGCGGTCCGGCGCCTTCCCCACCCACGTCCCCTGGTTCGGCGACCGCGCGCTGTCGGGCGGGATCGTGATGGACCAGATGATCCACGACCTGGACATCGCGCGCTGGGTGGCGGGCGAGGTGACCCGGGTGTCGGCGGTGAGCGTCCGCGCGGGGTCCGAAGCCGAGCCGGTCGAGGCGGCGCACGTCCTGCTCACGCACGAGTCGGGCGCGATCAGCCACGTCGCCGGGCTGTGGGGGCCGCAGCACCTGGCCTTCACGACCGAGTACTCGGTGACGGGGACGCTCGGCAGCCTGTCGCACTCCTCCCGGGCCGAGGAGGACACCCGGAGCGACCTGGCGGCACCGGCCTCCGTCGACGGTTTCCTGCCGCCGGTCGACCCGGCCGCCGACCCGTACGCGCTGGAGCTCACCGACTTCCTCGCCGCGTTCGACGGCGGTCGGCCACCCCGGGTCACCGTCGACGACGGCGTCGCCGCGGTGCGGATCGCGAACGCGGCGATCGAGTCGATCGAGTCCGGCCAGCCGGTCGAGGTCGCACGGTGACGCTCCGGATCGGGGTGCTCTCGTTCGCCCACACGCACGCCATCAGCTACCTCGGCGCCCTGGCGGCCATGCCCGATGTCGAGGTGCGCGGCACGGACCCGGGCGGGGTGTCGACGGGGACAGAACTCGGCGACCTGCGCGGAGCCGAACTGGCACGCGCGCTCGGCGCCGGGTACGCGGACTCCGTCGACGAACTGCTCGCCTGGGGCCCGGACGCGGTGATCGTCACGAGCGAGAACGCCCGGCACCGCGAGTTCGTCGAGCTCGCGGCGGCAGCGGGGGCAGACGTGCTCTGCGAGAAGCCGATCGCGACCTCGTGGCAGGACGGCCTCGCCATCCGCGATGCCGTGGACCGCGCCGGGGTGCTGCTGATGATGGCGTTCCCGGTGCGGTTCGCCTCGGCGTTCGACCGGCTGCGGGCGACGCGGGACTCGGGCGCACTCGGCACGGTGTTCTCGGTGCGGGGCGCGAACAACGGCATGCTGCCGCTGGCCCGCGACTGGTTCACCGACGTCCGGCTGAGCGGAGGCGGCGCCCTCGTCGACCACGTCGTGCACGTCGCCGACCTGATCGACGGGCTGACCGGAGCGACGCCGGTGTCCGTCACCGCCGTCGCGAACCAGGTGCTGAACGCCGACCGAGCGAACGCCGAGACCGCGGGCCTGGTGACCATCACGTACGACGACGGCACCATCGCGGCGATCGACTGCTCGTGGAGCCGACCGGACACGTCGCCGGTGTGGGGCGGCTTGACGCTCGACGTCGCCGGGACGGGCGGCACGGTGTCGGTGGACTTCTTCGGGGCGGCTGCTCGCGGGCTCGACGCCGTGGGCGGCCGGCCGATCGAGCTCCGGTACGGGCCCGACCACGACGTGCCGATGCTCCGGACGTTCCTGGCGGCGGTGCGGTCCGGGGAGCAGCCGCAGCCGGACGTCGGGGTCGGCCTGCGGACGCTGTCGATCGTGCTGGCGGCGCAGGAGTCGGTGCGGACGGGCCGGACGGTCGCGGTGCAGGCCGCGAGCTAGCCCCGCACCACACCGCGCCACACCGTCGCCGCACGCCGCCCCACCCCTGCCCGCCCCGCGCTACGCTCGTCCCGATGCGCGCAACCGTGCGGGACGTGGCCGCCCTCGCCGGGGTGTCGCCGAAGACCGTCTCCAACGTCGTCAACGGCGGCGTGGTCGTGCGCCCGGAGACCCGTGAACGCGTCGAGCGCGCGGTCGCCGAGCTCGACTACGTGCCGAACCTGTCCGCCCGCGGGCTGCGGAACGGCCGCTCGGGAGCGATCGCGCTGACGCTGCCGGAGATGGGCAGCGCCTACTCGGCCGAACTCGCGCAGTCGTTCGTGGAACTCGCCCGCGAACGCGGCTGGGTCGTGCAGCTCGAGCAGACCGGCAACGACCCGACTCTCGAACGCGAACTGGTGTCCCGCGCCCGCGCACACCTGGTGGACGGGCTGATCCTCAACCCGGTGTCGCTCAGCGCGAGTGTCCTGGCCTCGACCGAGGGGCTGCCGCCGACCGTCGTCATCGGCGAGGTCGAGCCCGAGCACGTCGACCAGGTGCACGTCGACAGCCGTGCGGCGGCCGAGCAGGTCACCGCACACCTCATCGCCCACGGGCACCGGCGCATCGCGATCGTCGGCGCGTCTCCCGACGGTGCTGCGACGGCGACGAGCGAGCTCCGCGAACGCGGGTACACCGCAGCGCTCACCGCAGCGGGCATCACACCCGACCCGTCGCTCCGCGTCCCGCTGCCGGCGTGGACCACGAGCGCCGCGGCGACGACCTTCGCGGCCTGGCTCGACGAGCACCCCCTGCCCGACGCCGTCTTCGCCTTCACCGACTCGATCGCGTTCGGGGTGCTGCACGTGCTCGCCGCCCGCGGGGTCCGGGTGCCCGAGCAGGTCAGCGTCATCGGGTTCGACGACGTCGAGGCTGCCGCGTACGCGATCCCGTCGCTCAGCACGGTGTCGTTCGACCGTCGGGCCTTCGCGACGGCGGCACTCGACCTGCTGACCCGGCGGATCGCGGACCGCGGGGTCGCGCCGGAGACCGTCGTCGTGCCGCACCGGATCGTCGAGCGCGCGAGCGTCGCTGCCCGCTGAGCGCGTCGGCCGAGTCTCAGCCCGGCGGACAGTCGGCGCCCTCGGAACAGCGAGAACTGCCCGTCAGGCCGAGTCTCGGCCGGAACAGCCGTCAGCCGCAGCCGCCAGCACCGCCGACCGCGTCCGCGCATCGCCGAGGATCCGGAAGTGCCCACCCACCGGCAACCGCACGTTCGTCGCACCCTGCAGTTCGCTGCCCTCCGGGATGAGCGTGTCGAACACCCCGTACACCGACGTGATCCGCGCGTTGGCATCGAGTTCCCGCGCCAGTCCCGCCAACACCGGGTCCGCCGCCCGGAAGGCCCGCAGGTGCGGCACCGGCGCCAACCGCGCGTAGACCGACCCCGCGAAGGGCGTCGACACCGCGACCATCCGGTCGATCCGCTCGTGCTGGTCGAGCTGCGTCATCGCGTACTTGCCGATCAACCCGCCCTTGCTGTGCGCGAGCACGAGCACGTTCCGCAGGTCCTGTTCCTGCAGGTACGCCATCACCGCACGCGCCGAGTCCGGCACGGGTCGCAGGTTGTGCCGCAGGACCGGCAGCACGTGCACCGGGTGTCCCCGGTCGTGGAGCGCGTCCATCAGCGGCCGCATGAAGTGCCAGGTCTCGTAGACGCCGGGGACCACGACGACGGGCTGCCCGTCGCCGGTCCGGTAGTCGTCCGCGGTGGTCGGGCCGAGGCTCCGGACCTGCCACCGGGCCGCGTACCCCCAGTCGAGTGCGGCCCAGCAGGCACGCCGCACCAGCGGGACACGGCCTGGAGGCCCGGATCGCGTCGTCCGCGCCGCCTCGGTCCCCGACGTGGCCGGCCGGGTCATCGGAGTCCCTCCAGGCGCTCGGCGCTGCGGAACGTCTCGAGGAGTCGTGCGAGCGCGTCCGGCTGCCGTTCCTGCACGTGGTGCGGCCCCGCCAGTTCCACGAAGGTGCCGTCCGGCGCAGCGGCCGCGAGCCGGGCCGACCAGTCGTGCCGCGCGATGGGGTCCTGGGTGCCGCGGACGACGAGGACGGGCTGCGTGACCTCGGTGATCGTCTGCTCGGTCGGGTAGCGGAGCATCGGCCCGAGCTCGCGCAGGTACTGGCGCATGCTCCGGAGGTAGTCGGTGACCAGGACCGTGTTCATCCGGACCCCCTCGACGAAGCCGTCGCGGCTCAGGTCGAGCGCCTGCATCGGGAGCGATCGCCGCTCGGCGTCGATCACCGGACCGACGAGCACGATCGCCGTGACGGCGTCGGGGTGACGGCGGGCGGACTCGATGACGACCTGCGTGCCCATCGACTGCCCGACGAGCACCAGGTCATCGTCGACCAGGTGTCGGACGGCCCGCACCACCACGTCGCCGAGCTCCTCGATCGACAGCCGCCGACCGGCCGCGGGCAACCAGCCGAACCCCGGCAGGTCGACGCTGATCGTGTGGTGCTCGGCGGCGACGGCGCGCTGCGACCGGGCGAAGGACCGGTGTGACATCCCGATGCCGTGGACGAACACGACGGTGGGGTCGGCCTCGTCACGGACCGGCCCGCGCGACGGCATGGTGTGCAGGCGCACGGGCAGCCCGTCGATCCGGACGGTCTCCACAGCAGCGCGCACGAGCCGAGGCTACGCGGCGGTTCGCAGCACCGGGTCAGCCTGGTCATCGGCTGCCCACAGCCGGGCCGTGTGGAGTGCTGGCATGAGCGACACCACTCCCACCAACGGCCACGAACCGGCCCGCTCCGTCCCGGCGAACCGGGCGACGACGCCGACCGGCTGGGACGCCACCCCGACGTCGACCGCCACGCTCGACGGGCCCGCGCTCGCGCAGCAACAGCAGCCGCAGCCGCAGCCGCAGCCGCAGCCGCAGCCGTACCGCGCCGACACCGGAGCCTGGAACCCCGGCGCCCCGAACGGCACCACCCCCTGGTACGGCGCCGGAACCACGGGCGACCGCCGGAGCACCGGCCCGAAGCCCCCGTGGTTCTGGCCGCTGCTCGCCGCCGTCGTCGCACTCGCAGCGTTGCTCGTCGGTGGCGGCGTCGGGTTCGCCGTCGGCCACGCGATCGGCGCCGATCGGTCACAGTCCACGACCCGGGTGCCCGGCACGGACCGGTTCCCGGGCAACGGCACCGGGCGCTGACCGGCGGGTACGATCCGGACCATGCGGAAGACCACTGCCGGTCTGTTCACGTCGGTCGACGGCGTCGTGCAGGACCCCTACGAGTTCCAGTACGACAGCTTCGACGCCGAGCTCGGTGCCGCGATGGGTGCCTTCACGGCCCGCACCGACACCGTGCTGCTCGGCCGGAACAGCTACCTCGAGTGGTCCGAGTGGTGGCCGGCCCACCCGGAGGACCCGTTCGGGCAGTGGATCAACCCGATCGAGAAGCACGTCGCCTCCACCACCCTCGGCGACGACCTGACCTGGCAGAACAGCACCCGGATCCCGGGCGACGTCCCCGCGTTCGTCCGCGACCTGCAGCAGCGCGACGGGGCCGACATCGCCGTGTGCGGCAGTGTCACGCTCGTCCGCAGCCTGCTGTTCGCCGGGGTCCTCGACGAACTGCAGCTCATGATCCACCCGGCGATCGCCGGCCGTGGCCGGCGGCTCTTCGAGCCGACCGACCCGCCCACGCGCCTGCGTCTGGTCGACAGCACCGTGACGAGCAAGGGGAACGTGCTGAACACCTACGGGCGGTTCGACGCCTGACGGACGCACCACGGGCCTCCCGGCCCCTGCCCGTCATGCGCCCTGCCGAACCGCGCGTACCCTCGTGGGTGACCACACGCACCCGAGGAACACCGGAGCAAGCATGACCCAGGACACCCGCCCGCACGTCGTCATCGTCGGCGGTGGATTCGCCGGTGTGGCCGCCATGCGTGAGCTCGCCGACGCGCCGGTCCGGGTGACCCTGGTCGACCGCCACGTCTACAACATGTTCCAGCCCCTGATGTACCAGGTGGCGACGGGCGGCCTGAACGCCGGCGACGTGACGTACTTCCTGCGCTCGCTCCGTGCCCGGCAGTCGAACGCGGAGTTCCGCCACGGCCTGCTCACCGGCATCCGCACCGACGAGCGCATCGCCGAGATGTCCGACGGCGAACACCTGCACTACGACTACCTGATCCTCGCCAACGGTGTGAACACGAGCTACTTCGGCACCCCCGGTGCGTACGAGTACGCGTACTCGATGTACTCGCGCTCGCAGGCACTCCGCATCCGCGACGAGCTGTTCACCCGACTCGAAGAGGCGGCGGCGAACCAGGGCCCCGACGAGATCCGCATCGTCATCGTCGGCGGCGGCGCGACCGGCGTCGAGATGGCCGGCGCGCTCGCCGAGCTCCGCGACCAGGCCCTCGTCGGCGCGTACCCGGAGATCGAGCGGGGCAACATCTCCATCACGCTCGTGCACCGCAGTGGTGAGCTGCTCAAGCCGTTCGCCCCGCGCCTGCGCCGCTACGCCGCCAAGGTGCTGCGGAAGCGCGGCGTCGTGCTCCGGCTGAACACCGGCGTCTCCGAGGTCAAGCCCGACGGCGTGATGACGGCGGACGGCGAGTTCATCCCCGCGTCGCAGGTCGTCTGGGCGACCGGTGTCGCGGCCCACAAGGAGGTCTCCGGCTGGGGCCTGCCGCAGACCCACGGGGGCCGCATCCAGGTGAACGACGACCTGAGCGTGAAGGGCGCCGAGCGCATCTTCTCCGCCGGCGACATCGCCGCGCAGGACGACGCCCTCGCCCAGCTCGCCCAGCCCGCACTGCAGGGCGGACGGCACTCGGCGCGGCAGATCGTGCGCCTGCTCGAGGGCAAGGCCACCGAGCGCTTCAAGTACTTCGACAAGGGCACCATGGCGACGATCGGCACGAACGCCGCGGTCGCCCAGCTGCGCGGCGGGATCACGATGGTCGGCCCGGTCGCCTGGCTCGCCTGGGTGTTCGTGCACATCACGAGCCTGCTCGGCGCCGGCAACCGGATGTCGACCCTGACGCACTTCTTCGTCCGCTACGTGTGGTTCATGCGGAAGCGCTCGATCCCGATCGTCGGCGACGTCCGCCCGGTGCGCCCGAACGGCGACCGCGAGCCGGACCCCTGGCAGCTGCAGAAGGCCGAGTAGCCGCCGAGTCCACTCGCGCGCTCGCGCGCTCGCTTCGTGAGCAGGAACGGTCGG
>NZ_MJGM01000007.1:0-161 GCF_001864905.1 Curtobacterium sp. MCBA15_007
AAGGCGAGCGAGGACTTGCCCGAGCCGGACAGGCCGGTGAACACGACGAGCGAGTCGCGGGGGATCTCGAGGTCGACGTCACGGAGGTTGTGCACGCGAGCACCGCGCACGCTGAGCGTGGAGGTGCTGTGCGGTGCGTTCCCGCCGGGGAGGTGGAGGTC
>NZ_MJGM01000007.1:875-1292 GCF_001864905.1 Curtobacterium sp. MCBA15_007
CGCCGGGGAGGTGGAGGTCAGCGGGCTCGCCGAAGGCGTTCCGGCCCGACGTCGAGGTACCGGGGTCAGAGGTGATGGTCATCGTCGTCGAGTCTACGAAGCGGCACCGACATTCGGCCGGGAAGCAGGGTCAGACGAATGCGTCGAGAGCGAACGCGACCCCGGAAGCGCGCGCACTCGCGGTCCAGAGCTGCGCGGCGACCGTGCGGTCGTGCGCCCGGGGTTCCGCCGCGACCACCGTCGATGCACCGCGGAGCTGTCCCCAGCCGGCCGGACCCCAGTACTCCCCCGAGCGCACGTCCGCACCGACCGCGGCGTGCACGAGCGGCTCGGCACCGACGTCCTTGCCCTGGGCGACGAGGCGCGCAGCCGGGCGGATCCACTCGGGTTCCGGGCGGACCGGACTGATGTCCGGTC
>NZ_MJGM01000007.1:1953-4860 GCF_001864905.1 Curtobacterium sp. MCBA15_007
GTCCGGTCGGACCGGCGACAGCCGGTCGAGTGACAGACCGGGGTGCGCCACGACGCTCGACACGGGCGACCCCGAATCGGCCAGCCGCTCGGCGAGCTCGAACCCGAACAGCATCACGGCGAGCTTGCTCCGGGCGTACTGGCGATGGTTGGAGTAGCGGCCGACGCCGAGGGGGTCCGTCGGGTCGAGCTGTGCGAACCGGTGCGCGATCGAGCCGAGGTGCACGATCCGGCCGGCGCGTCGTTCGAGCAGGGGCAGCACGAGGCCGGTCCAGGCGAAGTGGCCCAGGTGGTTCGTGCCGATCTGCAGTTCGGTTCCCTGCGCGGTGCTCCGCTGTGTGGACGCGCCGACGACGCCCGCGTTGTTCACGACCGCGTCGACGCCGTCGGGTTCCAGCTGTGCGAGCTCCGCGGCGGCTGCACGCACCGAGTCGAGGTCTGCCAGGTCGAGGTGGACGTGGGCGAGCGACGCACCGTCGACGTGTCGCCGGATGCTGCGCTCGGCGGCCGCAGCCCGACCGCGGTCGCGCGTGGCCAGCACCACCCGGTGTCCGGCCGCGGCCAGTTGTTCGGCGGCGTGGTAGCCGAGGCCGGCACTCGCACCGGTGATGACGACCGTGCGGGCAGCGTCAGCTGACATGCCCGGCCGACTCCATCTGGCGCAGGGCCTTCTTCAGGTCCTGCACCTCGTCGCGCAGTCGGGCTGCGAGCTCGAACTTCAGCTCGGCCGCCGCCTGCAGCATCTGGTCGTTGAGGTCGGCGATGGTGGCCCCGAGCTGCGTTGCGCCCTCGCCCGCGATGCCCCCGCGCTTGAGGTTCGGCGTCGGCGAACGACGGCCGTCCGTACCGGGGCGGCCCTGCAGGAGCGCCTTCGTGTCGTCGTTCTCGCGCTGCAGGACCTCGGTGATGTCGGCGATCTTCTTGCGCAGTGGCTGCGGGTCGATCCCGCGCTCCAGGTTGTACGCCACCTGCTTCTCGCGACGGCGGTCGGTCTCCTCGATCGCGATCTTCATCGAGTCGGTCATCTTGTCGGCGTACATGAGCACCTGGCCCGACACGTTGCGGGCGGCACGACCGATCGTCTGGATGAGCGACGTCGATGAACGGAGGAAGCCTTCCTTGTCGGCGTCGAGGATGGCGACGAGCGACACCTCGGGCAGGTCGAGGCCCTCACGCAGCAGGTTGATGCCGACGAGCACGTCGTACACGCCCTGCCGCAGCTCGGTGAGCAGTTCGACACGCTTCAGGGTGTCGACGTCGGAGTGCAGGTACCGGACCCGCACGCCCGCGTTGCCGAGGAAGTCGGTGAGTTCTTCGGCCATGCGCTTGGTGAGCGTCGTGACGAGGACGCGTTCGTCCTTCTCGACACGCTGCTTGATCTCCTCGAGCAGGTCGTCGATCTGGCCGTCGCTCGGCTTCACCACGATCTCGGGGTCGATGAGGCCGGTCGGGCGGATGATCTGCTCGACCACGCTGTCGGTGACCCCGAGCTCGTAACGGCCGGGGGTGGCCGACAGGTAGACCTTCTGGCCGACGCGCTCCAGGAACTCCTCCCACTTCAGCGGGCGGTTGTCCATCGCGCTCGGCAGACGGAACCCGTGCTCGACGAGGGTGCGCTTGCGCGAGGCGTCGCCTTCGTACATCGCACCGATCTGCGGCACGGTGACGTGCGACTCGTCGATGACGATGAGGAAGTCGTCCGGGAAGTAGTCGATGAGGCAGTGCGGTGCCTCACCCGGGCCGCGGCCGTCCATGTGCCGCGAGTAGTTCTCGATGCCGGAGCAGAACCCGATCTGCTCCATCATCTCGATGTCGAACGTCGTTCGCATGCGGAGCCGCTGGGCCTCGAGCAGCTTGCCCTGGCCCTCGAGCTCGGCGAGCCGTTCCGCGAGTTCTTCCTTGATGGACACGATCGCCCGGTGCATCACGTCGGTGTCGGCGACGTAGTGCGACGCGGGGAAGATCGAGACGGCGGGCAGGTCGTCGATGACGTTGCCCGTCAGCGGGTGCAGCGAGGAGAGCGCTTCGATCTCGTCACCGAACATCTCGATGCGGATGGCGTGCTCTTCGTACATCGGGATGATCTCGATGGTGTCGCCGCGCACCCGGAAGGTCCCGCGCGCGAAGTCGACGTCGTTGCGCTGGTACTGCATGGCGACGAACTTGCGCACGAGCTGGTCACGGGAGATCGTCTGGCCGACGTGGAGTGCGACCGAGGCGTTCATGTACTGCTCGGGGGTGCCGAGGCCGTAGATGCACGAGACGGTGGAGACCACGACGGTGTCGCGCCGGCTGAGCAACGAGTTCGTCGTGGAGTGCCGGAGTCGTTCGACCTCGGCGTTGACCGAGGAGTCCTTCTCGATGAACGTGTCCGTCTGCGGGACGTACGCCTCGGGCTGGTAGTAGTCGTAGTAGGAGACGAAGTACTCGACCGCGTTGTTCGGCATCAGACTGCGGAACTCGTTGGCGAGCTGCGCCGCGAGGGTCTTGTTGTGCGCGAGCACGAGCGTCGGCCGCTGCACCTGCTCGATGAGCCACGCGGTCGTCGCCGACTTGCCCGTACCGGTCGCGCCCAGCAGCACGACGTCGGTCTCACCGGCGTTGATCCGCCCGGCGAGTTCCGCGATGGCCGCGGGCTGGTCGCCACTCGGCGAGTACTCGCTGATGACCTCGAACGGACGCACCGCTCGGGTCGGTTCGATCGCAACACCCATGAGGACAACGCTAGTCGGCACCCCTGACACCGGAGGACGTTGCTCGCCCTCGGCGTACTGTCCCCTCCGACGGCGCCGGACCGGACCGCCCTCCGGGGTGCGCACGGCTCATCCCGTGATCCGGGCCCACACCTCGTCGGCGGAGCGGATCGTCCGCTCGAGGGTCCCGGTCGCGTCGACGACGTGGTCGGCGA
>NZ_MJGM01000007.1:5492-6231 GCF_001864905.1 Curtobacterium sp. MCBA15_007
GTCGACGACGTGGTCGGCGAGGGCGAGGCGGTCCTCGTCACTCGCCTGGGCTGCGACCCGGCGCTCGGCCTCCTCACGGGGCATCCCGCGGTGTTCGACGAGTCGCTCGATGCGCTGCGCCGCGGGGGCGTCCACCACCACGACCGCCTCGAACCGGAGCGGACGGGACCCCCGAGCCTCGGCCAGGAGCGGCACGTCGTAGACCACCACGGCGTCGGGGTCAGCGGACTCGGCTCCGTCGAACGCCTGCTGCGCGAGCCGCCACACCTCGGGGTGCGTGATGGCTTCGAGGTCCTTCCGCGCCGCGGGGTCCGCGAAGACGATCGATCCGAGTGCGGGCCGGTCGAGCGAGCCGTCGGCGGCGATGACCGACGCGCCGAACCGCTCGGCGACCTGTGCCAGGCCCGGGCTTCCCGGTGCCACCGCGTCCCGCGCCAGGCGATCGGCGTCGACGATGACGGCCCCGTGCTCGGCCCAGCGTCGGGAGACGGTCGACTTGCCCGCGGCGATGCCGCCCGTGAGTCCGATGATGTGCACGGCAACAGGGTAACGACCCGGAAGCCCGGAAACGCCGGAAGCCCGGCACCCTGTCAGGGGTGCCGGGCTTCCGGTCGGGACGAACCGCTCGATCAGTTGTTGGTCGAGCTGAGCTTCTCGCGGAGTGCAGCGAGCGACGCGTCGTCGGCCAGGGGGCTTGCGCCACCCGTCTCGCCGGCGAACGACGAGGACGACGACGACG
>NZ_MJGM01000007.1:6914-7949 GCF_001864905.1 Curtobacterium sp. MCBA15_007
GACGAGGACGACGACGACGACGAGGAAGCCGTCGCCGGGAGGTCGAAGCCACCCTGCGCCTCGTCGGCGATGGTCTTCGCGACCTGCGCCTTGTGGGCTTCCCAACGACCCTGGGCGGCCGCGTACTGGCCCTCCCACTCGGTGCGCTGCGTGTCGTAGCCCTCGAGCCACTCGTTGGTCTCCGGGTCGAAGCCCTCGGGGTACTTGTAGTCACCCTTGTCGTCGTACTCGGTCGGCATGCCGTAGAGCGCCGGGTCGAACTCGTCGCTCTCCGGGTCCACGCCCTCGTTCGCCTGCTTGAGGCTGAGCGAGATGCGGCGACGGTCGAGGTCGATGTCGATGATCTTGACGAAGACCTCGTCGTTGACCGAGACGACCTGCTCGGCGAGCTCGACGTGCTTGTTCGAGAGCTCCGAGATGTGCACGAGGCCCTCGATGCCGTCGGCAACACGGACGAAGGCACCGAACGGGACGAGCTTCGTGACCTTGCCCGGTGCGATCTGGCCGATCGCGTGGGTGCGGGCGAAGACCTGCCACGGGTCCTCCTGCGTCGCCTTGAGCGAGAGCGACACGCGCTCACGGTCCAGGTCGACCTCGAGGATCTCGACGGTGACTTCCTGACCGACCTCGACGACCTCGCTGGCGTGCTCGATGTGCTTCCAGCTGAGCTCGGAGACGTGGACGAGACCGTCGACGCCACCGAGGTCCACGAACGCACCGAAGTTGACGATCGAGGACACGATGCCCTTGCGGACCTGGCCCTTGTGGAGGTTGTTGAGGAACGTGGTCCGGGACTCGGACTGCGTCTGCTCGAGGAGCGCACGGCGCGACAGGACCACGTTGTTGCGGTTCTTGTCGAGCTCGAGGATCTTGGCCTCGATCTCCTGGCCGAGGTACGGCGTGAGGTCGCGGACACGACGGAGCTCGATGAGCGAGGCGGGGAGGAAGCCACGGAGGCCGATGTCGACGATGAGGCCGCCCTTGACGACCTCGATGACCGTCCCGGTCACGACGCCGTCGGACTCCTTGATCTTC
>NZ_MJGM01000007.1:8640-8891 GCF_001864905.1 Curtobacterium sp. MCBA15_007
CGTCGGACTCCTTGATCTTCTCGACGTCGCCCCACGCACGCTCGTACTGCGCACGCTTCTTCGACAGGATGAGGCGGCCTTCCTTGTCCTCCTTCTGGAGAACCAGGGCCTCGACCTCGTCGCCGACCTCGACGACCTCGTTGGGGTCGACGTCGTGCTTGATCGAGAGCTCGCGCGAGGGGATGACACCCTCGGTCTTGTAACCGACGTCGAGGAGGACCTCGTCGCGGTCGATCTTCACGACGGTGCCG
>NZ_MJGM01000007.1:9559-10851 GCF_001864905.1 Curtobacterium sp. MCBA15_007
CGATCTTCACGACGGTGCCGGAGATGAGATCACCGTCGTTGAAGAACTTCAGGGTCTTCTCGACCTCGGCCAGGAAGTCATCAGCCGAACCGATGTCGTTGATGGCGACCTGCTTAGGAGCCTTGGTCGTAGTGGTTGTCATGTAGAGATTGCTCCGAACGGACATGAGTCGGGCCATGGCGTGCGGGGACTCGGCCCCCGTGGTGCACCGCCGTGGCGATTGATTGAGTGGCGCGGATTGCGCCGCACAAGTCTAACCGCACCGGCCGAAGCCTCACAACCGGGCGGGTCGACGGCGCGTCACCCGACCAGGGCGGTGCGCAGGGTGTCGAGACCGATGCTGCCGAGCGAGAGCGCACGGTGGTGGAACGCCTTCAGGTCGAAGTCGGCTCCCTCACGCGCGGCGACCTCGTCGCGGATGGACTCCCACACGCGCTGGCCGACCTTGTAGGACGGTGCCTGCCCCGGCCACCCGAAGTAGCGGGCCACCTCGAACCGGACGAACGCCGGGTCCATGTTGACGTTCTGCCCCATGAAGTCGAGCGCGTACTCCCACGTCCAACCGCCGCCGTCGGGGTTCGTCTTCTGCAGGTGCACGCCGATGTCCAGGACGACGCGGGCGGCACGCATCCGCTGGCCGTCGAGCATGCCGAGTCGGTCGCCGTCGTCGTCGAGGAACCCGAGCTGTTCCATCAGCCGCTCCGCGTAGAGCGCCCAGCCCTCGACGTGCCCCGAGGAGCCCGACAGCTGCCGGCGCCAGGTGTTCAGCTCGCCGCGGTTGTAGACGCCCTGGCTGATCTGCAGGTGGTGGCCCGGGACGCCCTCGTGGTAGACCGTCGTCTTCTCACGCCAGGTGCCGAACTCGGTGACGCCCTCGGGCACGGACCACCACATGCGACCGGCACGGGAGAAGTCGTCGGAGGGACCGCTGTAGTAGATCCCGCCCTCTTGCGTGGGAGCGATCCGGCACTCCAGGCGACGGATCGGGTCCGGGATGTCGAAGTACGTCCCCGCCATCGCGGCGATCGACGCGTCGCTCGTCTCCTGCATCCACCGCTGCAGGGCGTCGGTCCCGTGCAGGATCCGTGACGGGTCGGTGTCGAGCACCTCGATCGCGCGGGCGACGCTCGCACCGGACTCGATGCGGTCGGCGATGCGCTCCTGTTCGTCCCGCATGCGGGCGAGTTCCTCGAGGCCCCACTCGTACGTCTCGTCGAGGTCGACGACCGCACCGAGGAACCGGCGGGAGTGCAGCTCGTAGGCTTCGCGACCGACGGCGTCGATCGGGGTGG
>NZ_MJGM01000007.1:11476-12249 GCF_001864905.1 Curtobacterium sp. MCBA15_007
ACGGCGTCGATCGGGGTGGCCAGCGGCAGCAGCTCGTGCTCCAGGAACTGTCCGAACGAGCGGTAGGCCGCCGCCGCGACCTCGGCACCGCGGCGCAGGTCGGCTCGGAGCGCCTCCGGCACGGGGACGTCGCCCTCGAACGCGGCGGAGTCGGCCAGCTGACGGAACATCCCGCCGTCGGCGCCGGTGCGCGCCGCCTGCTCGGCGATGAGCGCGACCTGGCGCTTCGCCGGGGTGACGTCTTCACGCGTGCCCTCGAGCAGTGTCTCGCGGATGCCCTCGAGCGCATCCGGCAGCGCCTGCAGCCGACTCGCGATGTCCTGCCAGTCCGACTCGGTCGCGGTCGGCATCAGGTCGATGATCTCGCGCACCGACTGTGCCGGGCTCGCGATGACGTTCAGGTCGCGGAGGTGCAGCTTGCGCTCGTAGGACTCGACGGTGAGGTCCAGCTCGGCACCGAGGTCGGCCTTGGTCACCTGGTCCACGGAGTCGACGGCCGGAGCGGCGTCGAGTGCACGCTTGGTGCCGCGGGCGGCCTCGGCCAGCGCGGCGGCGCCGGCGGGCGAGGTGTCGCCGTACTCCCCCGTGCGCCCCGGCACCCCGATGTACGTGGCGGTCGTCGGGTCGAGATCGACGAGTGTGGTGACCCAGTCCTCGGCGACACGGTCGACGGCGGACGGCTGGCGGACAGGACGGTCATCGGTCATGCCCTCGACCCTACCCAGGTGGACCACGGCGGACGGCCGCTGCGGATCGACGGACAGGAGGCGCGG
>NZ_MJGM01000008.1:0-18548 GCF_001864905.1 Curtobacterium sp. MCBA15_007
GAGTGGTCAAGGACTGTCGGTTGGCGGGGCCGCAGTCGACGAGTCGTGACCGGTCGACGGTGCCCGCGCGACGAGTCGTGACCGGTCCGCGGACGGGAGGCGATGGTCGGTGCCGCCGCGGGCCTCCCGGTCCGGCGCGTGCGGCCGGTCAGGGCACCCCCGCTCACGTCCGCCGAGTGGTCACGATCTGTCGGTCGGCAGGGCCGCAATCGACGAGTCGTGACCGACCGAGAAACGGACCGGGAGGCGCTGGGCCCTGCTCCGGTACTAGCCGGCGCTGACGCGGTAGACGTCGTAGACGGCGTCGATGCGACGCACCGCGTTGAGCACACGGTCGAGGTGGATGGTGTCCCCCATCTCGAACACGAACCGGCTGAGCGCCAGGCGGTCGGACGAGGTCGACACCGTCGCGGACAGTATGTTCACGTGGTGATCCGTCAGCACTCGGGTGACGTCGCTGAGCAGGCCAGACCGATCGAGCGCCTCGATCTGGATCTGCACCAGGAACACCGACTTCGACGACGGGGCCCACTCGACCTCGATCATCCGGTCGGGCTCATTCATGAGCGACTTCACGTTGGTGCACGACGACTGGTGCACGGAGACGCCCTGGCCACGGGTGATGAAGCCCACGATCTGGTCGCCCGGCACCGGGGTGCAGCACTTCGCGAGCTTGACGAGGATGTCGGGCGCCCCGCGGACCAGCACGCCGCTGTCGCTGGTGCGCAGCTGGCGACTGGTGACCTGGCGGGGGAACGCGAGTTCGGGTTCGTCGGCCTCGGTCTCGGTCTGGACGTTCCCGAGGACCTTCTCGATCACCGACTGGGTCGAGACGTGGCCCTCGCCGATGGCGGCGTACAGCGCGGAGACGTCCTCGTAGCGCATCGACGAGGCGACCTCGGCGATGCTGTCCTGGCTCATGATGCGCTGGAGCGGCAGGTTCTGCTTGCGCATCGCACGCGCGATGGCGTCGCGGCCCTGCTCGATCGCCTCTTCGCGGCGCTCCTTGGTGAACCACTGCTTGATCTTGTTGCGCGCGCGGGGGCTGCGGACGAACTGCAGCCAGTCCTGCGAGGGGCCGGAGTCGGGGTTCTTCGACGTGAAGATCTCGACCACGTCACCGCTGGAGAGCTGGCTCTCGAGCGGGACCAGGCGACCGTTGACCTTCGCACCCATCGTGCGGTGGCCGATCTCGGTGTGGACGGCGTAGGCGAAGTCGACCGGGGTGGCTCCGGCGGGCAGACCGATGACCTTGCCCTGCGGCGTGAAGACGTACGTCTCCTTGGCGCCGATCTCGTACCGGAGCGAATCGAGGAACTCGCCCGGATCGCTGGTCTCTGCCTGCCAGTCGGTGATGTGGGCGAGCCACGCCATGTCCTGGTCGTCCGTCGTGGACGAGGTGCCGGCGTCACGGCCGGCAGCGCGCTGCTTGTACTTCCAGTGGGCGGCGACACCGAACTCGGCACGCTGGTGCATCTCGTGCGTGCGGATCTGGATCTCGACCGCACGGCCCTGTGGTCCGAGCACCGTGGTGTGCAGCGACTGGTACAGGTTGAACTTGGGGGTCGCGATGTAGTCCTTGAAGCGACCGGGCAGCGGGGTCCACCGCGCGTGCACCGAGCCGAGCATGGCGTAACAGTCGCGGACGGTGGGCACGAGGACGCGGATGCCGACGAGGTCGTAGATCTCGTCGAACTCACGACCCCGCACGATCATCTTCTGGTAGATCGAGTAGTACTGCTTCGGCCGACCCATCACGTCACCGCGGACCTTGGCGGCCTTCAGGTCCTTCTTGAGGGTGCCGATGACGTTCTGGACGAACTGCTCGCGCTTCGGTTGGCGTTCCTTGACCAGGCTGTCGATCTCGACGTAGAGCTTCGGGTGCAGGACCGCGAACGACAGGTCCTCGAGCTCGAGCTTGATCATCTGGATGCCGAGCCGGTGTGCGAGGGGCGCGTAGATCTCGAGCGTCTCCTTCGCCTTGCGCGTGGCAGACGCGGACTCGACGAAGCCCCAGGTGCGGGCGTTGTGCAGGCGGTCGGCGAGCTTGATGACGAGGACTCGGATGTCCTTCGACATCGCGATGACCATCTTGCGGACGGTCTCGGCCTGTGCGCTGTCGCCGTACTTGACCTTGTCGAGCTTGGTGACGCCGTCGACGAGCATCGCGATCTCGTCGCCGAAGTCCACCCGCAGCTGGTCGAGCTGGTAGTCGGTGTCCTCGACGGTGTCGTGCAGGAGTGCTGCAGCGATGGTGATCGTCCCGATGCCGAGGTCGGCCAGGATCTGCGCGACCGCGACGGGGTGCGTGATGTACGGCTCACCGGACTTGCGCTTCTGCCCGTCGTGCGCGCGCTCGGCGACCGAGTAGGCGCGCTCGATGAGGGTCACGTCGGCCTTGGGGTGGTGCGAGCGGACCGTGCGGATCAGGGTGTCCACCGCACCGGCCGGCTGCGCACGCGAGAACAGGCGCGGCAGCAACGAGCGGAGGGAACCGAGGTTGCCGGTGGTGTTCGGACCGATCGGGCTCGACGGCTGCGGGGCGGAGCCCGGGCGGCTCGGCGCGGACGGCTCTTCGCGGGTGTCCGTCATGATGCGCCTCCCAGGACTCGGTCCGAGAGCTCGATCCGAGCTCGATCCGACAAGACTACGCGTCCCCGGTCAGTGCCCGTGACGCGGTTCGCCCTGGGCGTCGCGCTCCACCGGTGCCCCCGCCTGCTCCCAGGCGAGCATGCCGCCGGACAGGTTGACGGCAGGGACACCCGACTGCTCGAGCGCCGCGACGATGCGCGAGGACCGGCCGCCGGAGTGGCAGACGATGATGGCCGGCTGGTCGCCGCCGTCGATCTCCTGCCAGCGGTCCACGAACTCGGACATCGGCACGAGCGTGGCCTGCGGAGCGTGGACCTCGTCCCACTCCCCTTGCTCACGCACGTCGTAGAGCCGGGCCCCGGCATCGATGCGGCGCTGGGCCTCGGCGACGTCGATCTGCTGGATCTCGATGGGCATCAGACGCTCGCCTCTGCCGCGTCGACCTCGCGCCGGCGCTTCTCGGCCGCCGCGGTCTTCTTGGCGTCGGACTCCTTGATCTTCGGTTCGTTCTCGCGCAGCTGCGCGTACATCGGCGACGCGATGAAGATCGTCGAGTAGGTGCCGACGATGATGCCGATGAACAGTGCGAGCGAGATGTCACGCAGGGTGCCGGCGCCGAGCACGTACGATCCGATGAAGAGGATCGCCGCCACCGGCAGCAGTGCCACGACCGAGGTGTTGATCGATCGGACGAGCGTCTGGTTGACCGCGAGGTTGACCGACTGCTTGAAGGTGCGGATCGACTCCTGCGCGGTGTTCTCGCGCACCTTGTCGAAGACCACCACGGTGTCGTAGAGCGAGTACCCGAGGATCGTCAGGAAGCCGATCACCGCCGCGGGCGTCACCTCGAGCCCGACGATGCCGTACACGCCCGCCGTGATGAGCAGGTCGTGCAGCAGCGCCGCCATCGCGGAGAGTGACATCTTCCAGGTGCGGAAGTACAGCGTCATGAAGACCGCGGCGAGGGCCAGGAAGATCACCAGACCACGGATGGCCTGCGCGAGGACGTCGGCACCCCACGTCGCGCCGATGAAGGTCGCGGCGACCTGGCGCTCCGGGACGTCGTAGGCCTTGGCCAGGGCGTCCTGCACATCGGTCGTCTGGGCGTCGGTGAGCTGCCCGGTCTGCACGCGGATGCCGTGCGTGCCGAGCTGCGAGACACGAGGGATGGTGTCGGCGACGACGCTCTCGACCGTGTCGGTCGCGATGCTCTGGTCGAGCGACTTGACGTCGGAGATCGTGAACTCCGAGCCGCCGGTGAACTCGATGCCGAGCTGGTACCCGCCACGCAGCCACGGCGTGACGAGCGAGATCACGATCATCGCCAGGGCGATGAGGTACCAGGTCTTCCGGCGCCCGATGATGTCGTACGACCGCTTCCCCGTGTAGAGGTCGCTGCCGAACTGGCTGAAGCTGGCCATCAGTCGTCCTTCCCGTCCGGCGTCGAGCCGTTGTCGCCGGAGGCCTGCTGGGCCTTCCGCTCCGCGATCGTCTGTCGGCGCTGCGCCTCACCGGCACTGCGCTGGCGCTTGCCGTCCACGACGGGTGCGCGGAACTGCGCACGCCCCCGGTAGACGGCACCGAGTGCTGCCGGGTCGAGCCCGCTGAACCGGTGGCCGTCCCCGAAGAACCGGGTCCGGGCGATGAGCTGCATCATCGGGTGGGTGAAGAGTGCGACTACCACGATGTCGATGAGGGTCGTGAGCAGCAGCGTGAACGCGAAGCCCTTCACGTCGGCGACCGCGAGCACGTACAGGGTGACGGCGGCGAGGAAGTTCACCGCGTCGGACGCCAGGATCGTGCGCAGCGCGCGCTTCCAGCCGGACTCGACCGCGCTCTCGAGGGCACGGCCGTCACGGAGTTCGTCACGGATGCGCTCGAAGTAGACGATGAACGAGTCCGCCGTGATGCCGATCGCGACGATCAGGCCCGCCACACCTGCCAACGACAGACGGTAGTCGACGCGCCACGACATGATCGCGATCACGAGGTACGTGATCACGGCGGCGATCCCGAGCGACAGCACGGTGACGAACGCCAGGGCGCGGTACTGGATCACGGAGTAGATGATCACGAGGATCAGACCGATCAGACCGGCGACGAGGCCACCGATGAGCTGCGCGGTACCGAGTGTCGCCGAGATGTTCTCGTTCGACTGCACCTGGAAGTTGATCGGCAGCGCACCGTACTTGAGCTGGTCGGCGAGGGTCTTGGCAGACTCGGCGGTGAAGTTGCCGCTGATCTGCGCCTTGCCGTTCGTGATCGCGGAGTTCGTCGTCGGTGCGGTGATGACCGAACCGTCGAGCACGATCGCGAACTGGTTCTGCGGCTGCTGGAGCGAGACGAGACGGTTGGTGACCGTGCGGAAGTCCTTCGAGCCCTCGCCGTTGAAGGTCAGGTTGACGGCCCACTGGCCGGTCGACGTGCCCTGCGAGTCGGTGGCGAGCCCCGAGGTGGCGTTGCTGATGTCGGCGCCGGACACCTCGACCGGGCCGAGGATGTACTTGCCGGCGCCGTCCTGGTCGCAGGTGACCAGGGGCTCGTCGTCGGGCGCGGTGGTGACGTCGCCCGGTGCTGCGCAGTTGTAGTTGGTGTACAGGTCCTGCAGCTTCGGCGTGACCCAGTTCAGGTCGCTCGCGTTCGTGGGCTTCGCGCTGGGCGTCGCCGCGAGCGAGGCGGGCGGCGAGTACGGCGTCGGCGATGCGGTGCCCTTGCCGTCGTCACCGACAGCGGAGTTGGTCGCAGCCTCGGTGTACAGGACGGGCCGGAACGTCAGCTTGGCCGCGGCCTCGATGCGGTCGATGGTGGCCTTGTCGGGGCGACCCGGGATCGAGACGACGATGTTGTTCGCGCCCTGCGTGTTGATCTCCGACTCGGAGACACCGGTGGCGTCGATGCGCTGGCGGATGATGTTCACCGCCTGCTGCAGCTGCTGCGAGGTGACGGAGTCGCCCTCGGTGTTCTGCGCCGCGAGGGTCAGCTGCGTGCCGCCCTGCAGGTCCAGAGCCAGCTCGGGTACCCAGCTCGCGCCCTGGTACCACTTGTCGGTGTCGTCCTTCGAAGAGCCGGCGAGGATCGACGCGGCGGTGTTCAGGCCGGCGAGGATCGCCATCAGGATCACCAACCAGGTGAGCGAGCGCAGCGCCTTCTTGACGGGTGTCGATCGTGCCACCGGTCGTCTCGTCTTTCTGTTCAGGACCGTCGGCACACCGTGCGACGGCAAGAGGAAGCCGCCGGATCAGACGACCCGGCGGCCGAGGGCGTCAGTCGTCGGACTTGCGCTTCGTGGCGTCGGTCTCGTCGGCACGCTCGCCGTAGACCGGCTCACCGTTCAGCTCGGCCACGGGCTTCGGCTCGTCCTCGGTGGTCGTGGTGGTCTCGACGTCGGAAGCGTTGTCGTCGACGACGCGCGACAGGGTCTGACGGTGCACGGTGACGACGGTCCCCGGTGCGATCTCGACGTCAGCGGTGACCTTCTCCTCGTTCACGGAGAGGAGCGTGCCGTACAGGCCGAAGGACAGCATGACCTTGGCGCCGGGGACCATCTTGTCCACGAGCTCGGCCTGCTGCTTCTTGCGCTTGCGGCTGTTGTAGAACATGAAGGCTGCGAACGCCACGACGATGACGATGAGGATGACTTCTTGACCCATGATGCGTTGCCTTCTCTGGTTGCTCGGTTTCGGGCCGTAGCAGTCTAGGGCACGCCGGTGTCCGTGGCATGTCACTCGACTGATCGGCGTTCAGTCGTCGGTGTCCGGGTCGTCGAAGAGCCCCGGCTGCCCGCCGTCGGCCTGCCCCGGGGTGAGGCCGAGGTGCCGCCAGGCACGTGGTGTGGCGATGCGCCCACGGGGCGTGCGGGTCACGAGACCGACCCGGACCAGGAACGGTTCGACGACCGACTCGATCGTCTCGGACTCCTCGCCGACGGAGACGGCGAGGGTGTTCAGACCGACCGGTCCGCCGTCGAACCGGGTCAGCATGGTCTCGACCACGGCGCGGTCGAGCCGGTCGAGCCCGAGTTCGTCGACGTCGTACAGGTCGAGGGCGCCCTGGACCGCCGCCATGCCGTCGGTGGTGCGGTGCACGAGCGCGTAGTCGCGCACCCGCCGGAGCAGGCGGTTCGCGATGCGCGGGGTGCCGCGGGAACGCCCGGCGATCTCGCGCAGGGCGGTCCGGTCGATGTCGAGCTCGAGCAGGTGCGCCGCGCGGATCAGGACCTGTTCGAGCTCGTCCTTCTCGTAGAACTCCAGGTGGGCGGTGAACCCGAAGCGGTCCCGCAGCGGGTTCGGCAGCAGGCCGGCCCGGGTGGTGGCCCCGACGAGCGTGAAGGGCGCGAGGTCGAGCGGGATGCTCGTGGCACCCGCGCCCTTGCCCACCATCACGTCGATGCGGAAGTCCTCCATCGCCAGGTAGAGCATCTCTTCTGCCGAGCGGGCCATCCGGTGGATCTCGTCGATGAACAGGACCTCGCCGGGGACGAGCGACGAGAGCACGGCCGCCAGGTCACCGGCGTGCTGGATCGCCGGGCCGCTCGACATCCGCAGCGGGCGCCCCGTCTCGTGCGCGACGATCATCGCGAGCGTGGTCTTGCCGAGGCCGGGAGGACCCGCCATCAGGATGTGGTCGGGCGTGCGCTCCTGCATGCCGGCGGCCTTGAGGAGCAGGTCGAGTTGCCCGCGGACCTTGCGCTGCCCGACGAACTCGTCGAGCGAGCGCGGACGGAGCGCGCCTTCGAACGCGAGTTCCTCCTGCGACTCGGCACCGGCGGACGTGATGCCGCTCATCGGCCGGCTGCCGCGGGTCGCAGGGCGCCGAGTGCGGCGCGGAGCAGCGCCTGGGTGCCCATCGCGGCGGCGCCTGGCTCGTTGGCGACGGCGTCGTCGACGGCGGCCTGTGCAGCGTCTTCACGCCAGCCGAGGCCGATGAGCGCCGAGACGACGTCGACCGCTGCGGGGTGCACTGCGGTCCCTCGCGCCGCGGCGACGACGGCGGCCTGTTCGAAGGCCACGAGCTTGCCGGAGAGCGCGACGATGATGAGCTTGGCGGTCTTCGGGCCGATGCCGGAGACCTTGCGGAACGCGCCGTCGTCCTCGTTCGCGACGGCGTTCGCGATCTGCGCCGGGTCCATGTGGGCCAGGACGCCCATCGCGGACTTCGGGCCGACGCCGGACACCCCGCGGAGCAGGTCGAACACCTGCAACGCGTCGGTCGACTCGAAGCCGAAGAGCAGGTGCTCGTCTTCGCGCACGATCATCGCGGTCCGCACGAACACCTCGGACCCGTGGCGCATGGTCAGTGCGTGCGCAGGGGTCACGGTGACGGCGTACCCGACTCCCCCGACCTCGACCACCACGGCCGAGCCGGCGATGTCGATGCAGGTGCCCCGGAGACTCGCGATCATGCTCCGAGCCTAGGGCCGCCCACCGACGACGCGGACCTGCCACGCTGCGGGCGGGCCGCGGCTGCGGCCGCGCGGGCGAGCGGCGAGTCGGTGGTGCCGCCCTGGGCGTCCCGCCAGGCACGCTGTGCCGGGGTGAGGTTCGTGGCACGCGAGCCGGCGGCGTCGGGTGATCCGAGCCTCCAGGCATGGCACACGGCCAACGCGAGCGCATCGGCGGCGTCGGCCGGCTTCGGGGCCTCGTCGAGTCCGAGCACGCGCGCGATCATCGTCTGGACCTGCCGCTTGTCGGCGTTGCCGTAGCCGGTGACGGCGGCCTTGACCTCGGACGGGGTGTGCAGCCCGACGGGCAGGCCGCGGGCCGCCGCGGCGTGCAGCGCCAGGCCGGCCGCCTGCGCGGTGCCCATCACCGTGCGGACGTTCGCCTGCGCGAACACCCGCTCGACCGCGACCGCGTCGGGGTGGTGCTCGTCGATCTCGGCGGCGATGCCGTCGGCGATCCGGAGCAGCCGCTGCTCGAGCGGCATGTCCGGCGGGGTGCGCACGACCGTCACGTGGACGAGTCGTGCGCGCCGGTTCGGTGCGACCTCGACGACGCCGACGCCGCACCGGGTGAGCCCGGGGTCCACCCCGAGCACACGGAGCACGGCTACTCGCCCTCGTCCTCGTCGAGCTCGGCCTGGACGTCCGCGGGGATGTCGAAGTTCGAGTAGACGTTCTGCACGTCGTCCGAGTCCTCGAGCGCGTCGATCAGACGGAACACCTTGCGGGCGGTCTCGGCGTCGACCGGGACCTTCAGCCCGGGCACGAACTCGGCGTCGGCGGAGTCGTAGTCGATCCCGGCGTCCTGCAGCGCCGTGCGGGCTGCGACCAGGTCGCTCGCCTCGGTGATGATCTCGAAGCCACCGCCCTGGTCGATGACGTCCTCGACACCGGCGTCCAGCACCGCGGTCATCACGGTGTCCTCGTCCAGGCCGTCGGTCTTCGTGACCGAGATGACGCCCTTGCGCGAGAAGTTGTAGGCGACGCTGCCCGGGTCGGCCATGGTGCCGCCGTTGCGCGACATCGCGGTCCGGACCTCGGCCGCCGCACGGTTCTTGTTGTCCGTGAGGCACTCGATCAGCATCGCGACGCCGTTCGGGCCGTAGCCCTCGTACATGATCGTCGTGTACTCGATGGTCTCGCCAGTGAGACCCGCACCGCGCTTGACGGCGCGGTCGATGTTGTCGTTGGGGACCGAGGTCTTCTTCGCCTTCTGCACGGCGTCGACCAGGGTCGGGTTGCCGGACATGTCGGCACCGCCCATCTTCGCGGCGACCTCGATGTTCTTGATCAGCTTGGCGAACGACTTGGCACGGCGCTGGTCGATGACGGCCTTCTTGTGCTTGGTCGTTGCCCACTTGGAATGCCCGGACACGGTTCTCCTTGCGTATTGCGGAAAGTCCCGCTCAGTTTAGCGGCCCACGGGCCGTCCACCGGCCTGGAGGCACGGCGCGGCTCCGTCATGCCGGCGCGGATCCGGTGGGCGGTCGCGTCCACCGCCCTACGATGGTCCGGCAGGGAACGAACCACCAGGGGGACGCATGACCGATCCGTTGTCCGCACTCGCCGCGGCCGTCACCGCGCTGCCCGAGGACCGCGCGCTGCGCCTGCGGTACGCCGAACTGCTCGCCGACGCCGGGCGGCACGGCGAGGCGATCGAGCAGGCGGGCACCGTGCTGCAGCAGGCACCGGACGACGAGCAGGCCGCCGGGATCGTGCGGGCGTCCGCCCTCGCCGCCGCGGCCTCACCAGCTGTCGGTCCGGAGAGCCCCGGCGAGGACGGGAGCGGCGAGGACGGCGGGGGCGAGGACGGGGGCGGCGAGCCGACGGCGGCCCCGGCGACGCCGACGCACGGCGACGGGATCGACTGGTCGGCGCTGGAGCGGTCGATCGCCGACCCGACCGAAGCGCCGTTCCTCGAGCGGGCGGTGACCGAGGACGGCGAGACGGTCGCGGCCGTGCCCGAGGACGCCGACCCCGTGGTCGAGGTCCGGCGCGAGACCGTCCGACTCGCCGACGTCGGTGGACTCGAGGCCGTGAAGCGCCGGATCGACGAGTCCTTCCTGCAGCCGATGGCGCACCCGGAGATCGCGGCCGCGTTCGGCAAGCAGCTCCGCGGGGGCCTGCTCCTGTACGGGCCGCCCGGGTGCGGCAAGACGTTCCTGGCCCGCGCGATCGCCGGCGAGCTCGGTGCGCACTTCCTGTCCGTGACGCTGACGGACGTGCTCGACAAGTTCATCGGCGAGAGCGAGAAGAACGTGCACCGCGTCTTCCGTGAGGCACGGCGCCACGCCCCCGCGGTGCTGTTCTTCGACGAGATGGACGCGATCGGCGGGAAGCGCAGCGGCAACACGTCGTCGTCGTTCCGGAACGTGGTGAACCAGCTCCTCGTCGAGATGGACGGCGTCGACTCGCAGAACGACGGCGTCTACGTGCTCGCCGCGACGAACCACCCGTGGGACGTCGACGCCGCGCTGAAGCGCCCCGGCCGGTTCGACCGGATGATCCTGGTCCGCCCACCGGACGAGGACGCCCGCGAGGCGATCCTCCGTGGACACCTGCAGAAGCGCCCGATCGAGGGCATCGACCTCCAGGACCTCGTCCGACGGACCCGTGGGTTCTCCGGCGCCGACCTCGAGCACCTCGTCACGACCGCTGCCGAGAAGGCGATGACCGACTCGATCCGGTCCGGTGCCGTGCGACCGGTGCGGATGCCCGACCTGCGCGACGCCCTCAAGGAGGTCAAGCCCTCCATCGGCCCCTGGGTGCAGGCCGCCCGGAACGTGGCCGAGTACTCGAACAGCAGCGGCGAGTACGACGACATGGCCGAGTGGTTGCGCGAGGAGCGCGAGCTCTGATGGTGGACGCCGTCGACGTCGTCGTCGAACGCGCGGACGCCCTGCTCGGGTTCGGGCGTCCCGACGAGGCCAGGACGGTGCTCACGGCGGCGGTCGCCGACGCACCGGACGACGTGCGGCTCTGGGCGACCCTCGCCCGAGCCGAACGGGCGCGGCACGACCACGCGTCCAGCCGGGTCGCGGCGGAACGCGCGCTGGCGATCGACCCCGAGCACGCCGGCGCGATGTGGACCCGGATCAACGCACTCCTCGAGACCAAGGAGCGGGTCGAGGCCAAGCGCGCCGCCGACCGCCTGCTCGAACGCACCCCCGACTGGGCGCAGGCGCACCTGCTCTGGGCCTTCGCGTACACCCGGTGGTCCCGGGCCAAGCGCACCATCACCGAGGAGCAGATCTGGCCCCTCGCCGACGTGCCGCGGGCCGCGGCCGCCCTCGACCGGGCACTCGAACTGGCCCCGCACGACGCCGTTCTCCTCGCGGACGCCGCCGGTTGCTACCGCGCCCTGGCCTGGACGGACGAGACCTACCGGGCGCGGGCGACCGCCGCACTGGACCGCGCCCTCGAACTCGACCCGAACGACGAGTGGGTGATGCTCGCGGCGGGATCGGTGCTGTCCGCGCCGGGGCGGGTCGCCAACGCGGCGCAGGTGCTCGCGCAGCACCCGAGGTCGTGGGAGGCCCTCCGCCGCGTGGACCACGGGGTCTGGAACCTCGTGTCCATCCCGGTGGCGGTCGTCACCTGGCTGCTGCTCGCCTCGGTCCTCGGCGCCCACGTCGCGGCGGGCGGCGGCGCGAACGTCGTGACGAAGACGCTCGGCTGGGGCGTGACCGGAGTCGGGGCCCTCTGGGTGCTGGTGGTCGAGGTGGGCTCGTTCGTGGCGTTCCCCCGCGGCCTCCTCCGCCGGACCGTGCGCCGCATCCCGCTCGTCCCGGTCGTCCTCGTGCTGACGGCAGTCACGTGGATCGTCGGCACCGCCGTCGCGGTGGTGCTGCTCACCGGCATCGTGCCACCGGACGGCGACGCTGCCGCCGGGCTCGTCGCGGTCCTCGCCGTCGCCCTCCTGCTCGAGTCGGCTGCGCGGAGCGCGATTACGATCGCCCTGCGGCGGACGCAGGAGCGATCGGGGCTGTGGGCCGGACCGGTCGCCGAACGGGGACGCCGCAGAGAAGACGACAGCGACCGGACCGGAGCGCTCCTCGGGGGCCTGGCTGCCCTCGCCGCCTGGCTCCACGTCGCACTGTCGGCGCCGTCCGTCGCCACCTGGGCAGCCTGGTCGGTACCGCTCCTGCTCGCCGCGCGGGTGTTCGTGTTCCGGTACTCGGCGGAGCTCCTGCGCGCGGACGACGGACGACGCCGACCGCGGGCCGTGGTGGATGCCGTGCTCGCGGGCGTGTTCGCCACCGGGGCGGTGGGCGCCGTCGGCCTGCAGGTCGCGACGGCACTCGGCGTCGTCTGACCGACGGGCAGGGTTCTTCGCTCGGTGCTCCGTGGTCGGTGCTCGGCGTCGCCGTGCTCCGACGTCGCCGTGCCCCGCGGTCAGGCGGTGCGGACCAGGTCCAGGAACCGGCGATGGAAGCGGTCCTCGCCAGCGACCTCGGGGTGGAACGCACTCGCGATGACGTTGCCCTGCTGCACTGCGACGACCTGGCCGTCCGGCAGGGCGCCGAGGACGTGGACGTCGTCACCGCGCTGCTCGACCACCGGGGCGCGGATGAACACCGCGTGCACCGGTGCCTCGCCCAGGTCGGGCATCGGGATGTCGATCTCGAACGAGTCGTTCTGCGCACCGAACGCGTTGCGCCGCACCGTGGTGTCGAGCACGTCGAGAGTCTGCTGCCCGCTGATGCCGTCGGTGATCCGCGACGACAGCATGATCATTCCGGCGCAGGTGCCGTAGGTGGGAAGCCCGGCACGGATCGCGTCGGCGAGGGGCTCGGCGACCCCGAAGGCGCGGGACAGCTTGTCCATCACGCTCGACTCGCCGCCGGGGATCACGACACCGTCGAGGGTCTCGATCTCCTCCGGACGACGGAGTGGCACCACGTCGGCGCCGAGCTCGGTCAGCGAGGCGATGTGCTCCCGGAAGTCACCCTGCAGCGCCAGGACCCCGACGCGGGGCCGAGCACCGCTCGTCGGACTACCAGCCACGCTCGGCGAGGCGGTGCGGTGCGGGGACGTCGGCGACGTTGATGCCGACCATCGCCTCGCCCAGACCTCGGGAGACCTCGGCGATGACCTTCGGGTCGTCGTGGAAGGTCGTGGCCTTGACGATCGCAGCGGCACGGGCCGCCGGGTCGCCGGACTTGAAGATGCCGGAACCGACGAACACGCCGTCGGAGCCGAGCTGCATCATCATCGCGGCGTCGGCCGGGGTGGCGACACCACCGGCGGTGAACAGGACGACGGGGAGCTTGCCGGTGCGGGCGACTTCCTGCACGACGTCGATCGGGGCCTGGAGCTCCTTGGCGGCGACGTAGAGCTCGTCGTCGCGCAGGTTGCGGAGCGCCGCGATCTCCTTGGTGATGGTGCGGATGTGCTTGGTGGCCTCGGACACGTCACCCGTGCCGGCCTCGCCCTTGGAGCGGATCATGGCTGCGCCCTCGGTGATGCGGCGGAGCGCTTCGCCCAGGTTGGTGGCACCACAGACGAAGGGGGTGGTGAACTTCCACTTGTCGATGTGGTTGACGTAGTCGGCCGGGGACAGCACCTCGGACTCGTCGATGTAGTCGACGCCGAGCTCCTGCAGCACCTGCGCCTCGACGAAGTGGCCGATGCGGGCCTTCGCCATGACGGGGATCGACACCGCGGCGATGATCTCCTCGATCATCGAGGGGTCGGACATGCGGGCCACGCCGCCCTGCGCACGGATGTCCGCGGGGACGCGCTCGAGGGCCATGACGGCGGTCGCACCGGCTTCTTCCGCGATGCGGGCCTGCTCGGCGTCGACGACGTCCATGATCACGCCGCCCTTGAGCATCTCGGCCAGGCCGCGCTTGACGCGGTCGGAGCCGGTGATCGAGGTGCCAGGGGTGCCGGAGGTGCTGGTGCTGTCGCTCATGATGCCGACCAGTCTAGTGCGCCCCGGGCCACCCGTCGGCGACGAGTCGACGGGTCTCGCCGAGCATCTGCGACATCGACTTCGTCCGGGCGATGATCGGGAAGAAGTTCGCGTCGGACTGCCACCGCGGAACGATGTGCTGGTGCAGGTGTGCGGCCACCCCGGCGCCGGCGACCTCGCCCTGGTTCATGCCGATGTTGAAGCCGTCGCAGTGCGAGACCTCGCGCAGGACCCGCATCGCGGTCTGGGTCAGCTCGCCGATCTCGCGCAGTTCGTCCGGCGTCGCCTCGTCGTAGAGCGGGACGTGCCGGTACGGGCAGACCAGCAGGTGCCCGTTGTTGTACGGGAACAGGTTGAGCAGCACGTAGGCGTGCTCACCCCGGGCGACGATCAGGGCGTCCTCGTCGGACTTCCGTGGTGCTTCGCAGAACGGGCAGTCGTCGTCGTGCCCGCGACCCCGGCCCTCGCGGCCGGCGTCGATGTACGCCATCCGGTGCGGGTTCCACAGCCGCTGGAAGGCGTCAGGGACGGCCGCGCCGGTCGCGGCGTCCCGGATGACGAGCGGATCGTCGTCGGACCCGGAACCCGCGGCACCGGACCCGAGCGGGCCCGAGGAGCCGGCCACGTCGTCGACGTGACCGGTCCCCGCGAGGCGATCCGGGCCTCCCGGCAGATCCGACTGGTCCCGCTGGTCCGTCATCAGACCTGCGAGCGCTCGCGGATCGCGGTGAGGATGCGGTCCACGGCCTCGTCGACGGGCACCGCGTTGTCCTGGCGACCGTCGCGGAAGCGGAAGCTGACGGCGCCGGCGTCGCGGTCGTCGCCACCGGCGATGAGCTGGAACGGCACCTTCGCCTTGGTGTGCGTGCGGATCTTCTTCTGCATGCGGTCGTCCGAGTGGTCGACCTCGGCGCGGACGCCGTGCGTGCGGAGCTTCGCGATGACCTCGTCGAGGTAGTCGCCGTACTCGGCCGCGACCGGGATGCCGACGACCTGGACGGGCGACAACCACGCCGGGAACGCACCCGCGTAGTGCTCGGTGAGGACACCGAAGAAGCGCTCGATCGAACCGAACAGCGCGCGGTGGATCATCACCGGACGCTGGCGCGAGCCGTCGGCGGCGGTGTAGTCGATGCCGAACCGCTCGGGCAGGTTGAAGTCCAGCTGCACGGTCGACATCTGCCAGGTGCGACCGATGGCGTCACGCGCCTGCACGGAGATCTTCGGGCCGTAGAACGCCGCACCCGCCGGGTCCGGCACGAGCTCGAGCCCGGACTCCTCGGCGACCTGGCGCAGGGTCTCCGTCGCGACGTCCCAGACCTCGTCGTCACCGACGTACTTCTCCGGGTCCTTCGTGGAGAGCTCGAGGTAGAAGTCGTCGAGGCCGTAGTCGCGCAGGAGCGAGAGCACGAACGCGAGGGTCGTGGTCAGCTCCTCCTTCATCTTCTCCTGCGTGGTGAAGATGTGCGCGTCGTCCTGGGTCAGGCCGCGCACGCGGGTGAGGCCGTGGATGACGCCGGACTTCTCGTTGCGGTACACCGTGCCGAACTCGAACATCCGGAGCGGCAGGTCGCGGTAGGAGCGGGGCTGCGACCGGTACGCCAGGATGTGCATCGGGCAGTTCATCGGCTTGAGGTAGTAGTCGGCGCCCTGGCGGGTGACGTTGCCGTCCTCGTCGCGTGCCTCGTCCATGTGCATGGCCGGGAACATGCCGTCCTTGTACCAGCCGAGGTGCCCGGAGGTCTCGAACAGGTCGCCCTTGGTGATGTGGGGCGTGTAGACGAACGAGTAGCCGTTCTCCTCGTGCCGACGGCGCGAGTAGTCCTCCATCTCGCGGCGGATGATGCCGCCCTTCGGGTGGAAGATCGCCAGGCCGGAACCGATCTCGTCGGGGAACGAGAACAGATCGAGTTCGGCGCCGAGCTTGCGGTGGTCACGCTTGGCGGCTTCTTCGAGGCGCACCAGGTACGCCTTGAGCTGGTCCTTGTCGGGCCAGGCGGTGCCGTAGATGCGCTGCAGCTGCGGGTTCTTCTCGGAGCCGCGCCAGTAGGCAGCGGCGACGCGCATGAGCTTCGCGGCGTTGCCGATCCAACGGGTGTGCGGGACGTGCGGGCCGCGGCAGAGGTCCTGCCACAGCACCTCGCCCGACTTCGGGTCGACGTTCTCGTACACCGTCAGCTCGCCGGCACCGACCTCGACGCTCTCGCCGGAGTCGCCGTCGCTCGCTGCGCCCTTGAGGCCGATGAGCTCCTGCTTGTACGGCTCCCCCGCCATCAGCTCGCGTGCCTGCTCGTCGGTGACGACGACGCGACGGAAGCGCTGGGCCTGCTTGACGATGCGGTCCATGCCCTTCTCGATCGCCTTGAGGTCTTCGGGGGTGAACGGCTCGGCGACGTCGAAGTCGTAGTAGAAGCCGTCGGTGACGGGCGGACCGATGCCGAGCTTGGCGTCCGGGTTGATCTGCTGCACGGCCTGCGCCAGCACGTGGGCGGCCGAGTGGCGGAGGATGTCGAGCCCGTCCTGCTCCTGCAGGGTGACGGGCTCAGCGGTCTCACCGGCCTGCACGTCCGCCGCGAGGTCCTTCAGGACGCCGTCGACGCGGATGGCGACGATGCCGCGCGCACCGTCGAAGAGCTCGGTGCCGGTCGTGGTCGTCGTCGCGGTCCGGGGCTCGGGTGCCTGGGGAAGCTCGGCGGGCGCGGGTGCGACTGACTCGGTCACGATGATGGGACTCCTCGATCGAAATGGTGCGTCAAGACTAGTGCGAGACGTGCTCGCGTGCGGACGGCCGCGGGCGCTGCTCGGCCGTCGGCGCTCAGGCTGGGACGGCGCCGAGCGTCGCGACGGGCAGCCGCGGCTCGAGGCGCTCGCGTCCGTTCAGGCCGTCGAGCTCGAGCAGCGCTGCGAAGCCGATCGCCTGGTAGCCGGCGCGCTCGAGCAGCGTGATGGTCGCGGCTCCGGTCCCCCCGGTGGCCAGGACGTCGTCGACGACGAGCACCCGCGTGCCGGCGGGCAGCTGACCCGGTCGCAGTTCGAGTTCGGCCTCGCCGTACTCGAGCGCGTACTGCTCGCTCAGGACCTCGCCGGGGAGCTTGCCCGCCTTGCGCACCGTGAGCACACCGACCTGGTGCTGGGCGGCGATGCCCCCGGCCAGTGCGAAGCCACGGGCCTCGATGCCGGCGACGGCGTCGAAGCCGGCCCCGACCGCGAACGGTGCCGCGAGTGCTTCGCACACGCGACCGAAGGCGACGGCGTCCGAGAACACCGGCGTCACGTCGCGGAACAGCACCCCCGGCTTCGGGAAGTCCGGCACGAGGGCGGTGAGGCGTTCGACGAGTGCAGCTGCGGTTTCGGTCACCCGCCAACGGTACGGGAGGCCCGGGGTGCGTCCGACACGTCGGCGCATGGTGCGAGGCTGGTCGCCTCGTGTGGGCCCCACCGTGCGCTGCACGGTGCGGGTTCCGTCGGACGGTTCACCGAAGGTGGCTCGGTGCGAGGTTGTTTCCTCGCACCGAGCCGTTCAGGCCGCACGGGCTCCGGGAGGACGCACCGTGCGTGCGTGACGCCGACGACAGTGCTGGCGACAGCGCCTGCGGTCAGCGCCACATCCGCATCGCGGCGCCCTGGGTGATCCAGTCGGTCTCGCGCTGTCGGCGTTCCCGCTCGAGGCGGGCCAGCGTGGCGAGGTCGATCTCGGGCCGCTCCTTGCGGGTGCGTCGGCTCCAGATGATGAGCGACATCCCGACGCGGAGTGCGATGCGGTCGGCGAGTGAGACCCGGCCGCGCACCGCGCGGGTATCGGGTGGACGGGTGGTGGTCTTCGTGGACACGGTGATCCCCTTCAGGGCATGGCAGAGCTGCCCGGATGTCGGGCATGACGAAACCGCCCGGATCGCGGGCAGTGAGAATTGAATGCGTGGGAATGCACTCCGGGATGGTCCGGAAATGTTCGGACAACGATCGCGGAATGCGCGTCGACACCGAGAGCGTCGCACTGCCCACCGACATTCTTCCGGCGTCGTCCGTACAGATCGGACGGGACGCATCGACGTGCCGTCGAGCCGTTCGGTGGACGAACGAACCGGTGCTGCACGAGCCAGAGCGGCTCAGTGCAGGGTGCCCTGAGGCACAGATGTCAGGAGAGCGGGACGCTCCGGGTCAGCGGACGCGGGACGGGGAACCGACGCGTCCACGGATTCCGCGGAACGGAGTGGTCGTTGCGATCATCATGGTCGGCCCCCTTTCGGTCTCGAGCTGGTGGAGTGGTCCGGGTCGAATGTTCGACCGTTCGCGACGAGTGAACACTATCGGCACCGCAAATCGGAGCGCAACCCCTTTTTCGGAAAACGTCTGGAATTGCATTCCCGAACAGGCCGATCACGGTGCGAGGTTCGTGTTCTCGTGGCGACTCGCCGGCTGCGTGCAGAGTTCCCGTCGTGCATCGGCGCCGGGCCTGCCGGCTGCACCGTGCGCTTTCGGCGGACCGGTGGCAGCCTGCGTGCTCGGTGCGGGATCGCAGGCCTGCACGGTGCGGGCAACCTCGCACCGGGTGACGGAGCACGCACGGAGCACGCACGGTGCACGCCGGAGGCCCGGTAC
>NZ_MJGM01000008.1:18998-94098 GCF_001864905.1 Curtobacterium sp. MCBA15_007
GTACCGGGCCTCCGGCGTGCGTGCGAGCGGACTAGACCGCGGCGTGCTCCGCGACGCTCGCCGTCAGGGAGTCACCCTCGACGTCGATCCGCACGGTGTCACCCGCGGTCACCCCGCCCTCGACCACGAGTGTCGCGATGCGGTCGTCGACCTCGCGCTGGATGAGCCGACGGAGCGGACGGGCGCCGTACTCCGGCTCGTACCCGTGCTCGGCGAGCCAGGCGACCGCGGCGTCGGACACCGACAGGACCATGTCCTGTGCGACCAGCCGGAGCGCCGTGTCCTGCAGCAGCAGGGACACGATCGACGCGATCTGGGACCGGTCGAGCTTGCGGAACAGCACGATCTCGTCGATGCGGTTGATGAACTCGGGCCGCATCGCCTCGCGCAGCTTGCCCATGACGCGGGCCCGCAGGTCGTCCTCGGCGAAGCCGTCCGTGGCACCGACCGGGGAGAACCCGAGCGCTCCCGAGCGGGAGGCCAGGAACTCCGAGCCGATGTTCGACGTCATGATGACGACGGTGTTCCGGAAGTCGACCGTCCGCCCCTGCCCGTCGGTGAGCCGGCCGTCGTCGAGCACCTGCAGCAGCAGGTTGAAGACGTCCGGGTGGGCCTTCTCGACCTCGTCGAGCAGGATCACCGAGTACGGGTTGCGACGGACACGCTCGGTGAGCTGGCCGGCCTCGTCGTGGCCGACGTACCCGGGAGGGGCACCGACCAGGCGCGACACGGTGTGGCGTTCGCCGAACTCGCTCATGTCGAAGCGGAGCATGGCGGACTCGTCACCGAACAGCGACGACGCCAGGGCCTTCGCGAGTTCGGTCTTGCCGACGCCGGTCGGTCCGAGGAACAGGAAGCTGCCCACCGGACGACGCGGGTCGCCCATGCCGGTCCGGCTGCGCCGAACCGCCTTGGCGATCGCCCGCACGGCGTCGTCCTGGCCGACGACGCGGTCGTGCAGCTCGGACTCGAGCGCGGCGAGCCGCGTCTTGTCGGCCGAGCCGAGTCGGGTCACCGGGATCCCGGTGGCACGGGACACCACGGCGGCGATGTCGGCTTCCGTGATCGACGTGTCCGCGGATTCCGGACGGGAGGTCTGGCTGGCGTCCGCCGACGAGGCGGCGGTGATCCGGGCCTCCAGTCCGACGATCTCGTCACGCAGGTCGGACGCTTCCTCGTAGTGCTCCTCGGCGACCGCGCTGTCCTTGCGGGCGGTCAGGTCGGCGACCTGGGCCCGCAGTGCCTCGACGTCGACGTCGCCCGACAGGGCGAGGCGGCGGCGTGCACCGGCCTGGTCGACGAGGTCGATGGCCTTGTCCGGCAGGTGCCGGTCGGTCACGTAGCGGTGCGAGAGCTCGACCGCGGCGCGGAGTGCCTCGGGCGTGTAGGCGACGCCGTGGTGCTCCTCGTAGCGCGGGGCGAGGCCGGTCAGGATCGCGACGGCGTCCTCGACGTTCGGCTCCCCCACCGTGACGGGCTGGAACCGGCGCTCGAGCGCGGCGTCCTTCTCGATCCGGCGGTACTCGTCGAGCGTCGTCGCGCCGACCAGGTGCAGGTCGCCGCGGGCGAGCCGGGGCTTGAGGATGTTGCCGGCGTCCATCGAGCCGCCCTCGCCGCCGCCACCGGCGCCGACGACGGTGTGGAGTTCGTCGACGAAGACGATGAGCTCGTCGGCGTACGCCGCGATCTCGTCCATCGCCGTGGTGAGGCGCTCCTCGAAGTCGCCGCGGTACCGGGTGCCGGAGAGCATGCCGGGCAGGTCGAGCGCGACGACCCGCTTGCCCTGCAGCAGGGCGGGGACGTCGCCGTCGACGATGCGCTGGGCGAGGCCCTCGACGATCGCGGTCTTGCCGACGCCGGGCGCACCGATCAGCACCGGGTTGTTCTTGGTGCGGCGGAGCAGGATCTCGACGGTCTGCTCGATCTCGTCGGCGCGGCCGATCACCGGGTCGACGTGCCCGTCACGGGCGCGCTCGGTCAGGTCGGTGCCGAACCGGTCGAGCGTCGGGGTGTCGCTGTCGGAACCGGACTCGGCCGTTCCGGTCGTCGCAGCGGTTCCTGGCATGGAGCGCCCCTCTCGTGCTGCTGCCGCGGCCTGCTGGGCGTAGTCCTGCATGACCTGCGGGGTGATCCCGGCGCTGGCGAGCAGCTGGCCGGTCACGGTCTCCTGGTCCATCACGAGCGCGAAGAAGACGTGCTCGGGGTCGGTGTAGGTGCTGCCGAAGCCCCGCGCGGCCTGCGTCGCCTCGACGAGGATGCGCTGGGCGGTGCCGGTGAGTGCAGGGCTGCCGGTCTGCTCGGCGAGCGGTTCGTGCGCCATCGGCAGGCGCTGCTCGATCTCGTCGGCGAGGCGCTGGGGGTCGACCCCGGCAGAACGCACGACGGCGTCGAACGGTTCGGTGCGGACGAGCACGTGCAGGATGTGCAGTGCGTCGATCTCGCGCTGCCCCTGCGCGAGCGCGAACTCGGCGGTGTGCTGGAGCAGCTCGTGGGTCCGGCGGCTGAGCAGCCGGGTGATGTCGACCGGTCGACCGAACGCGCGGACGCGCTGCTGGTCACCGGTGCGTTGTGCCGCAAGCAGGCGGGCGAGGAACTCGTCGAACGAGTCGTTGCCGCCGGTCGGGCCGAACGTCTCTGGCAAAGGGACCTCCTGGGAACTTGAGTGCCTTCGACTCAATGCAACGCAGGAGGGCCCGGGTCATTCCCGGTTCCGGAATGAACTTGCGGCGACTCGACTCAGGTCCGCGCGATGGGTGCGGAGACCGCCTCGGTGATCCGCGCGAGGTCCGTCGGCGCCACCTCGACGTCGAAGCCGCGACGTCCGCCGGACACGAAGATGCTCGCGTACGACAGTGCTGACTCGTCGAGCACGGTGCGGAGCCGGGTCTTCTGGCCGACCGGACTGATGCCGCCGACCACGTAGCCCGTGCGCTTCTCGGCGAGGGCGGGATCGGCCAACGTCGCCTTCTTGCCCCCGACCGCCGCGGCGATGGCCTTGAGGTCGAGCCGGTTCGCCACCGGCACGATCGCCACCGCCAGTGCGCCGTCGACCGAGACGACCAGGGTCTTGAAGACCTGCTCCTCGCGGAGGCCGAGGGCGGCGGCCGCCTCTTCGCCGAAGTTGGTGGCACTCTCGTGGTGCTCGTACACGTGCGGCGTGTACGGGACCCCGGCCGCCTCGAGCGCGACGGTCGCTGGGGTGCTCGGCGAACCTGCGGTCATGCCGTGATCCTCCCCCGCCGCACCTTCCGGTCCTCGACGGCACGCGGGCGTTACGCTGAACGGACCATGACCGCCGTCCTGCTCGTGCTCCGCGCCACCGCCGCGCTGGTGCTCGGTGACCCCGCCGCGGGGGTCCTGCCCCTGCTGGCGGTGGCGGCGCTCGGACTGACCGCGGTCGCCGTGACCGTGGTGGTCGCACGCCTGCTCGTCGCGGTGCTGGCGGCCGTCATCGGCGTCGGATCGACGTCGATGTCCGATCGGACCGCCGTGCCCGACCTGGTCACCCGCATCGGGTGGAGCCACCCCGACGCCGACGGACACGTCCGCTCGCGGGCACCGGGGGTCGCGACCCCGGCCTGACCACCGACCGGTGGCCGGGCCGCACGCGCACCCCGCTGACCCACCACCGATCGGAACCGTCATGGACCTGTCCACCCTGCCCCTCGTCGGCCCGCTGCTGCACGGCGGCGCGGACCTCGTCGCCGCGCTCACCGCGGCGCTGTCCCCCGTCGCCGGCTCGTTCGCCGCGGCGATCGCCGTCGTGCTCCTCACCCTGGCCGTCCGCCTGGTGCTCGTGCCGCTGTCCGTGCTGCAGGTGCGGGCCGAGCGCGACCGTCGGCGCCTCGCACCCCAGCTCGCGGCGCTGCGGAAGCGGTACGGCCGCGACACCCAGCGCCTGCAGCGCGCGATGCAGCAGCTCTACACCGACGAGAAGGTCTCGCCGCTGGCCGGCTGCCTGCCCGTCCTCGCGCAGGCACCCGTGGTGTCGCTCGTCTACGCCCTGTTCACGCACGCCTCGATCGGCGGCACCGCGAACACCCTGCTGGACGCCACCTTCGTCGGGGTCCCGCTCGGGCACTCCCTGATCGTCACGCTCACGTCGCCGCTGTGGGTGCACGCCTGGGTTTTGCTGGTGTTGTTGGCGGTGCTCGCGGTCGTCGTCGAACTGAGCCGCCGGTCGAACCTGCACTGGAACCCGGTGGCGGCGCCGGAGCCCGGCACGCCCGGGGCCGCCGCGACGGTCGCCGTCGGCCGGTACGCGCCGTTCGTCACGGTCGTGTTCGCGGCGATCGCACCGCTCGCCGCCGCGCTCTACGTCGTGACGAGTGCGGCCTGGACGTACGGGGAACGCGCCGTGCTGCGCCGGGTGGTCCGCTAGCCGCCCTGGCCCTCCTGCTGCGGACCCTGGTCGACCGGGTCGTACTCGGTGCCGCGACCCTGTTCCTCGTCGGCGGTCGGCACGTGGCGTTCGGTGCCGGTCCCGCCGGGGCTGGTCGCGATGTAGTCGGCCTCGCCGGACTGGGTGTCGTGGCTCAGCGGCTCGAGGGTCTCGGCGTCGGCGTCGTGCTGCGGCGTGGGGTCGGTGCTCATGCACCACGCCTACTCCCTCGTTCTGGGTGCGCGCGCACGGCCGGCCGGTGCCACGATGGACCTGTCCACGCGACCGGCAGAGCGGGAGTGCGCATGGCCCACGACGACGTGGCAGCGGAACGGGCACGGCTCGAAGCCGTCGCCTGGGGAGCAGGGTCGAGCCCGGCGGACGCGGCGCGCGCCCGGATCGCGCTGCAGGACCTGGAGCGCGGACAGCGACCGCGCAGGCGCCCGGTCGCGACGGCACGGGATCCACTGCCGGGAGGCCCGGGACCGGCCCGCACGTCGGCCCCGTCCGCAGCGCGGTCGGGTCCAGGGCCCGTGGCCGGGCCAGTGCCGGCTTCTGTACCCGCGCCCGCCGGCGCTGCGGCCGTGCCCGCTGCAGCCGACGCGCCGGAGCCGACCGACGGCGGTGGGGGCGACCACGTCGACGAGGCGCGGGGCGACGGCGGAGTCGAGCCGGGCCTCCAGGCCGTGCCGACCGCTCGCACCCGGTGGCGTCGGTGGCTGTGGACGGAGCGACCACGCGCCTGGATCGCGGGCGGCGCGGCGGCGGCGGTGGGCGTGGCGTTCGCGGCCGGGACGCTCGTCGGGACCGCGCAGCCCGACGTCGCAGCCGCGCCGAGCGTCACGCCGACGGCGGGGACGGTGACGCTCGAGCAGCTGCTCGACGTGCCGCAGACGTACGCCGACCAGCTGCCGGGGCCGGTCGCGGCGCCCGTGAGCCTGCACACGACGCGACTGGTGTTCACGAACCGGGCGCTCGACGGCGGGACCGCCGAGACCCCATGGAACGTCTGGGCCGGCATCGGGACGGACCAGTCGACGATCTGCCTGGTGGCGACGGCGGACCGCATCGAGTCGTCGACGGCGTGCTTCCCGCGGCAGGCGGCGTTGCACGGTTCAGTGTCGATGTCGGCGCAGTCCAGGAGCGGCACGTTGACGATCGAGCTGCGCGGGGGCGGGGTCCAGGGTCGGGTGACGAACGAGTACTGAGCGAGCGGTCGGGAGCTGAGTGTTTCGTTGGAGCGCTCCGACAAATGTGCTGGATGCCCTCGCGAGAGACGTTCCATCGTGCAACACTGGGTGAGCGCACTCGTCGTGGAGTCGTACCCACATCATCCACATCCGCCAGCGAGCGCGCCCCGCAGACCCTCCAGGTCACCGCCGTCAGAACGATCGGCACCGTCGCGCGCTCCACCGTGCCTCGGAGGAGGTCAGCAGCGTGTCCACCAACACCACCACCTCGGCCGTGTCGACCCACACGCGGCCGATCACCGTCACCAGCCAGTCGATCGTCGGCATCGCCGTCCTCGGACTGGCCACGTTCTTCGCCATCACCACCGAGCTCATGCCCGTCGGGCTGCTCGGCACGATGAGCGCCGACCTCGGCGTCAGCGAGGCCACCATGGGCATCGTCATCACCGTGTACGCCGCCGCCGTCGCGATCCTCGCGCTGCCGCTCACCGCGTTCACCGCGAAGCTGCCGCGCAAGACCGTGCTCGTCGCCACGCTCGTCGGCTACACCGTGTCGAACCTGATGGTCGCGCTCGCCCCGTCCTTCGCCGTGGTGTGCGCCGGACGCGTCGTCGGCGGCATCGCGCACGCGCTGTTCTTCTCGGTCGCCTCGGCGTACGCCACCCGGATCGTGCCGCCGCGGCTGGCCGGCCGCGCGATCGCGTTCGTGTACTCCGGTAGCTCGCTCGGGTTCGTGCTCGGCGTGCCCCTCGCGACCTGGGTCGCGCAGCACATCGGCTGGCGCCAGGCCGTGTTCTCCGTCGGGGTCGCCGCAGCGGCACTCGCGGTCGTCGCCCTGCTGTTCCTGCCCGCCGTCCGCGGCGCCTCGTCGCCGCACATCGGATCGCCGAAGGCCTGGGCACGCACCGGGCTGCTGTCCGTCGTGATCGCCGACATGCTGCTCTTCGCCGGGCACTACGTCGTCTACACCTACATCGGGCCGTACGCGATCGACGCCGGGCTCGATGCCGGCATGGTGAGCGGGGCGCTGCTCGTGCTCGGTGGCACCGGTGTCGTCGGGCTCTGGCTCGCCGGCATGTTCGTGGACCGTGCGCCCCGGCAGACCCTGATCGCCTCGGTCGCCGTGATGGCCGTGGCCTTCGCGACGATGCCGTTCGTGCACGGCTCCCTGATCGGGACGATGGTCGTCGCGGGCGTCTGGATGGCCGCGAACGGCACCACGGGCACGCTCTTCATGGCCGCGGCGATCCGCGCCGGAGGCGTCTCCCCCGACATCGCCGGCGCACTGGTGAACGGCGCGTCGAACATCGGCATCGCCGGTGGTGCGGCGTTCGGCGGGCAGGCGCTCGGGATCGTCGGGCTGCAGTACCTGCCGTTCGCCGGCGCCGCGGTGCTCGTCGGGGCGCTCGGGGTCGTCGTGCTGGCGCGCCGCGGGTTCCCGGTGCACTCGCACGCGCAGGAGCACCTGTCGACCTCGTCCATCGAGGCCATCACGTCGTCGCTCGCGGTCGTCACCACGTCGGTGCCGGTCGTCGGGCGGGCGATCCAGACGGTCACGGGGTCGATCGGTGTCGTCACGGGTTCGGTGCGGCGGCCGCGGACGCGTTAGGGGCTGGCGCGGGCGGCGGGCGGTCGGCGCCCGAGCGGCGTGTCGGCCCGCCGAGTGGTCACGACATGCCGTTGGCGTGGCGTCGGGGGCGCTTGAACTGTCGTCTGCGGGGGCGGCGGGCGACGGTTTGTGACCCCTCGGCGGACGCGGGCGGCGTGTTGTGCGACCGCAGCCGCCGCGACCGCGCCCGCGCCCGCCGGGCGGTCAGTCCAGCAGGTGGTCCGTGCGGCGGCGGTTGCGCACCGCGCGGTAGACCAGCAGCGCCGCACCGAGCAGCACCAGCACCCCGGCGGCGATGAGTCCCGGACCGAGGTCGGCCCCCGTGTACGCCAACGGTCCACCGTCCACCGCGTCGCCCTGGCCCGACACCGGCGCGGAGCCCGAGCCCGAGCCTGCAGCGGGGACGGTCGGAGCCGCTGAAGGAGCGCCACTCGGCGACGGTGACGGCGACGGAGCGGGAGCCGGACCCACCGCGGCCCGCACCACGAACGCCAGCGGCGTCGCGGCCCCGGACTCCGGGGTGACGACGGTCGCCGCCTCGGCCCCCTCGACGTCGACCGAGACGACGTACTCGGTCGTGGGCTCCAGGCCGGTCAGGTCGAACGCACCGTCGTCGTCCGTGACGACCGACACAGGATCGCCGGACTGCGTGTCCGTCGGAGCCGCGACGACCTCGACGTCCGGAACGGGCTCGCCGTTTGTGTCGACGACCGTGCCGGGTTGGTCGGTCGTGACCTCGGCTGCGGTTGCTGCGGAGGCGAACGGCAGGTCGGACGAAGCACGCTCGCCGGCGACGGCCGTCACACCGGTGTTCGAGGTCGCCCCGGTCGCCCCCGGCTCGGGACGTTCGGTCCGGACGGTGTACGTGCCCGCCGCGGTGGCGAAGACGTAGCGACCGTCGGCATCGGTCTCCGTCGATGCGACCACGGCGCCCGTGCCGTCGACGAGCTCGACCACCGCGCCGGCGGGCACGGATGCACCGTCGAGCGAGACCGCACCCGCTACCGTCGCCACGACGGCGGCCGGCACATCGATCTCGTCGGGGACTGCCGGTGCCGCGTCGACGTCGCCGGTCGTGATGGTCACGGGCGGCTCGTCGGCGACGGACACGTCGAGGTCGGTGTCCGCCGGCAGGTCCGAGCCGGTGTAGACGCCGTCGCTGTTCGTCGTGGTGTCGACGAGGACGTCCCCGGAGTCCGGGTCGGTGATGACGACCTCGAGGTTTGAGACCGGTCGGCCGTCCTCGTCGACCACGGTGCCGATGACCGACACGGTGTCCTCCGGCGACGTGAACGCGAAGTCGGCCTGCTGGTCCACGCCGCCCGGCGAGCCTGCCTGGGCGAGGGAGACCCTGGTCGGCTGGTCCGGGCCCTCGGCGCCGTCCGGCGGGGTGATCTCGACGCGGTAGTTCGCGATGACCGGCAGCTGCGGGAACGCGTAGGTGCCGTCGGGGTCGGTGGTCGTCGTGGAGACGGTGCCGCGCGGAGCGGTGACGCGGACGATCGCCCCGGGGATGGGGGCGCCGTCGAGGGTCGCCGTGCCGGTGATCGCGGCGGTGCGGTTGGCGAACCAGGTCTGGTACACGGGGAACCCGCTGCGCTGCTGGTACGTGATCGTCAGGCTGGTGAGTGACACGGTCGGCGTGAACCAGGCCGTGGCACCGGCGGTGTCGACCGCGCCGGTGTTGCCCGTCAGGGTCCGGGTGGCCGGGTCCCAGGTGGGCCGGTCCTGGCCGGTCGTGCCGTCGGGGTCGGCGGTGCACGACGGCCCTCCGGCGACGGCGGCCGAGCACGAGTTGTAGGAGCTCACGTAGCCGAGCTGCTCCGCGGTCGCGGCGCCACCCCCGGAGACGGTGGCCGAGATGGTCGCCCGGTCGGCGTCGACGTCGCCGAGCACGAACGACCAGCTCTGGGCACCCGGCGTCGGCTCGGCGAACGTGTAGGTGGTCGTCGATGCCCCGGTCGTGGGCGAGTCGACGTTCGGCCGCTGGTTCATGTAGGTCGTGCCGCGGCTCGTCCCGTAGACCGCGCCCGACGGGGTCGACGCCGACTGCCAGGTCGATGCCCCGCTGACGACGGTCGACTGCCGGGAGTCCGACGTGAAGGTCGTCTCCGGGAACCCATCGAGCGTCATCGTGCCGGTGTAGGCCCGGCTCGCTCCGCTGAGGGTGAAGGTCCCCCAGTTGCCGACCGGCTCCGCCGACGCACTGGTCGCGCCGCCGATCGCGAGTCCTGCTCCGAGTGCGAGGGCCGTCAGCCCTGCCGTGACCGCGCGCCAGCGCCGCATGTGTGCTCCCCCGCTGTGGCGCCGGAGAACCCGACACCCCCTCAGACCATCCAGCGGGCGCGGCTCGTGTCCGGGGCACGACACAAGCAAGAAGGTCCCGCCGAGTGGTCACGACATGCCGCGCGCCGATCGTCGAGTGGCCGAGAAGTGTCGGCTGGAGGCCCGCCGGACGACGGTTCGTGACCCCTCGACGAACACGAACGGTGCGTCAAGAGCCCAGCGCCACCAGGGCGTCGAGCGCCGGCACCTGCCCGGCCACCACGAGCTCCCGCGCCTGGTCGACACCGACCCACCGGGCGTCATCCACCTCGGGCACCTCGACGAACCGCCCCGACCCGCGCGGCAGTTCGAGCCGCACGGTGTTGCTCCGCACGGTGTCGACCGAGAACCCCGACGCCGCGGCCGCGAAGACGCGCACGCGCTTGCCGGATGCCTGCCGGAACTCCCCCAGGTCGGTCAGGTCTGCGGCGCCCACCGGTGCGGGCACGCCGATCTCCTCGGCGAACTCGCGCAACGCGGACGCGTCGGGCTGCTCACCGGCCTCGACCAGGCCCTTCGGGATCGACCAGGCACGCGGCCGGTTCCGCCAGAACGGCCCGCCCATGTGGGCGAGGAAGACCTCGGGCCCGGACGGACCGGTCCGGTGCAGCAACAGTCCGGCGCTCACGACCACGGCCCGAGACTACGCAAGGACCTGCCGGGAGGCCCGGGTCACCGCCGCCGCGCCGCGCACCACCCGACGTGGCCGGGCCCACCGCCGGTTCCCCGGCCCGCGCCGGGAGTACCGTGTGGCGCACGGAGCGCCGTGTGACGCCCCCGGAGGACCTGCGATGGAGGAGGCCGATCGGGATGGACGAACGATGGACGACGGTGACGCTGGCCGCGGACGCCGCGATGCCGCACGACGAGGCCCTGCGGTGGATCGTGTCGCGTGCGGGCAACGGCATCGAGCGGATCCGGATCATCGGTGCGGACCCGGCGATCGAGGGACCCCGACCGGTCGCCGACCGTCTGGCCGAGGCCGCCCGCGCCGCCCTGCCCGGGGTCACCGTCGAGGTGCACCGGCACGCGGGGCCGTTCGCCACCGCCCTGGTCGAGGAGTCGGACGGGGGCGACCTCCTGGTCATCGGCACGTTCCGGAGCCGGCGGGGTTCGACCGCCGGTGGCGACCCGGCACGCGTGGCGGTCCGGGCCGCCGTGCCGACGGTGATCGTCCCCGAGGGGCCGCACCCGATCGACGGCGACGTGGTGCTGGCCGTCGAGGAACCGAACGACGAACGCGCCGTCTCGATCGCCGTCGGCGAGGCCGTCCGGCTGCACCGCCGACTGACGCTGCTGCGGGCGTGGGAGATGCCCGTGCTGACCAGGACCGGGCTCACCGACTTCGCCGAGGACCCCCTGCGGTGGCGCGCCCGGAACGCCGAACTGCTGCAGCGGGTCACCGAGGACCTGACCGCGCGGTTCCCGGCGGTGCGGATCCGGCCGCTGCTCGTCGAGGGACACCCGGGGCACGCAATCGCATCGCGCACCCGGCGGGCGTCGCTCGTGGTGCTCGGACGGGGGCACGTGCGGGTGCTGTCCGGCGCACTGCTGCACGACGTGGTGCGTGAGACGGCCGCACCGGTCTGCGTCGTCCCGCCGGCCGCGCACCCGGACAGCGCGGTGCCGGAAGGGGTCAGCCGGCGAGTTCCCGGATCGCGTCGGCCATCTGGTCGGTGAGGTAGGCGACACCGCGGCCGTTCGGGTGCAGGGCGCCGGCCTGCAGGTCGATGCGTCGCAGGTCGCTCGAGCCGGTCAGGCTGACGCCCGCGACGTACCGCTCGTCCGCCGGGGCGCAGGCCGAGTGGGCCTCGGTGCGGTCGAGGACGTCGACGAACCGGACTCCGGCGGCGTCCGCGGCGGAAGCGGAAACGGTGTCGAGCTCCTCCTGCACGCCGTGCAGGTACGCGACGTCGTCGTCGGTGAAGGGGAAGGTGTCCGACGGGAAGGACCCGGCGAGGGTGCCGAGGTCGAGCGCCGAGCGGAAGCAGCCCTTCGCCGGGGTGTGCTCGGTGTCCGGGAAGATCGCCGGGTACCCGAGGAACACCACGACGGCGTTCGGTGCGGCCCGTTTCACTGCTGCCAGGGTGTCGGCGATCCCGAGCGCGACCCGGGACTGGATCTTGGCGCTGAGTTGGTCCTCACCGTCCTGCACGAGCGTGCTCTCGCACGACGGCGCGTCACGTCCGGAGAACACCGGGCCGTCGGCCGAGATCGCCAGGCACGACGCGGCGGTGCCGAACAGGTCGGCGTCGTTGCCGCCGATCGTCAGGGTCACGAGCCGGGTGCGCGACGACAGTGACTCGATCTGCGGTGGGACGCCGTTGAACTGGTGCCCGGTCGTGACGTCCTCGCTCGTGGCGCCGGCGCACGTGACGTCGGTCAGGTCGAGGCCGAACCGTGCCGCGAGCCGGTGCGGGTAGTCGCGGGCCGACTGCACGCACGCGCTCGTGGGCAGCCGGGTGCGATCGCCGAGCCCGTACCCGGCGGAGTACGAGTCACCGAGCGCGACGTACTCGCTGCCGGGCGGCAGGTCGGCGAGCGATTCGGCGGGGTCGTCCGGCACCGGGTAGGGCTGCGGGACGGGCCACATCGGGGCAGCCGAGGCGGGCTGCACCGAGCCCGGAGCCGCGACCCCCGCCACCACCAGCCCGACGACGGCCACCGCTGCCAGGGCGGCGAGCAGCGTCGTACGGGCGGTGCGGAGCAGTTGCGGCCTCCGGGCGGGTGCGGCGGATCGGTCGGTCGGGTCGGGCGGTGGCGCGGGACGGTGTCAGCGGCGTCCGAGTCGGCGTTCGCCACCGCTGCCGGTGCGGTACTCCAGCCCGTAGTGCTGGAACAGCACCGGCTCGGTGGCGGCGTCGAGCTCCCCGTCGGTCGGGATCGACGGTGCGTCCTTGACGAGCTTCTTCGGGAACGTCACGCGCAGGTGCTTCGGGGCGACGGTCGCGCCTAACAGCGGGACGAAGACGAGCTTGTGGAACCCGACCATGCCGGTGGTCAGGGCACCGAACGCCGGCTCGGACGTGGCGGTGTCGTAGTAGATGCTCTCGAGCGTGCCGACCTTGTCGTCGGCCTCGTCGACGACGGGCAGACCGATCCAGTCACGGATGTTCGCGGCTTCGAACACGAAGGACTCCCTCCGAGCAACCGGCAGGTCCGGGTGGCTCTCGGTCGACGCTACCGCTCGGTCGCCTGAGCGGTCACCCGGAGCCGGTCGACTGCGCCGAGCACGTCGTCCGCGGTGACGGCGAGGATGGCCGGGTCCGGGTCCTCGGCGAAGACGTCGCCGCGGCGCACCGAGGCGTCGGTGAGCACGATGTGCGGGCCGGTCGCGGGCGGACCCCACGCCTCGGGCGGTGCCGGGCCGAACAGCACCACCGAGGGCACCCCGTACGCGGTCGCCAGGTGCGCAGCACCGGTGTCGACCGTGACGACGAGCCGCGCCGCGGCGATCACCGCGGCGAACGCCTGCAGGTCCAGCGTGCCGGCCAGGACCGCCTCCGGCGCCAGGCCGGCCGCGTCGGCGACGGCACGGGCGCGCACGACGTCGTCCGAGCCTCCTGTCAGGACCACGTCGGCACCGCGCGCCCGGAGCCCGCGCACCACGTCGGCGAAGCGGTCGGTCGGCCAGTGCCGCGCACCGTGGAAGGCACCCACGTGCACGACGGCCGCGCCGGCGACCACCGGCGGCTCGGCGGGGCGGTCGATGTGGACCTCGGTCGCGTCCGCGGGGATGCCGTGCCACGTGAGCAGGTCCGCCCAGCGGTCGCGCTCGTGCACGCCGTCGGGCCAATCCGGGCCCTCGTAGTCGTGGGTGGGGTCGGCGTGTCCGATCACCCGGCGCGGGCCGAGCGCGGCGACGAGGTCCGAGGACTCCGGGCCGGCGCCGTGCAGGTTGACGGCGACGTCGACGGCTCCGTGCGGCACCCCGATCGGGTGGTCGAGACCGTGCTGGGCCAGGTGCACGTCCACCGCCGGGACGAGTTCGACGACCGGCTCCAGCCACGCCGTGGTGGCCAGGGTGATGCGGTGGTCGGGGAAGGCACGGCGGAGCGCGTGCAGTGCGGGGACGGCGACGAGCAGGTCGCCGAGCTTGATGGCACGGAGGACGAGCAGTTCCGGGCGTCCGTCGGAGTCGGGCAGTCGTTCGAGTGCGGTCACCGCCGCGACGGTAGACCCGCCACGCTGACGGGGCTGCCGGGACCGCGCTCCGTGGCGCTTCCTGGGGCGGTGCCCGGCCGTCGACCGGTAGTCACGGAGCATGCCCCTCGCACCGGACCGCGTCATCCGCGGCCTGCTCCTCGACCGCGACGACACCCTCGTGGTGGACGTCCCGTACAACGCCGACCCACACCTGGTCGTCCCCGTCCCCGACGCCCGTCGCGCCGTCGAACGGGCACGTGCCGCCGGGATGCTGCTCGGGGTCGTCACGAACCAGTCGGTGATCGCCAAGGGCATGGCCACCCGCGAGCAGGTCGACGCCACCAACGCCCGGGTCGACGAGCTCGTCGGCCCGTTCGACGTCTGGTGCGTCTGCCCGCACGACGCCGGCGACGACTGCGCCTGCCGGAAGCCCCGGCCCGGGATGGTCCTCGACGCCGCCGACCGGCTCGGCATCCCGCCGGAGTCGATCGTCGTCGTCGGCGACATCGGTGCCGACGTGCAGGCCGCCCGGAACGCCGGTGCGCAGGGCATCCTCGTGCCCACCCCGCGCACCCGCCGCCAGGAAGTGGACGCCGCCGAGACCGTCGCCGCCGACCTGGACGAGGCCGTCACCCTGGTGCTCGAACACGTCGGCAGCGTGGCGGACCGGGCGTGAGCGCCGCTCGACGCGTCCTCGTCGCCCGGCTCGACTCGTTCGGCGACGTCCTGGTCGCCGGGCCCGCGGTCCGCGCGGTCGCCGCCGGGGCCGCGCACGTGACGATGCTGTGCGGACCGCAGGGTGCCCCGGCCGCCGACCTGCTGCCCGGCATCGACCGGGTGCGGGTGTGGGCGGCGCCGTGGGTGACCGAGACCGCACGCCCGATCGACGACACCCTGCTCGCCGGGTTCCGCGCGTTGATCGCCGAGGAACAGCCCGACGAGGCCGTCGTCCTGACGTCCTTCCACCAGTCGCCCCTGCCCCTCGCGCTGCTCCTGCGCCTGGCCGGGGTCCCCCGGGTCTCCGGGGCCTCGGTCGACCACCCCGGGTCCCTGCTCGACGTGCGGCTGCGCCCCGGCGAGGACCTGCCCGAGGACCTCCCCGAACCCGAGCGCGCGCTGCGGATCGCCCAGGCGGCCGGGTTCCGGCTGCCGCCGGACGACGACGGGAGGCTCGCGGTGCGCCACGACGCCGTCCTGCCCCCGCCCGTGGCCGGCCTCGACCGCTACGTGGTCGTCCACCCCGGAGCCAGCGTCCCGGCACGGTCGTGGCCGGAGTCGCACCACCGTGCGCTCGTCGCCGCCTACGCCGAGCGCGGCGTCCCCGTCGTCGTCACCGGCTCCCCCGGCGAAGGCACGCTCACCGCAGCCGTGGCGGGCGACACCGGCATCGACCTCGGCGGACGCACCACGCCGGCCGAACTCGCCGCCGTGCTGGCCGGAGCCGAGGTCGTCGTGGTCGGGAACACCGGCCCGGCACACCTCGCCGCCGCCGTCGGGGCGCCCATCGTCAGCCTGTTCTCGCCCGTCGTCCCCGCCGTCAAGTGGGCGCCGTACGCACCGCTCGTCGAACTGCTCGGCGACCAGGCCGCACCGTGCCGACTGAGCCGTGCCCGGGAGTGCCCCGTCCCCGGCCACCCCTGCCTGTCCGGAGTGCGCATCGAGGACGTCCTGGCGGCCCACGAACGGCTGCTCGACCGCGTTTCGCGGACTGATCGGAGAAGTCTGCGGTGCGGCCCAGAAGGCGCTGCGTAGCGTGCGCCACTGCTTCTCCTGCTCCTTCTGCTGCTGCTCCGGCAGCGGCCCGGAGTGACCTGTTCGACCCGACCGGAAGGCCCCGCATGCGGATCCTCGTGTGGCACGTGCACGGCGGCTGGATGGACGCCTTCGTCCGCGGCCAGCACGAGTACCTCATCCCGACCACCCCGGCGCGCGACGCCTGGGGACTCGGCCGCGGCGGGCGCGCCTGGCCGGACTCCGCGATCGAGATCGACCCGGCCGAGGTCGCCGAGGCAGAGGTCGACGTGGTCGTCCTGCAGCGCACCGAGGAGCTCGAGGAAGCCCGCCGCCTGCTCGGTGGCCGCGACGTCCCGATCGTCTTCGTGGAGCACAACGCGCCCCGGGTCGACGTGCCGGACAGCCTGCACCCGATGCGCGACCGCGACGACCTGACGATCGCGCACGTGACGCACTGGAACGCCCTGATGTGGGACTGCGGCACCACCCGGACCACCGTCGTCGAGCACGGCGTCGTCGACCCCGGCCCGCTGTACACCGGATCGCTCGAACGGCTCGGCGTCGTCATCAACGAACCCGTCCGGCGCAACCGTGTCGTCGGCACCGACCTGCTCCCCCGCTTCGCCGAGGTCGCCCCGGTCGACGTCTGGGGCATCGGCACCGAACGGCTGCCGGAGCTCGGCTTCGGTGACCGTGTGGTCGCGCGGGGCGACGTCCAGGCCGACCCCATGCACGCGGCCCTGGCCGAACGGCGGGCCTACGTGCACCCGAACCGCTGGACCTCGCTCGGCCTGTCGCTCATCGAGTCGATGCACATGGCCATGCCGGTCCTGGTGCTGGCGACGACGGACGCAGCCCGCACGGTCCCTGGTGAGGCCGGGGCGATCGCGACCGACGTCGAGGAGCTGGTGCGGGCCTCCAGGCTCCTGCTGGAGGACCCGGACGAAGCGCGTCGACGGGGACTCGTGGCGCGGGAGGCCGTGCTCGCACGGCACGCGCTCGGTCGGTTCCTGGCCGACTGGGACGACCTGCTCGACGACGCCGTCGCGCGCGGTGCGCGACGGGACCGTGCGGCGGCAGCCGCGCTCGAAGGGAGCCTCGGATGAAGATCGCCATGGTGTCCGAGCACGCGAGTCCACTCGCCGTGCTCGGCGGGGTCGACGCCGGTGGACAGAACGTCCACGTCGCCGAACTGTCCGCTGCGTTGGCCGACCGCGGCCATCACGTGACCGTCTACACGCGGCGCGACGACGCGTCGCAGCCGGTCCGCGTGCCCCTGCGTCCCGGCGTGGACGTCGTGCACGTCGACGCCGGGCCCGCCCGAGCCGTCCCGAAGGACGAGCTGTTCCCGTTCATGGGGACGTTCGCGTCGGTGCTCGCCGCCGAGTGGTTCCTCGACCGTCCCGACGTGGTGCACGCGCACTTCTGGATGTCGGGCCACGCCGCGCTCGACGCGGTGACCCAGGTGCAGGCGCGGACCGGCGGCGTGCGGATCCCGGTGGTGCAGACCTTCCACGCCCTGGGCGTCGTGAAGCGCCGACACCAGGGCGCCGCGGACACCAGCCCGACCGAGCGCGAATGGGTCGAACCCGCCGTCGGGCGCAGCGTCGACCAGGTCGTCGCCACCTGCTCGGACGAGGCGTTCGAACTCAAGACCCTCGGCGTCCCGCTGCACCGCATCTCCGTCGTGCCGTGCGGGGTCGACGTGTCGCTCTTCCGTCCGGACGGCCCCGTCGAGGAGCGCGACCGTCCGCTCCGGGTGCTCACCGCGTCACGACTCGTGCAGCGGAAGGGCGTCGGGACGACGATCGCCGCACTCGCAGCGCTGGTCGAACAGGGCCGTGACGTCGAACTGGTCGTCGTCGGCGGGGCCGGTGTCGCCGGTGCCGACCTGGTGGACGACCCCGAGTACCAGCGCCTCGACGCGCTCGCCCGGTCACTCGGCGTGCGCGACCACGTCACGTTCCGCGGGCAGCTCGGGCAGCAGGACATGCCGCCCGTCTACCGGAGCGCCGACGTCGTCGTCTGCGCCCCCTGGTACGAGCCGTTCGGCATCGTGCCGCTCGAGGCGATGGCCTGCGGCCGCCCCGTGGTCGCGTCGAGCGTCGGTGGGCTCATCGACACCGTCGTCGAGGACGCCACCGGTCTGCACGTGCCGCCGCGCGACGAGCGCGCGGTCGCCGAGGCCGTCTGTGCCCTGCTCGACGACCCCGAGCGCCGTGAGGCGTACGGCCGCGCCGGACGGCAGCGGGCCGAGTCCCGCTACACGTGGCAGAAGGTCGCGGCCGACAGCGAGCGCGTCTACGAGCGGCTGCTCGCCGGCGCGACGTCGTCCGCCAGCACCGCCGTGCCCACCGCCGCCCGCTCGCGTACCACCCACGCCGGCCGGGTCACCCGTGCCGCGCAGCCGACGGAGAGGACCGCACGATGACCATCGACCAGCAGACCGGGGTCGAGGACCGCGCGGTCACCGACAGCGCACGCGTCGTCGTCGACCACGTCGCGGCGTCGGTCCCCGTGATCGCCTCCCTCGTCGACCACAAGGACCACATCGCCGCCTGGGCGGACGACATCGCCGGGCGGCTCGTTGCCGGTCGACGGTTGCTCGCCGCGGGCAACGGCGGCTCGGCTGCCGAGGCCCAGCACCTGACGTCCGAGCTCACCGGCCGGTTCGAGGGCGACCGGCCCGCGTACTCGGCCATCTCGCTGCACGCCGAGACCTCGGCCGTGACGGCGATCGGGAACGACTACGGCTACGACCAGGTCTTCGCACGCCAGGTGTCGGCGCACGCCCGGGCCGGTGACGTCCTCGTCCTGCTGTCGACGAGCGGCAAGAGCCCGAACCTGCTCCGCGCCGCCGAGGCCGCACGGGCCGTCGGCGCGCGGTCACTCGCACTGACCGGATCCGGGCCGAACCCGCTCGCCGACCTGGTCGACGACGCGATCTGCATCGAGGGGCCGTCCGCCAACGTGCAGGAGGCGCAGCTCGTCCTGGTGCACGCGCTGTGCAAGGCGATGGAGCCGGCGCTGCGTCGCGGGGGTCGTCGATGAGCGGGGCCGCTCCAGCCGTCGGCGGTCGGGGTGCCGGCGGTGCCGCTGGCCGTGCCGCCGCCCCGCGGTTCCGCATCGCCGTCGTCGGGGACACCCTGCTCGACGTCGACGTGTCCGGCACGAGTGAGCGGCTGAGCCCGGACGCGCCCGTGCCCGTCGTGGACGTCGCCACCGACGACCGCCGCGCCGGTGGCGCAGGACTCGTCGCGACGATGCTCGCCCGCGACGGCCACGACGTCACCCTGGTCACCGTCCTGAGCGACGACGGTCGTGCCCAGGAGATCCGCGACCTGCTGCCCGACGTCACGATCGTCGCCGGGCCGTCGGGTGTCCCCACCCCCGTGAAGACCCGCGTGCGCGTCGTCGACCATGCCCTCGTGCGCATCGACGAGGGCTGCGCGACCCCGCCCGTCCCCGGGGCCACCGAGACGATGACCGCCGCGCTCGACGGTGTCGACGCGATCGTCGTCGCCGACTACGGCCGCGGGGTCGCCGCCGCGCCGGCCCTCCGCGATGCGCTCACCCGTGCGGCCGAGCACCTGCCGGTGGTCTGGGACCCGCACCCCAAGGGCGCAGCCCCCGTCCCCGGCACCACCGTCGCCACCCCCAACGCGGCCGAGGCGCGACGCTTCACCGACGTCGAGGGACACGGTGTGCCCTTCGCGACCGTCGCCGCAGCCCGGCTCGTCGAACAGTGGCAGGCCGGTGCCGTCGCCGTGACGATGGGTGACCGCGGTGCGCTCCTCGCCGACGCCCAGGGCGACAGCCGCTTCGTGCCCGCGCCGTCCGTCAGCGCCGGGGACCCCTGCGGAGCCGGCGACCGGCTCGCCGCTGGCGTCGCCGTCGCACTGGCTTCGGGGGCGGACGTCCCCGACGCGGTCTCCGCCGGTGTGGTCGCCGCGTCCGAGTACCTGGCAGCCGGTGGCGTCACCGCGCTCTTCGCCGATGACGGCCCCGCGCCGCTCGCCGTGCCCGGGGCCGACCGGGACGCGATGCGCCTGGTGCACGACGTCCGGAGTGCCGGTGGCACCGTCGTCGCGACCGGAGGCTGCTTCGACCTGCTGCACGCCGGGCACGCCCGCACCCTGTCGGCCGCCCGTGCACTCGGCGACTGCCTGGTCGTGTGCCTCAACTCGGACTCGTCCGTCCGCGGTCTGAAGGGCCCCGACCGGCCGATCATGACCCAGGACGACCGGGTCGAGCTGCTCCTGGCGCTCGACTGCGTCGACGCCGTCGTCGTGTTCGACGAGTCGACCCCCGACGAGGCACTGCGCCGCTTCCGCCCGGACGTCTGGGCGAAGGGCGGCGACTACACCGCGAGCGAACTGCCCGAGACGGCGACCCTCGCCGAGTGGGGTGGCCGCGTCGTCACCGTGCCGTTCCACCCGGGCCGGTCGACCACCCGACTCGCCGCCGCGATCGAACGCGTCGGCTGAGCGTCCGCTCGCCGTCCCGCACCTGCTCGACCACTTCCCGCTCCACTACGCAAAGGACATCCATGCCCGTCCCCACCACCCCCATCGGCCGCGTCCTCGTCACCGGCGGCGCCTCCGGACTCGGCGCCGCCATCGTGGCCGCCGTCACCGAGGCCGGCGGCACCCCGATCGTCCTCGACCTGCGGATCGACGCGGTGCCCGAGGGCGTCGACGCCGTCGCCGTGGACGTCTCGGACACCGACGCCGTCGAGCAGGCGGTCCGTGACGCCGCCGAGCGCCACGGTGGCCTCGACGCCGTCGTCACCGCCGCGGGCATCGACACCCCCGCCCCGATCGACGCGATCTCGTCCGGCAAGTGGGAGCAGATCGTCGGCGTCAACCTGATCGGCACCGCCTCGACCGTTCGCGCCGCCCTGCCCGCGCTCGAGGCGACGCACGGCCGCGTGGTCACCATCTCCTCATCGCTCGCCCTGCGCGGCGTCGGCGACGGCACCGCGTACTCGGCGTCGAAGTTCGGCGTCCGCGGGTTCTCGCAGGCGCTGGCCGCCGAGACCGCCGGTCGCATCGGCGTGACCAACATCATCCCCGCCGGGATGCGCACGAACTTCTTCGCCGACCGCACCGAGCAGTACAAGCCCGGGCCGGACGCGCAGCTCATCGAGCCGGAGTACGTCGCGAACTCGATCGTCTTCGCGCTGTCGCAGCCGGCCGGCTGCGAGATCCGCGAGCTGTCGATCATGCCGGCGACGGAGCCGAGCTGGCCGTAGCCGCTCGCCGCTGACGGGCGGGAGGCGCGGTGCCGGCGGTCGCGTGCGCCGTGCACGGTGCGCGGTGCGTCGCCTGGTGCAGCGTTGACGGCTGGGTGCGCGCTTGCAGCGCCGCACGCAGCGGTGAACTGCGCACGGGGTGACGGCGTGCGCACGGTGCGGCCGGGAGGCGCGTTGCGGGCTGGCAGCGGGCCTCCCGTCCGGCGTCCGGTCGCGTTCCGTGCACGGTGCGCGGTGCGTCGCCTGGTGCAGCGTTGACGGCTGGGTGCGCGCTTGCAGCGCCGCACGCAGCGGGCAACCGCGCACGGGGCGACGGCGTGCGCACGGTGCGGCCGGGAGGCGCGTTGCGGGCTGGCAGCGGGCCTCCCGTCCGGCGTCCGGTCGCGTTCCGTGCACGGTGCACGGTGCACGGTGCGCGGTGCGTCGCCTGGTGCAGCGTTGACGGCTGGGTGCGCGCTTCCAGCGCCGCACGCAGCGGGCAACCGCGCACGGGGCGACGGCGTGCGCACGGGACCGAAGCTCGCACGGTGCGAGGCTCGTCAGGTCGTGCGGAGCAGGTCCTCCACGTCGGCGAGGACGGCCTCGGGCTCGACCTGGTCGACGTAGGACGGGTCGTGCTCGCAGCGCTCGGCGGTCCAGCCGACCTGCGTGACGTCGATGCCGCACACCGGGCACCGCGTCACGAAGGACAGGTGCACCCGGTGCCGACCGCGGTCGAAGGGTCCGGCGTTGATGACGTTGCCGAACCAGAACACCCCGACGGTCGGCGTGCCGACGGCCACGGCGAGGTGGCGCGGACCGGAGTCGTCGCCGACCATGACGTCGGCGGCGGCCAGGACGTCGGGGAGTTCCCGCAGCGGCAGTGACCCGGTGCGGTCGTGCAGACGCTCCCGCAGCTCGGGCGGCAGCGACGCGACGATGGCGGACGACGCCGGGACGTCGGTCTCGTCACCGACGAGCACGACGTGGTCGCCGGTCGACAGCCGGGCACGGGCGACCTCGGCGAACCGCGAGGGGCTCCAGCGGCGACGCGGGTCGGTGGCGCCGGGGTGGATCGCGACGAGTCGTGCCCCGCTCCCGACACCGAGGCGCTGCCGAACGTCGGCCCGTGCGGCTCCGGAAACGTGCAGTCGCGGGTCGAGGGTGACCGGCTCGGCGCCCGCGAGCGAGGCCACCTCGAGCGCCCGGACGACCTCGTGCTGGTAGTACACGTAGCGGACCCAGCGCTCCAGCACCCGTGCGTCCTCGGTGGCGGTGCCCACGGTGTGACGGGCACCGAGCCGGAGCAGGAACGGGTTCGAGTTCCGACCGCCGCCGTGCAGCTGCACCGCGAGGTCGAAGCGCCCGTGCATTCGGTCGAAGAAGTCCTGCTCGGTCGGCGCTCCGCGGCCCGAGTCCCGGACACCGGGCACGACGGGGAGCTCCTCGAAGGCGTGGACCGCGTCGGTGCGTCCCTCGAGCACCGGGCGCGCCGACGGTGCCCCGAGCAGCGTGATCCGGGCCCCGGGGTAGGCGGCGGCGAGGGCCTCGACCGCCGGCAGGGCGAACATCAGGTCGCCCAGTCCCCCGCCGCGGAGCACCGCGATCTCGCCGACACCGTCGAACCGTTCTCCGCCCACACCGATCTGTTGCACGGCTCCACGTCTACCGGTCGGACCCGGTCGGACGTCCAGCAGCGACCCCGGATGGACGAGAAGCGCGATGCCGTGACCGCACACAGCGGAGCCCGAGCACCGTGTGAGGCCCCGCCCGCTCCGGAAGGACCCCATGACGATCGCACCCCCCGCCGCCGACGACCTCGTGGTGACCGACCCCGTCAACGGGTCGATCGCGTCCACCGTGCGCCGCTCGACCGAGGACGACGTCCGCAACGCCGTCGCTCGCGCCCGAGCCGCTGCCGGCGCGTGGGCCCGGACGGCACCGGCCGAGCGTGGCGCCCTGCTGCACGCTGCGGCCGAGCACCTCCGTGCCCACGCGCAGGAGCTGGCGGACCTGAACACCCGCGAGACCGGCAAGGTGCCCGGCGACGCGATCGGCGGGGTCGAGGCCGGCATCGGGACGCTCGTGCAGTACGCCGAGCTCGGGCCGGTGCACCGCGGCGAAGCGCTGCGCGGGCAGTTCGGTGCTGCCGACTGGTCGGTGCCGCACCCGCGCGGCGTGGTGCTCGCGCTGACGCCGTGGAACGACCCGGTCGCCGTGGCGTGCGGGATGCTCGGTGCGGCGATCGTGACCGGCAACACCGTCGTGCACAAGGGCAGCGAGCGGTGCCCGGCGACCTTCGCCCGCCTGAACGCCCTGTTCACCGAGGTCCTGCCGGACGGCGTGCTCATCGGTGTCGACGGCGACGCGACCACCGGCGAGCTGCTCCTGGCGCAGGAGGGCATCGACGTCTACGCGCACGTCGGCTCGACCGCGACCGGTGACCGCCTGAGCGAGGTCGCTGCGAGCACCCGAGCCCACGTCATCCGCGAGAACGGCGGCAACGACCCGGTGATCGTCGACGCCGACGTCGACCCGGAGTGGGCCGCCGCACAGGTGGCCCTCGGCGCCTTCGCGAACACCGGCCAGATCTGCACCAGCGTCGAGCGGGTGTACGTGCACCAGGACGTCGCCGAGCCCTTCGTCGCAGCGCTCGTCGCCGAGGCGGAGCGCCGCACCGCAGCACCCGCCGCCGAGTTCGGGCCACTCGTGGACGACCGGCTGCGCGAGCTCGTCCAGACCCACGTGGACGACGCGATCGCCCGCGGTGCCTCCGCACGAACGGGCGGTGTCACGCCCGGCGGGCTCGGCTCGTTCTACCCGGCGACCGTCCTGACCGGCTGCACGGACGACATGCTCGTGCTGACCGAGGAGACCTTCGGCCCGATCGCCCCGGTGCGCGTCGTGTCGGACTTCGCGGAGGGGCTCCGGCTCGCCGCGACCGACCGCTACGGGCTCGCCGCCACCGTCCTGACGAACGACATCGCGCACGCGCTCCGTGCCGCGGCCGAGCTGCCCGTCGGCACCGTCAAGGTGAACGCGGTGTTCGGTGGTGCTCCGGGCGGCAGCGCCCAGCCGCGCGGTGCCTCGGGTGCCGGGTTCGGCTACGGCCCGCACCTGCTCGACGAGATGACGACCACGACGGTCGTGCACCTGGAGGCAGCCCCGCCGCGGCGCACCGTCGAGCCGTCGACCGCAGCAGCCGGCAGCACCGCAGCAGCCGGCAGCACCGCAGCCACCAGCAGCACCACCGCCGACACCGGCGCCGCCGCAGGTGCCACCGGCCCCGCAGCCGCTGCCGGCGCCACCGCCGGCAGCGCCGACACCGTGGGAGGCACCCGATGACCGCCGACGTCCGCCTGGTGCGCGACCTCGTCGCCACCGTCGACGACCGCGAACCCCTGGTCGTCGTCATCGGCGACTGCATCCTGGACCGCTGGACCGTCGGCGAGGCCGAGCGGGTCTCGCGCGAGGCCCCGGCCCCCGTCGTCCGCGTGACCGAGACCATCGCGGTGCCCGGTGGTGCTGCGAACACCGCCGTGAACGCCCGCGCCCTCGGCGCCCGGGTCCGCATGGTCGGGCTCATCGGCGACGACGAGGCCGGCGACGTCCTGCGCCAGCGGCTCGAGGCAGCAGGCGTCGACACGTCGTTCCTGGTCGAGATCCCCGGCGCCCGCACCACGACGAAGTCGCGCGTCGTCGGCGGTGACCGCGTCGTGGTCCGGGTCGACGAACTGGCTGCGACCCCGACCGCCGAACACGGCGAACGCCTCGCCCGCTCGGTCGCCCGAGCCGTCCGGTGCGCCGACGCCGCCGTGGTCTGCGACTACGGTCTGGGCGTCCGCGCCGAGGACGTCGTGCCGATGCTCGACCGCGACCGCCCCGGTGCCGTCGTGGTGGACGCGCACGACCTGACACGGTGGGCCGCACTGCACCCGGACCTCGTCACACCGAACGCCGGCGAGACGGCCGCGCTGCTCGGCACGGACCTCGGCACCGGTGCCGACCGGGTCGGCACCGTCGTCGCCGCGCGCGCCGACGTGCTCGCCCGCAGCGGTGCGCGCGCCGCCGTGGTGACGCTCGACCGTGACGGTACCGTGCTGCTCGAGCCCGGCTCCGACCAGGGCTTCCGCACGCGTGCGACGCCCGCCTCGGAGCAGCAGGCCTCCGGCGCCGGAGACACCTTCTGCGCCGCCGCGACGGTCGCCCTCGCCGTGCAGGCGCCCCTGCGCGACGCCGTGGCGGTCGCGCAGGCCGCCGCCGACGTCGTCGTCCGCGAGGCCGGCACATCGGTCTGCACCGCCGCCGCCCTGCTGGACTCGGTGACCGCACCGGCGGCGACCGTGGTGGACCACGACGAACTCGCCACCGCGGTCGAGGCTGCACGGCAGGCCGGGCGTCGGGTGGTCTTCACGAACGGTTGCTTCGACGTCGTGCACCGCGGCCACACCACCTACCTGCGGCAGGCCCGGGATCTGGGCGACCTGCTCGTCGTCGCGCTGAACGACGACGACTCGGTGCGCCGCTTGAAGGGCCCGGAGCGGCCGATCAACCCGGCCGAGGACCGCGCCGGCGTGCTCGCCGCACTCGCCTGCGTCGACCTGGTCACGGTGTTCGCGACGGACACCCCGATCCCGCTCATCGAACGGCTGCGCCCCGAGGTCTACGTCAAGGGTGGCGACTACTCCCCCGAGATGCTGTCCGAGACCGAGGTCGTCCGCGGCTACGGCGGCGAGGTCGTCATGGTCGACTACGTTCCCGAGCACTCCACCAGCGCCGTGGTGCGCCGGATCCGCGAAGCCGCCGCGCGGCCCGAACCGGACCCCGCACCGTGACCGCCCGCTGGTCCGGGTCCTGGGCGAAGGCCCCCGATCCAGCGGACACGAGCACGGTCGACGTCGACGTGCTCATCCCGACCGTCGGCCGGCCGGCCGAGCTCGCCACGACGCTCGCCGGCCTCGCCGCCCAGACCGACGTGGACATGCGCGTCGTGCTGAGCGACCAGTCCGCGGACGGGGACGCCGCCAGCGCGCCGGCGGTCGCCGCGATGCTCCGCGTCCTGGAGGCCCAGGGCCGGCCCGTCACGCTCCTCACCCACCCGGAACGGCGTGGCCTGGCCGAGCACCGGCAGTTCCTGCTCGACCACGCCGAGGCAGCCGCGGTGCTGTTCCTCGACGACGACGTCTGGCTCGAACCGGGCTCGGTCGCGCGGATGCTCGACGCGCTGCGGACCCTGGGTTGCGGGTTCGTCGGCAGCGCCGTGCAGGGGCTGTCGTACCTGCAGGACCGTCGCCCGCACGAGACCGCCGTGTTCGAGCGGTGGGACGGCCCCGTGGTGCCCGAGGTGGTGCGCCGAGGGACCCCGGGGTTCGACCGGTGGTCGCTCCACAACGCCGCGAACCCGACGCACGTCGCCGCCGACCTCGACCTGCACCCCGGCGAGTGGGTGCCCTACCGGGTCGCCTGGGTCGGCGCGTGCGCCCTGTACGACCGCCGTGCACTCGCGGAGGTCGGCGGCTTCCGGTTCTGGGACGCCCTGCCGCCCGAGCACGCCGGCGAGGACGTCGTCGCCCAGTGGCGGGTGATGGAGCGGTTCGGCGGCGCCGGCATCCTGCCCTCCGGCGCGGTGCACCTGGAGGCACCGACCACCGTCGTCGACCGTCGGGTGGACGCGCCCGACGTGCTGTTCGACCACGGTGGAGTCATACCGCGGTAGGGGGTGGTCGAGACCGCAGCGGGATGGCAGCGGCGCCGCGGCTCCGTAGCGTCGTCCTCGTCGACGAACGCCGTCGGCGGGAGGGAACACCCCGTGTTCGACCAGATCACCCCGCTCGTCGTCGAGTTGGCCGCGAGTCCGCTCGTCTACGTCATCCTGTTCGCCCTGTGCCTGCTCGACGGCTTCTTCCCGCCGGTGCCGAGCGAGTCCGCCCTGGTCGCGGTCGCCGCGATCGCCGCGACGTCGGGGCAGCCCGTGCTCGCGGTGGTGCTCGTCGCCGCCGCCCTCGGTGCGATCGCGGGGGACTCGATCGCGTACTGGATCGGCCGCCGGATCGGGTTCGCCCGGTTGGCCCGGTCGAAGCGACCACGGATCGCGGCGGCGTTCGCCTTCGCGGAACGGCAGATGCAGCGCCGGTCCGCCAGCCTCATCCTGACCGGTCGTTTCATCCCCGTCGGCCGGGTCGCGGTCAACATGACGGCCGGTGCCACCGGCCTGCCCTACCGCCGGTTCCTCGCGATCAGCGCGATCGCGGGGCTCGCGTGGTCGGCGGTGTCGATCGGGATCGCGCTGGCCGCATCGAGCGTGCTGCACGAACCCATCGTCGCGGCCCTGGTGTCGATGGTGGTCGCCGCCGGGCTCGGGGTCGTCGTCGACCGGGTGCTCGGGAGCATCAGCCGCAGGCGCGACGCACGTGCCGCAGCCCGAGCAGCAGCCCCGAGCACCCCGAGCACCCCGACGGCGACGAAGCCTGCCACGATGGCTTCGACGAAGGCCGTCACGAAGGCCGTGCAGTCGTCGTCCCCCTCCCCCGCACCTCGCCTCGCCCGAACCGGAGAGATCGCCCGCCCGTGACCGTCGTCCCCGATCCACCCCGGCCCGACCGACCGACCCGGGGCACCCTGGCGCTCCGGATCGGGTTCGTGCTCGTCGCGGTCTCCCTGTTCGCCGTCGCGGCCCCGGTCACCGCCGTGCACGACGGCGTCCCGGTGCCGCTCGCCCTGCTCGTCACCGCCGTGCTGTCGGCGAGCATCGGCCTCGCGCCCCTCTTCCCCCGGACCGCGTCGGTCGTGCACCTCGCCGCCCTCGCCGGCCTCGGGGTCCTGACGGCGGACGGGTCCGTCGGACCCTGGCCGATCTCGGTGACGAGCATCATCGGACTCAGCCTGTTGCTCGTGGTGCTGGGCGTCCGCACCACCTGGCGGCTGACCGCCGTGGTCTGGGTCGCGGCGACGCTGCTCCCCCTGGTGCTCATCGGTGTGACGCTCGGCCGGTGGGGTCAGGTCGACGTCTGGGCGACGAGCTTCGTGGTGAGCGCCGGCGACACCCTCGTCCTGGCCGCCGCGGCGGTCGTCATCGGACAGCGCCGGTCCGTGCGCGAGGAACTCGCAGCGGCCCGCCGTGACACCGAGCTCGAGCAGGCGCGACGCCGGACGGTCGAGGAGCGCTCCCGGATCGCCCGTGAACTGCACGACGTCGTCGCACACAGCATGTCCGTCGTGCACATGCAGGCCGAGTCCGCCCCGTACCGCGTGGCCGACCTGCCGCCCGCGGCCCGAGCGGAGTTCGCGGCGATCGCCGAGACGTCGCGCACGGCCCTGCGGGAGATGCGGCAGCTGCTCGGCACCCTGCGCGGCGACGCGGACGCCGAGCGTGCGCCGCAGCCGCGGCTCGCCGACCTGCCGGCACTGGTGCAGGCCACCCGCGCGGCCGGCATCCCCGTCGAGCTCCTGCTCGGCGACGACCTCAGCCTCGCCGACGACGACGACATCGACCACGTCGGGCGGCTCGCGCAGCTCACCGTGTACCGGGTCGTGCAGGAGGCGCTCGGCAACGTGGCCCGCCACGCGCCCGGTGCGACCACCGTCGTGACGGTCGACAGGCACGGGTCGGCCCTCACGGTCGAGGTCGCCAACACCGCACCCCCGGCCGGCAGCGTGGCCGGTGCGCCGCCGGACGACGGCGGCTTCGGTCTGGCGGGCATGCGTGAGCGGGTCGCCGCGCTGGGCGGCACCATCGACCACGGACCGGACCCGGACGGCGGCTTCCGTGTCGCGGTCAGCCTGCCCACCCAGCCCACCGCGACCACGTCGCAGCCGACGGCCGAAGGAGGATCGCGATGACGCGGGTGATGGTGGTGGACGACCAGCAGATGTTCCGTGTCGGACTGCGGGCGATCCTCCAGGCCCAGGACGACGTCGACGTCGTCGGCGAGGCCGCGAACGGCGCCGAAGCGGTCGCGATGGTGACCGTGCTGCGGCCCGACGTGATCCTGATGGACGTGCGGATGCCGGAACTCGACGGGATCGAGGCGACCCGCCGGATCACGGCGGTGCCCACGGAGTCGCCGGTCCGCGTGGTGATGCTCACGACGTTCGACATCGACGACTACGTGTTCGACGCGCTCCGTGCCGGGGCGAGCGGGTTCCTGCTCAAGGACGCCAGCGCCGAGGAGCTCGTGCAGGCCGTCCGGACCGTGGCGGCCGGCGACTCCCTGCTCGCTCCGCGGGTGACCCGGCACCTGGTGGAGGCGTTCGTCGCCGGTCCGCAGCCGGCGGCACCCCGGACCGAGGTGCTCGACGTGCTGACCGACCGTGAGCGGGACGTGTTCCTGCTGATGGCGCGGGGGCGGTCGAACGGCGAGATCGCGGCGGAGCTGTTCATCGCCGAGCAGACCGTGAAGACCCACGTCGGTCGGGTCCTGGCGAAGCTGCAGCTGCGGGACCGGGTGCACGCCGTCGTGCTGGCCTACGAGAGCGGGTTGGTCACGCCGTCGGCGTGATGTGCGGGCGCGGGACGCGACCGCAGACGGACGGGAGGCCCGGTGCCAGCTGGCACCGGGCCTCCCGTCAGCGCTGTGGTCGCGACTCAGGCGGCGAGGTGCGCCTGCAGGAACCAGCGGTCCTTGGTCAGTGCGCGCTCGATCTCGATCGCGACGTCCTGGCTGTTGAGGTCGACCTCGTCGAGGCCGTCGACGGCACGGCGGACCTGCAGCAGCGCTGCGTCGATCTGGGCGATCACCTCGGTGACGGTGACGTCGGAGTTCTGGAAGCCCTGCGACAGCGGCGGCAGGGTGGTGTTCGCTGCGACGGTCGCGATGCGCGAGTCGACCGGCAGGCCGAGGGCGACGATGCGCTCCGCAGCCTTGTCCGCGTAGTCCTGCGCGTGCTCGACGATCTCGTCGAGGAGCTCGTGCACGCCGACGAAGTTGCGGCCACGGACGTGCCAGTGCGCCTGCTTGCCGTTGACGACGAGTGCCTCGAGGTCGATGACGACGGGGGCGAGGAACTGGGCGACCCCGGCAGCGAGCTCCGGCGTGGTCGAGAACGGGGACGTGGTGCTCGTGGTGGTCGTGCTCTGCGTGGTCATGGGACAACCATGCCCCCGTCTTTTGCACACCGCAAGGAAGAGCAGGCTGCCCTTACCCGCCGTACTCGACCTGGACCTGCTGGCCGGCGTCGGTGAGTTCGAGCTGCACCATGGACCGTGCGCGCTCGATCCACGGGCTGTCGGCGCACCCGATCCAGACCGAGGTGCGGGGCTCGCAGTCCGTCACGCACCACTCGGCGGCCCACCCGGTCAGGGCGTGTGCCAGCGCTTCACCGTGGTCGGCGAAGACCAGCGGGGCGACGGCCGAGCTGCGGGCGCTCCGGACCAGCCACGTCACGGTGACGCGCGGCGGGGCCTGCAGCACGCGGATCTGCTCGGCGAGGGCGACCTCGACGAAGACCTGTCCGTACGCGTTCTCGGGGAGTTCCGCGAGCTGGCGGTGGATCTCGACCAGGTCTTCGGCACCGCCCGCGATGAGGATGCGTTCGCTGGGCTGTCGCCGGGTCCGTGCCATGTGCCCACGGTAAGGGAAGCCTTACCTCATCACAAGGGGGAACGGCCGGTTCCGGCGATGTCCACAGCGGGCACACCGAGTTCGTGGGACAGGAACCGCCACATCCACGACAGGGCGACCGTGTTGGTGAGGCCAGGCACACCCTGGGCGATCTGCGTCGCGACGCCGTCGCTGTACGCGGCGAGCTGCAGCGCGACGGTGTCGGCGTCGACCGGGTCGGCGCTGCCCGTGCTGTCGCGCGCGCCCCCGAACACGCCGGCGTCCACCCCGCGCCGGATGACCCGCACCAGGCAGGCCTCCCAGACGCGGATCCGTTCGGCGTACTCGGCGGCGACCTCGGGCCGACGCACCACCGCGGTCCAGTAGTCGGACCAGATCCGCCAGTGCTGCCGGACCTGCTCGGTGTCGCCGAACAGCGGCGCCACGAGCATCCGGAGTCCCACCAGCACGTCGGGTTCGGCGTCGACGGCCGTGACGATCGCGCCGTAGAAGCGCTCCGTCTCGAGCACCACGACCTCGTTGAGGATCTCCGCCACACTGCCGAAGTGGTACGTCACGGTGCCGACCGAGACCCCTGCCTCGGCCGCGATGTCCCGGAGTCCCGTGGCACCGACGCCGTTCCGGACGATCACCGCGCGGGCGGCCTCGACGATCATCGCGCGTCGGACCTCTGGCCGCTGCCGGACCCGTGCTGCCGCGGTCACGCCGAGGTCCTCGGCACGTCGTCGACGAAGGTGCGCTCGGTGACGAGCACCTCGGGTTCGTCGGGTCCGCCGTCGCGGGCCCAGGCGCGCACGGTGTTGACGACGTGGAAGGCGTCGGCGTCGGCGGTGACCTCGGACGTGGTCTCGAGGCGCGCGGCCCACGCGGGCTTCGTCAGCCCGATCGCCCAGCGGGAACTCGCCCGTGCGCTGGTCGGGTCGTCGGAGCGGATCCGGTAGGTCTCACGGGCGTCCTCGGTGAACACCAGGCCGTCCGGGTAGACCCGCCCGCCGCCGTACCCGGGGTCGACGTCGAGCGTCCACTCCCCCGTCTCCACGTCGTGCGTCACCGTGCGCTGCGGCAGCGGATCGGCGGGGGCGACGCGCTCGATCACCAGGGGCTCGGACCGTTCGGGCTCGGCGAAGGCCACGCCGTCGTCGGTCGTCCGGGTCCAGGTGGGCAGGGTGACGCTCGAGGCGGCCGGGTCGATCGTCACCGTGGCCTCGACGCCGTGCGGCCACACCCACGGCCAGTAGGACGACGAGACGGCGATGCGCAGCCGGTGTCCGGCGGCGAACCGGTGGCCGGTCGAGACCAGGCGCACGGGCAGCTCGGCCGGCGTCCCGGGCACGAGCACGTCGTCGCGGTCCATGCCGTCGCGTTTCGCGGCGTTCAGCACCCCGCGGGTGACGAGCGTCGACGAGCCGTCCGGGGCGACGTCGCAGAGCCGGACGGTCAGGGTGGCCCGGGGCTGGTCGCTCGTGACCGACAACCGCACGAGCACGTTGCCGAGCAGGTCGAACGCCTTGCCGACGGGCAGGTCGAACGTGACCGACCGGCCGTCCTCGGCGCGCTGGTCCGGCGGCAGGTCGGTCGCGTTGCCGAACGGGAAGAACCGGCCTGCGTCCATCCCGGTGTGCTGCGGGGACCGCACGACGACGGGCCCGAGGTCTCCGCCCCGGAGTGCGGCGAGGGGCAGGACACGTTCGTGGGTCGCGGCGGAGGGCCATGCCTCGGCACCGATCCAGCGACCGCGGCGACCGGCGTAGTACGGCGCGGGGGCCTCGCCCTCGTTGATCCAGGCCCGCAGCGCGGGGTCGTCCTCGACACCGGTGTCCACCCCGAGCAGCCAGCGGTCCCACCAGCGCAGGGTCTCCTGCAGGAACCCGATCGACGGACCGGGCGCCAGCCCACGGTCCGGGTACTGGTGCGACCACGGGCCGACGATGCCCTTCACGGGGGCGCTGACGTGGTCGACGAGCCGGAGCACGGCGTCCCGGTAGGGGTCCGCCCAGCCACCGACGGCGAGCACCGCGGCGCGGATGCCGTCGTAGTCCTCGGCGGCGCTGCCGTGCCGCCAGTAGTCGTCGCGCTCCTGGTGCGCGAGCCACACCGGCGTCATCGGTCGGTTCGCCTCGAGCCGTTCCCGCCAGCGGTCGACCCAGCCGGAGCCGACGACCTCGGGGCGGGGCGGCCGGGAGTTGAAGGCGAACATCGTCGCACCCCAGGCCGCCATGTCGATGCCGAGCACGGCGCCGCCGACGTAGTGCACGTCGTTGTCGTACCGGTCGTCGGTCGAGCAGACGGTCACGATGGCCTTGAGCGCGGCGGGTGCCCGAGCCGCGAGCTGCAGCGCGTTGAAGCCGCCCCACGAGATGCCGAACATGCCGACCGCACCGGTCGACCACGGTTGCTCGGCGAGCCACGCGATCACGGACTCGCCGTCGAGCAGCTCCTGCTCGCTGTACTCGTCGTCGAAGAACCCGTCGGACGAGCCGGTCCCGCGGATGTCCACGCGGACCGAGGCGTACCCGTGCTGGGCGTACCAGGGGTGCCGCTCCGAGTCGCGCGGCGCGGTCCAGTCGTCGAGCCGGTACGGCAGGTACTCGAGCAGCACCGGGGTCGGGTCGCTCGGCGCCCCGGGCTGCGACTGCGCCGGGGCCCAGATCCGAGCGTGCAGCCGCACGCCGTCGGGCATCGGGATCCACTCGTCGCGGACCGTCACGCCCGCGGGCAGCGAGCCGGGGTCGCCGATCGCGGTGAAGGTGGCGGCGGCGGTGCCGTTGTGGGTGCCGTCGTCGGTGGTCATGCGTCCTCCCAGTTGCGGGTGCGGTGTCCGTCGCCGTGGTCGGTCCAGCCGTCGGCGTGCCGCCAGCGCGGTACCCCGTCACCGACGTCGGGCAGGGTCGTGCTGCCGGGTTCGAGCGTCGCCGCGAGCAGCGTCGACGTGTACGGGTGGTTCGGGCCGGTGAACACGCGTTCGGTCGGTCCGATCTCGACGATCCGCCCGCCGGTCATCACCGCGACCCGGTCGGCCACGCCCCGCACCACGGCGAGGTCGTGGCTGATGAACAGGCAGGCGAGGCCCCGCTCGCGCTGCAGGTCGGCCAGCAGCGCGAGGATCCCCGCCTGCACCTGCACGTCGAGCGCTGTGGTGATCTCGTCGGCGATCACGAGCGACGGCTCCGCTGCCAGTGCGCGCGCGATCCCGACGCGCTGCCGCTGCCCGCCGGACAGCTGCGCGGGCAGTCGGTCGGCGAACTCCGGTCCGAGCCCGACCTGCGTCAGGAGCGTCCCGACCCGCTCTCGAGAGGACGAGCCGCTGAACAACCGGAGTGGCCGTGCGATCGCGGCGCCCACGGTGCGCCGCGGGTTGAGCGACGTGTCCGCGTTCTGGAACACGAGCTGCACCGCGCGCCGCAGGTCGGCCGCACGACCGGCGATCGGCTCGCGCAGGTCGCCGCTCGTCGTGCCGTCGTCGTACGTGAACGTCCCCGACTCGGCCGGCACCAGGCCGGCCAGCGCCGTCGCCAGCGTCGACTTGCCGCTGCCGGACTCGCCGACGACGGCGAGCGTCTCGTGCGCGGCGATCGTGAACGAGACGCCGTCGACGGCGGCCGGCAGGCCGCGGCCGTAGCGGATCACCAGGTCGTCCGCGGTCACCACGGGGCGGGCTGCACGCTCGGGAGGCGCGGTGCGGGTCGCCGTGGAGCCGACCGTCCCGGGGACGGTCGCGTCGTCGGGCACGTGGCCCGTCCCTCCCGGCCGTCGCCCGTCCGGCACCGCGGCCAGCAGGGCGCGCGTGTACTCGTGCTGCGGCGCGGCGAAGAGCGCCGCCGTGGCGGCGAGCTCGACGACCTCGCCGTCGCGCATCACGGCGATCTCGTCCGCCATGGCGGACACGACCCCGAGGTCGTGGCTGACGAGCAGGACGGCCATGCCGAGCTGCTCGCCGAGGTCGGCGACCAGGTCGAGGACCGCAGCCTGCGTGACGACGTCGAGGGCGGTGGTCGGTTCGTCGAGGACGAGCACGCGCGGCCGGGCGGCGACGGCCATCGCGATGGCGATGCGCTGCTGCTGTCCACCGGACAGCTGGTGCGGGTACCGGCGGACGATCGCGTCGGGGTCCGGCAGCCGGACCAGCCGGACCAGCTCGGCGACGCGCTCCGGGCCGTCGGGCTCGCCGTGCGCGCGGAGGGCCTCGCGGATCTGCTCCCCGACGCGCATCGACGGGGTGAGCGCCTGGCCGGCGTTCTGGGCGACGACCGAGGCGGTGCCGCCGCGGAGTTCCCGGCGACCGGACGGCGACATGGCGAAGACGTCGGCGCCGTCGACCCGGACCGTCCCGCCGTCGATCGCCGACCCGGCCCGCAGGTGCGCGAGCAGCGTCCGCGCGACGGTGGACTTGCCGCTGCCGGACTCGCCGACCAGGCCCAGGGTGCGACCGGCCTCGATCGCGAACGAGACACCCCGGACGACGGGGACGCGTCGCTTGCCGGCGGCGTACGAGATGGACAGGTCGTCCACGCGGACGATCGCGTCGGGCACGGTCGCTGTCGCTGCGGACGTCGAACCGGTGTCGGTGCGGGTCATGCGCTGACTCCCTGCTTGGCGCGGTCGACACCGAGCGACTTGCTCAGGCCGTCGGCCGCGAGGTTCAGTCCGATCACCAGCGTGGCGAGTGCCACGATCGGGGCGAGGGTGCCGAGCGGCACCACGGTGAGCGCGGTGCGGTTCTCCTGCACCATCAGGCCCCAGTCCGGGGTCGGGGGGTTCGCGCCGAAGCCCAGGAAGGACAGCGACGCGACGAGCAGCACGATCCACGAGGCCCGCATCGCGTACTCGACGAGCACGACGTCGAGCACGTTCGGCAGGATCTCGCGGAACACGATCGACAGCGATCGCTCGCCCCGGGCACGGGCCGCGGTGACGTAGTCCTGGGTGATCACGGTGCGGGCGGCGCCGCGGACGACCCGGGTCACCGCGGGGGCGTAGACGACGGTGACGGCGAGGACGATGACCCACAGACCGGCGTCGAACACCGTGACGACGACCAGGAGCGCCAGGATCGACGGCACGCTGAGCAGGGCGTCGACGACGCGCATGACGACCTCGTCGAACCAGTTGTCGGCGTACGCCGTGACGCAGCCGAGCACGGTGCCGACCGCGACGGCGATCGTGGTGGCGAGGAACGTCACCGACAGCGCGTACCGGCCGCCGTTCAGGGTGCGGGAGAGCACGTCGCGCCCGTACTGGTCGGTGCCGAGCCAGTGCGTCCACGTCGGACCGGCGAGCACGTCGCCGGCGTTCGTGGCGACCGGGTCGTGTCCGGCGATGACCGGTGCGAGCAGGGCGAGGACGACGTGCAGGGCGATGAGGCCGAGCCCGATGCTCAGCGCCGTCGACCCGCGCAGGGGTGCGAGCGCGCCGGCGAGGACGTCGCGTCCGGTGCGGCGGCGGGGTGCGGTGGCGGTCATGCGGCGGCCTTCCTGGTGCTGCGGGCGCTGCGGGTGCGCGTGCGCGGGCGCCGCTGGCGGGTCCGCAGCTTCGGGTCGAGTGCGAGCGCGACGAGGTCGGCGGCCAGGTTGCACACGACGTAGATCAGGGCGCTCAGCAGGGCGATCGCCTCGATCGTGGGCAGGTCGCGGTTGAACACCGACTCGAGCATGAGCTTGCCCATGCCCGGGTAGTTGAAGACGTTCTCGACCACCACGACACCGCCGAGCAGCCACGCGACGTTGAGCGCGACGACGTTGAGCGTCGGCAGCAGGGCGCTCGGCACCGCGTGCTTCCAGACCACTCGGCGCATGGTCAGGCCCTTGAGCTCGGCCGTCGTGACGAACTCCGACGCCATCACGTCGATGGTCGACGAGCGGGCCGTCCGCACGATGTAGGCGGCCATCGCGAGGGTCAGCACGATGATCGGCAGCCAGATCGTGGGCAGCAGCTCGGCGACGGTGGCGTCGCTCCCCCGCAGCACGACGGCGGGGAAGACCGGCAGGCCGATCGCGAACAGCAGCACCAGGACGGTGGCGACCATGAACTCCGGCACGCTCATCACGACCAGGCTGACGATCGAGATGACCTTGTCGCTCGGACGGCCGCGGCGGACACCGGCGACGACACCGAGCGTCAGGGACACCGTGACGCCGACGAGCATCGCGGGCACGGCGATGAGCATGCTGTTCCGGAACGCCGTGAACAGGGTCGGGGCGACCGGTTCGCCGCTGACGAGCGAGGTGCCGAAGTCGCCGTGCACGGCGCCGCCGAGCCACTGCAGGTAGCGGAGCCAGACGTTCTGGTCGAGGCCGAGCGTCTCGCGGAGTTGCTTGACGGCGTCGGGGGTGGCGTTCTGCCCGAGCAGCTGCTGGGCGACGTCACCGGGGAGCGCCTGCACCGCCAGGAACACGAAGAGCGAGGCGAGCACCACGGTCAGCAGGGCGATCCCGACGCGGCGGAGGACGGGGACGAGGACGTCCGACGGTGTGTTCGTGGTCGTCATCGGCGCAGTCCGATCCGCAGGTAGTCGAACTCGAAGCCGTACTCCGAGTAGTTCACGACGTCGCGGGACAACCCCACGAGCCGGTCGCCGAACATCGGCGTCATGTCCGCTCCCTGCTCGACGACGAGCCGCTGGGCGTCCTGGTACAGGGTGAGCCGCTTGGCGTCGTCCATCTCGGCTCGGGCGTCGTCGAGCAGCCCGTCGAAGGTCTCGTTCGACCACGCGCTCTCGTTGTACGACGAGCCCGAGCGGAAGATCTGGTTGAGCAGCTGGTCGATCGGCCGCCCCGTGAACCAGTAGCTCACCATGAGCGGCTTCTGCATCCAGATCTGCGTGTAGTACGAGTCGGAGCTCGCGTTGCGGACGGTCAGGCGGATGCCCGCGTCGGCGACGGCGTCCCGGTAGGCCACGGCCATCGGGGTGAACACCGACTCGTAGCTCGACGTGTAGATCTCGGCGCGGAAGTCCGCACGCCCGGCCTGCTTGAGCAACGCCCGGGCCTTGTCCGGGTCGTACTCGCGGTGGTCGTCGACGAACGCGGCGAGCTGCGGCGGCACGGGGTTGTCCCAGCCCGCCGAACCGGTCCCCTGCAGCGCCGTGTCGACGATCTTCCGGGGGTCGTAGGCGAGCTTCATCGCCTGGCGCACCCGTGGGTCGCTGAACTCGTCGCTCGTGGCGAGCATCGGGATCGTGTACCACTGGGCGTTCTTCGACCGGGCGACGGTGGCCCGGCCGGACGCCGACACCACCCGGGCGGTCGCGAAGTCCAGGTTCGTCTGCGAGATGAGGTCGATCTGCCCGGCGAGCAGGGCGTTCACCCGCGCCGTGGTGTCCTGGATCGAGTAGAAGTCGATGCCGTCGAGTGCCGGGCGGCCGGCGAAGTGGTCCGGGAACGCCTCGACGCTGCCCGCGCCGGCCGGGGTGAAGGACGACAGCCGGAACGGCCCCGTCCCGATCCCGGTGCGACCGATGTCGGCGACGGCGTCTGCCGGCACGATGTAGCACTGGTACGCGGTGAGCAGCGAGGGGAACTCGGCGTTCGGCTTCGTCAGCGAGAAGCGGAGCGTGTACGGGTCGACGGCGCGCATCGAGTCGGCGTCCATGACCTCGCCGAGCACGCCGGCCTGCGGGCTGCCGGTCTTCTCGTCGAGGATGTGCCGGATGCTCGCGATGGCGTCGTCGGCGGTGAAGCGGGAGCCGTCGTGGAAGGTCACGCCACGGCGGAGCGCGAAGGTCCACTCGGTGCCGTCGGCGTTCGCGGACCACTCCTCGGCCAGGTCCGGCACCGGTGTGCCCTGCTGGTCGAGCTTGACGAGCCGGTTGTACAGCGCACCGAGGTACTCGTAGGCCGACAGCGAGCTGGCGGAGTCGAGGGTCTCGGCGGCCGAGGCCGCCGGCCGGGCGATGCGCAGGCGCCCGCCGCGGCGTGCGACACCGGTGGCTGCGGTCTCGGGGATCGTGGGGGTGCCGGCGGACGCGCCGGAGCTGCACCCGGCGAGCGTGAGCAGGCCGAGGCCGGCCAGACCGGCGGCGCCGGCGATGAGCGCCCGACGGCTCGGACCGTGGGCGCCTCGGGGTTCGGGGACGATGGGCTGCATTCGGGGTGACCCCTCCTGTAATCGTTCCGGTGAACGATAGAGGTCCCCGGCCGATCCCCCAAGCCCGCTCCCGGCGGCCGACGCGGGACCAGGGGCGCCGGGAACGGCGGACCGGTGCGGATCCGCCCCCGAGGACGACCGTTCCGTGCACGGGTGGAACGTTTACCAACCCGTTACACGGCGCGCTCCGGCACGCGGCATGATCGGGAACGCACCGACGTTCCCGAGGAGGACCATGGCCACGTTCACCCGCGGGTTCGGCGGTCGCCGTGCCGACCGCGACGACACCCGCATCCCGCCCGGGCAGACCCTGGTCCGTGACTGGCCCGTCCTGTCCGCCGGCGCGACGCCCGACATCGAGCCGACCGACTGGGCCTTCTCGATCCGCACCGAGTCCGGCCTGCACCAGTGGACCTGGGACGAGGTGCACGCGCTCGGCGTCGAGGACGTCACCGTCGACATCCACTGCGTCACGCACTGGACCAAGCTCGACATGCCGTGGCGGGGCGTCCCGCTCGACCGCCTGTTCGAGGACGTCGAGACCGAACTCGACTACTGCATGGTGCACAGCCACGGCGGCTACACGACCAACGTGCCGCTCGACGAGCTGCTCGACGGCAAGTCCTGGATCGCGTTCGAGGCCGACGGTGCGCCCCTGACGCCCGAGCACGGCGGGCCGGCCCGCCTGCTGGTCCCCCACCTGTACTTCTGGAAGAGCGCCAAGTGGGTGCGCGGCATCGTCATGCAGTCCGACGACGAGCCCGGCTTCTGGGAGAACGCGGGCTACAACCTGCACGGCGACCCGTGGAAGGAAGAGCGGTACTGGTGACGCTTCCCGACACCGGCCTGGAGGCACGGATCACCCCCGCCATGCGACCCGCCGCACGCAGGCGGCCGGCCTGGCACGCCGCCACCGTCGCGTCCGTCGTCCGCGAGACGACGAACGCGCGCCGGATCGTCCTCGACGTCCCCACCTGGCCGGGCAACGACCCCGGGCAGCACCTGGACCTGCGGCTGACCGCCGAGGACGGCTACCAGGCCCAGCGCTCGTACTCCATCGCGTCGGCCGGCCCCACGACCCACATCGTGCTCGCGGTCGACCGCGTGGACGGCGGCGAGGTCTCCCCGTTCCTCGTCGACGCCGTCGAGGTCGGCGACGCGCTCGATGTCCACGGACCCCTGGGCGGCTGGTTCGTCTGGCGGCCGGGCGAGTCCACCAGGCCCGTGCAGCTCATCGCCGGCGGCTCCGGCATCGTGCCGCTCGTCGCGATGGTGACCGCCCACGCCGAGGCGGACGACCCGGCGCCCTTCCGGCTCCTCGCGGCCGTCCGCACGCCGGACGACATGTTCTTCCGCGCGGAACTCGACCAGGCGCTCACGAGCCGGGCACCGCTCGAGGTGACCCAGGTGTACAGCCGCACCGCGCCTCCAGGCTCGACCGTGCCGGCCGGACGGCTGACGCGGGACGCGCTCGCTGCGGCGGTGTTCCCGCCGGACGCGGGTGCCCTGGTCTACGTGTGCGGGTCGACGCCGTTCGTCGAGCAGGTGCTGCGCTGGCTCACCGAGCTCGGGCACGACACCAGTGACGTCCGCGCCGAACGGTTCGGGGGCACCTGATGGTCGTCGTGGACGGCAACGCTCTCGCGGGGACGCTGGCCGACAGCCTCGGTCCGGAGCCGACCGGCGTCTCCCTGTGCTGCTCCGGGTGTGGCTCGCTCGGGGTGCTCGGGCAGACCACCGTCCACCGCACCGCGATGGGGGCGGTGGCGCGCTGCCGCGGGTGTGACACGGTGCTCGTCACGGTCGTCGAGTCCGGTGCCCGGCGGTGGGTGGGGTTGCCCGGTGCTCGCACGATGTCGGCGTCGCTACCGGACGGCATCGAGTAGCACAAGGCTCGCGCGGCGGGTCGTGCGGGGTTCTTGCGGGTTCCCGCAACCCTGGATCCGGTCCCCACCCGAACGGGGGTCGGCTCCGGATACATCCTCGGAACTGCGCCGGGCCACTCACCCGGTGCGTGCCGGTGGGGGCAGGGTCGCCTCCGCGCCCGGTGGGCGCGGGTACCCGAAGCCTGCGCCCACTGGGCCCCCACGCCTTCGGCACTGCGACGCCCCGCAACGACGGAACCCCCGCCGCTCTTCCGAGCGACGGGGGTTCCGGTCTTCCTGTTCTGAGCGGATGACGAGATTCGAACTCGCGACCCTCACCTTGGCAAGGTGATGCGCTACCACTGCGCCACATCCGCATTCACACGCCGTGCTGGCCGTGCGGAGATGACTCTACCCGATGACGGGCGGCATCACCGGTTCCACCCTGGTTCCCGGCGTGTCCGGCGCGGCGCGGGCGGTCCGTCAGGTCGACGGAGTTCGATCAGACCATGAGCTACGTGCACGACAACCCGGGCGGGACCGAGGCCCACGGCGTCGACCTGGTCGACGGCGACGCCCCCGCCATCCGGATCCTGGTGCACGGCGACCTGCCGACCACGATCGAGCACGAGGGCCGCACCTGGCTCGCCACGGGTGACGCCCACGACGCCGGCACCGACGACACCCCGCCGATCGCGATCTACCGGCCGGTCTGAACCGACCCAGGGCGGCCCGGTCAGTGACCGCGGACGTCGCCCGTCAGGATCGCGTGCTCGACACCCGCTGACAGCTCGTCGTGCAGGGCGTCCGCGAAGAACTCGCCGGCACCCAGGCTGATGAGGTGCGCGACCGCGGCCTCCGCCGCGGGGAACCCGGGCTCCCACTCGTCGTGCAGGAACGCGCGGACGTGTCCGGACTCGTGCACGACGACCACGCCGATGTGCTCGTGCCGGGTGCCGTCCTCGAGCACGGCGTCGAAGACGATGGGTTCGGTGTCCTCGCCGAGTTCCTCGAGCAGGACGGTGCCGGTGCCCGGCCACTCCGTCCGGTACGGCGGCAGGTCGGGGGCGTGCAGGTGCCCGGCGAGCTCGTCCGACGCCGACTCGATGTGCCCGGTGGACAGGTACTCGTCGACGACGTCGTGGATGCGGGCGTGCAGGTCCGGCTCGTACTGCCACCAGCGCTGGTGCACGGTGCGGAGCCACTCCTGGGTCGCGGGGTCGGCCGATGCCGAGATCCCCACGAGCTGCGGTGCGGTGCCCGGCGAACCGACGACCTCGAGCTGTTCGTCGTGGGTCTCGACCGTGATCGACCCCGTGGTCTCGTCGGGGTGCACGCCGTGGACGTCCTCGGGCGCGGCGGCCCAGATGCTGGCGGGGAGCTTCGGTGGCAGGTCGAAGGGCACCGCGATCGCCGGCTGCGTCATCGCGTGGTCGATGGCGTCGCCGAGGTGCACCTCGTCCGACCGTGCACCCATCACGATGCCCCCGGTCGGTGGCACCAGCGACAGGCGTTCCAGGTCGTCCGTCGCCGCGTTCATCGACGTGAACACCACGGTGTCCGCCCACTGGACGAACGCACCGGCCGACCGGTCGTCCTCGCCGAACGGCACGTCCCACGCCGTCGGGTCGGCGAGCACCCACGATGCGGTGCGGCCGGCCGGTCCGTGGCGGACGGCGTCGACGATCGCCGGCACCAGTCCGGGCAGCTGCCGGTACGCCGGGCGGACCGTGAGCCGGTCGACGGCGAGCAGGTCGGGCTTGCCGAGCATCTCGGCTGCGTGGGTCTGCAGCGAGAAGAACGTCTCCCCCGTCGCGTCCTGCGCAGCGACGGCAGAGGCGAACGCCCCGGCGACGTCGGAGACCTGGTAGCCGAGCACCAGCGCCTCGAGCGACTCCGGCGCCCGGCTCGTGAACGCGGTGACCTCGGCGACGGAGACCGCCTCGGTCTCGTCGTCGTCGGTGATCGGGACGCGGACGTCGATCACCCACCGGTCGACGTCCTGCCCGGGGTAGGCGTCACCGTCCTCGTCCGAGATCGTGATGTGCACCACGCGCAGGGAACCGTCCCAGGCGTCGTGGACGTGCTGGGCAATGGCGGCATCGGGGTCGTCGTTCACGGATGCAACGGTACCGGTGCGATCGGCAGCGCCACGCGGACGGCGACCAGCGGCATCGACCCGCAGCCTCGCCGTCGGGGGCTGGCGAGGGGGGCGATGCGCACCACGTTGCCGACGGCCGCAGTGCTCGCTGCGGCGACGCTGCTCACGGCGACGGGCTGTTCTTCGTCGTTCTTCGAGCCGATGGCCGACCCGGTCGGGACCTGGACCCTGACGCCGGACGGGGGCAGCACCATCGTCCTGCGGCGGCAGGAGCCTCGGCTTCCGGGTCGGGGATCGTGAACGCCCCGACCCGACGTACGAGTACCGGCACGACTGAAGCGTCCGAGGACCCTGAGCGAGCGCGGGCAGCGTCGGGCACTGACGGTGCGGCTCTGCGACGCGACCCCGGGACGGACGGGAGGCCCGGTGCCGGCTGGAACCGGGCCTCCCGTCCGTCTCGCTGCCGTCACCTGCCACAGCACTCCGATCGGTCGGTCGTCAGCCCGGAGCGCTCGGCGCGCTCGGCGCGTTCGGCGCGCTTCGCGACGAACACCGCGACCTCGTCGGCCACCGCGACGGGCGCGTCGATAACCGGGAGCCGCGGCCGTCACCGGCGACCGACATCCCCGCCGTTGAACGGTCAGCGCATCACGGACAATCCCGGGACGGCGCCAGGGAGGCCACGCTCATCGTGGATCGACAGGAGCGACTCCGCGACCCGACCGGCACGATCGCGCGGTCGTCGCTCCCGTCCCGTGATCCGCACCGATGCGACTCAAGGAGGCCGCGATGGAACACACGAACCCCCGGCGGTGGGGCGCGAACGCGCCCGCTGCTGACCGACTCTTCGCTGGGACACCACGATGAGGGCCCGGAACCTCGCCGCCGCTGCGATGGTGACGGCTGCTGTCGGCATCGTGGTCTCGCGCCGCCGACGCGGCGCACCCGGGCCCGCACGGAAGGTGCTGGCCGAACCGCGTTCCGGCTGGCACGCGGTCACGGTGAACCGCGGTCGGGACGCGGTGCTGCCAGGCGGACGAGTCCCCGCGCCGCTCACGGCGTTCGGGCAGGACGTCGAGGTGGAGGCCCGTCCCGCGCCCGGCGATCGCGGCACCGAGCTCCGTGCCCGGTTCCGAGGCGGCGCCCCGGATGCACGAGGCCGGTTGCGGGCCGCGCTGCGCGAGGCGAAGCAACTCATCGAGGTCGGCGAGGTGCTCCGGGTGGATCCGGTCCCCCACGGCCGACGGAAGGCCACACCCACCGACGCGTTGGTGGACGTGGCGACGAGACGGAGCAACGAGGAGGGTGTGCTGTGAAGGCGCTCTGTTGGACCGGGGTCAACGAGACCGCGGTGGAGACGGTGGAGGACCCGAAGATCCTCAACGATCACGACGTGATCCTGAAGGTGCGTCTGAGCACCACCTGCGGGTCGGACCTGCACCTGCTCGGCGGGTACATCCCGACCATGCGATCCGGTGACGTCCTGGGGCACGAGTTCATGGGCGAGGTCGTCGAGACGGGACCGGCCGTCACGAAGCACAAGGTGGGCGACCGGGTCGTCGTCTGCTCGTTCATCGCCTGCGGGCAGTGCTGGTACTGCACTCACGGCCAGTTCTCACTCTGCGACGACGGCAACCCGAACCCGGGCTTGACCGAGGCGATGTGGGGATCGTCGATCGGCGGATGCTTCGCCTACAGCCACGCGCTCGGCGGGTTCGCGGGCAGCCACGCCGAGTACGTCCGCGTGCCCTACGCCGATCAGGGGGCGTTCACGGTCCCCGACGGCGTGTCCGACACGGCCGCCCTGTTCGCCTCCGATGCCGCACCCACCGGGTGGACCGGAGCCGACCTGGCCGGGATCACCCCGGGTGACACCGTCGCAGTGTGGGGCGCCGGTGGTGTGGGCCAGATGGCCGCTCGTGCGGCGATGCTCCTCGGCGCCGAGCAGGTGATCGTGATCGACCGCCTGCCCGAACGGCTGCGACAGGTGCGCGAGCACATCGGTGCCGAGACGCTCGACTACACCGCCGCCGCCGTGCTCCCGGAACTCAAGGAACGCACCGGCGGTCGGGGTCCCGACGTCTGCATCGAGGCCGTCGGCATGGAAGCGCACGGTACCGGACCGCTGTACCTGTCCGACCAGGCCAAGCAGCAGCTGCGGTTGCAGACCGACCGGCCGACCGCCCTGCGCGAGGCCATCTACGCCTGCCGGAAGGGCGGCAGCCTGTTCTCGCTCGGGGTCTTCGGTGGGCTCGTCGACAAGTTCCCGTTCGGCGCGATCATGAACAAGGGCATGACGGTCCGCGGCGCCCAGCAGCACGGGCACCGCTACATCCCGATGATCCTCGACCGCATCGCCGCGGGAGAGATCAGCACCGAGCACCTCGCCACGCACGTGATGCCATTGTCGCAAGGGCCGCGCGGGTACGAGATGTTCAAGAACAAGGACGACGGTTGCGTCCGCGCCGTCTTCACCCCCGGCGTGTGACGACCGACCACGCAGCGGAGCGGAGGAAGGAACGATCATGAGGGCACGACGATGAACGATCGGATACTCTCCACGCGCCGGGCCCTCATCATCGTGGGGGTCGGGGTCCTGGTCGGGGTCGCGTTGACCTTCACCGGGGCTCCGTCCCTCGGGCCGCTCGCGGCCTGGTGCACGGCCGGCCTGATCGCGCTGGTCGAGGTCTGGCACAAGTGCTGGCGCCAGGACGCCGACGGCACCGAGCGTCTCGCACGCGAGGAGTTCCGAGACACGGGTCAGTGACAACGCGCTCATCGTGGCCTGTTTCGCGAGTCTCGCCGCCGTCGTCCTGGCGCTGAGCGAAGCCAGCCAGGCGCGAGATCCGGCTTCGGTCGCGGCGGTCATCCTGGGTGTGCTCGGCACGATGGTGGCGTGGGCGTTGGTCAACACGGTCTACGCCCTGAAGTACGCCCGGATGTTCTTCCTCGACCACCGGGGCGGCGGGTTCGACGTCAAGCAGGACGGGCGGCCGACCTCCAGCGACTTCGCTTACTTCGCCTTCACGATCGGCATGTCGTACGCGGCACCAGAGGTCGAGCCGGATGACAGTGAGACCCGGCGGAAGGCGTTGCCGCACGCGCTGCTGTCGTACTTCTTCGGGACGGTGCTGATCGCGGTGGCCATCAACCTGGTGACGAACCTCGGTCAGGGGTGAGCGGAGGGATCCTCGTCGACTCTAGGCTGGCCGACGTGACCGACCTCGCTCCTGACCAGACCGCGCCGAACGCCGCAGGGTTCCCCGCATCGGCAGCCGTGCCGCTACCGCCCCTCAGCCTGCTCGCGGTGGTGGCGATCGCTCTCGCGTTCGTCGCGCCGATCGGCGGTCTCGTCGTCGGGTTCATCGCGCGGCGCGACGTGCAACTGACCGGTGAGCGGGGTGACGGCATCGCGTTCGCGGCGATCCTGATCGGGGCGACGCTGACGTTGTTCGGGATCATCGTGCCGCTGTTCCTCGGCGGCGCGGGGATCCTCGACCTGGACCTGCGGCTCTGATCGCTAGCCTTCCGGCATGGGGAACCACGACGGCGCGATGCCCATCCGATCGGCGACGGTCCACGATGCCGGGGCGATCGCCCGCGTGCACGCGGCCTCGTGGCGTGAGACCTACGGCCGGTTCGTCGACGATCCGGACACGAACCCGTGGTTCGACGTGGATCGGCGGGTCGACATGTGGCGGTCGATGCTCGCCGATCCCTCGACGTGCCGGGGCGTGCGTGTTGCGCTGGACGACACCGGCGTCATCGGCTTCGCTGCCGTGCAGCCGACGCCCGGACCCGAGGCCGCCCGACCCGAGGAACTGACGATGCTGTACGTGCTCGCCCGCGCGCACGGAACCGGCACCGGCCAGGCGCTGCTCGACGACCTGCTCGCCGATCGTCCGGCGTCGCTGTGGGTGGCCGCGGACAACCCTCGGGCACACGCCTTCTACCAGCGGAACGGCTTCACGCCCGACGGCGCGGAATCGGCGTTCGGACCGATCCCGCTGACGGTTCGGCTGGCGCGCTGAGGATCAGTCCGCCACGGGAGCCGACAGGTCCCAGACGGTGTCGGCCTCGTACTGCTCGGACCAACCGCGCCGCATCCGGGCAGCGGCGCGGTCGAAGGCGTCGACGACGTCGGTGTCCGGCGTCAGGAGCGCCTGCAGGCGGAGCCCGTCGAACAGTGCGACGAGCTGCTGCGCGCCGCGGATCGGGTCCATGGTCGCGGGCTCACGGCCGGCGTGGACGTCTCGCTGCAGCGCGGTCCGGACCGTCTCGCGGAACTGCAGGTAGGCCGACCGGTAGTAGTCGGCACCGTCGGTGGACGGGTCGGTGGAGACGGCCAGCGTGGCGGCGATCAAGCGCATGAGGGCCGGATCCTCGGCGTGGGCCGCGAGCAGCGCGTGCAGGAACGCCACCGTCCCCTTCTCGCCGGCGAGCGGGAGCAGCGGGGCCGACACTGCCCGGGTCCACCGCATCACGGCGGCAGCGAGCAGCGCGGGCTCGGACGGGAACAGCTCGAGGATCTCCGCCTGCCCCATCCCCGACCGGGACGCGACGTCCTCGAGCGAGAAGCGTGAGAGTCCACCGTCGTGCAGGACGGCGATCGCGCCGTTGATCGCCCGGGTGCGCGGGACTTCCTCGTCCGCGGCGTTCTGGTTCGTCAGCGGTGCCAGCGGGTGCTTCCGGAACCAGTCCAGCAGCGCACGTGCGCGGGACGCCCCGAACGCCGGGTCGGTCGGACGACCGGCGGTGAACAGGTCGCTGAACCCGGGAACGTCCTGCATCAGCGGGTCGAGCGACTGGAACGCCATCGACCAGTCCGGGAACGAGCGCCGGGCGATCGGCTCGTCGAGCAGCACCCGGACGTTCGTGTGCCGCGGGTCGGCCTGGACCTGGTCGAAGCGCTGCCGGACGACGTCGTCCTCGCCCTCGATGATGCCGATGCAGTTGTCGTCGCGGTGCGCGAGCATGCCCGTGACACCGAGTCGTGTGTTCTTCTCGCGGCCGACCGCCAGGATCTGGGCGAGTTCGGAATCCGTGATCGGACGGGTCTGGGTGCTGGTGTAGACGAGCGATCGCATGGTGCTGCTTCCTGGTCGGACGGTCCCCCGGTGTGTGGGAGGCGCCGCCGTATCGAACCCGAATCGACTCGACGGCACCTCGTGGTCACCGTAACCAGCGGCGACCACCTTCACTGCGACGCAAGACGGTCCGTGGCTGTCCGGCACCCGGAGGATGCCGACCTCTGAATGGAACCATCCGACGGTCCTCGGCGGTACCCCCACTACGGGGAACGCTCGTTCTCCGGCGGTCGCACGTGGCGCACGTGGCGCACGTGGCGCACGTCAGGTTGCGCGGTCGCCTGTTCCAGGCGTCTCGACGATGCGGTCACCCGTCGTCGGGTCCCATCCGACCGTGCGGGGTTCAGCTGCTCGAGGACGCCGTGCATCCCGCGGGAAGAACGGTCGTGCGCTCGGCAGGTAGCTGAGCACCGCCGCGACGACGATGCAGACGGCGTCGACGAGGCTCCGGTCCATGCCGTCGGTGGCGATGGTGATCACCGCGCTGCAGGCGGTCAGCCCGGCGATGATCGCGAGCCAGAGTCGCGCGTTCCCGGAGCCTCGTCCCATCAGCGTCGCAAGCCACAGGAACAGTGCCGACCAGGCGAGGACGAAGAGGAGCCCGAGCGACGCCCCGATGATCGCGCCGCCGGCTTCGCGCATGGACACGACGATGCCGGGCGCCGCGGCCGCGAGGCTGATGACGACGGAAACCCACCAGAGCGCCACGGCGACCGTGACGACCCGCGGTCGCGTGCGCTGTTCGGTGCGCTGTTCCATCAGGTGCTCCCCCGTCGTGCCGGATCCGGCACGACGATCCTACGGTGACGGCTGACGCACTCCGGCCATGCGCGATCGGCGGAGGATGACCAGTCCCACGGTCAGTCCGGCTGCGAGTAAGGCGAAGGTCAGGAACGACGCGAACCCGATCGTCACCAGCCGGTCGTGCGGCGCACCGACACCCAGGAGCAGCCGAAGCGTGAGCAACGGCACCACGACGGCGGCCGTCCACGAAGCGATCACCAACACCGAGAGCAAGATGACCGCGCCCCGGTGCGGAGCCGTCCCGGGGGCGTTGATCATGCGACCATCCAACCAGTGGCCTGGTGCGAGCCCCTAGGGGCGGTAGTCCTCCCGACGTGGTGGGACCTGCGCCGCGTGTGAGTCGGTGAACGGCTTTGCGCCCCGCATCCCACCCAGCGTCTTGGCGACCGTCGTCAGCAACCAGCCCAGCCCCCGTGCCGCGGCGCTCAAGATCCTCATGGTGCCCCCTCGTCGGACCGACCTGCGATGTCGGACTCTTTCCGTCACACCGTACGCGGAGGGCCGTGCCCCCGCCAGGGACGGCAGACTCTCGGGCCCGTCGTCGATCGTCGTCCCGCATAGGCTGGACGCCCGACCGGGGAGGAGCCGCGATGCCGGTGGTCCGCGAGCGAGTGCCGTTGTGGCGCACGCCCTGGTGGCACCCTCGCCGCTGGGAAGCGCGCATGTGGGTGCTGCTCGTCGCGGCTGCTGCTGGCGGCGTCCTCCGCGAAGTGGCGCATCCGTTCTACGACGACGGGGTCGAGGCGATCGTGAACTGGCTCGGCCTCTGCATCCCGGGATGTGTGATCGCGTACGTCGTGGTCGGTCGGTGGAAGAAGGGTCTCACCACGCTGTGGAAGCCGTCCTGGCGCGAGCTCCGACGGATCCTGGTCGCGGCACCGCTCGGGGTGCTGGCCCTGCGGCTGCTCATCGAGGACGACGACGCGTGGTTGTGGCTGCTCGCCGGGGTGTCCGCCGCGCTGCTCGCGCTCGCGGTGGCTCGCTGGGTCGCTGCCCACCGCGATCGTCGACGTCGGACGAATGCGGACGGGACGGTGTCCGCTGACCCCTACGCGTAGCTCCCGATGGGGTTCGTCGATCCCTACGCGTCCTGTGCCGAGTCGGTCTTCGACGGCAACCGCGATGCCACGAGCGTCCCGACCAGCGCCACCACCGCGAAGGCCACGAACCCGAACGGCAGCCCGATCGCGCTGCCGACACCACCGACGACGAGCGGTCCGACGGCGTCCCCGGTCTCGCGCCCGAGCTCCGCGGAGCCCATGGTGCGACCGAACCGATCCGGCGGAGTCGTCCCGGCGAGGTGCGCGAACGCAACGGGCGTCAGCGTGGCGACACCGGCCCCGGCGAGCAGGGCCGCGATGAAGACGGCCACCACCGAGGGTGCCACGGCGACCACCAGGAAGGCCGCGGCAACCGCGGCCGTCCCGACCGCACCCGCGACCCCGGTACCGAGGCGCCCGGCGTCGTGCAGTCGACCGGCGACGGGCTGCACGAGCGACGACGTGACCGCGAGGACGGCGACCGCGAGCGTCGACACCAGGAGCGGGATGCCGACATCGGTGCCGAGCGCCGGGAGCATCCCGGTCAGCGCGCCGATCGCAGCGCTACCGACGGCCAGCACGACGACCGGGATCAGGAACTGGCGGTCCGTGGCCGCTCGGACCATCGCGGCGAGCGTGGCCCGCTGCCGGGGCAGGGGCACGATCGGCTCGACAGCGACGAACACCGCCACCGCGGTCAGCAGGGCCATCACGACGAGGATCCCGAAGAGCCACTGCGTACTGCCGAACTGCACCACGAGTGCACCGATGACCGGTCCCCCGGCGTAGCCGAGACCCTTCCACGAGCCGTACCGACCGAAGTACGTCCCCCGACGGTTCGCCGGCACGAGACGGGCGACCGCGGCGGACGATGCCGGCGAGAACGCGGAGGCGCCGGAACCCTGCAGCAGACGCGCGAGGCCGAGCCAGAACGGTCCGGTCCCGAAGACGCCGATGAGTGAGGCCGCTGCGAACACGACGAGTCCGCCGACGATCACCGGTCGCGGCCCGATGCGGTCGGACAGTGCGCCGAAGACCGGCTTGAGGACGAGTTCGGCGACGTCGTAGAGCGCCAGGAAGAGCCCGAGCCACGCCAGCGTCAGGCCGAGTTCGAGGTGCTCGCCGCCGACCGCTGCGGCGATGCTGTTTGCCCCGAAGGCGGTCACGAAGCCCGCGGCGTACAGCGGCGCGAGCCGAGGGACAGTGGTCGTCGACGGGGCGGTCACGTGCTCACCTTGGCCGACCACGGGCCGGACCGCCAACGCTCACGATCATTCCTCGTGACTGCGTGACGCTCTGCCTCATCCACGATCGGCCATCCCTTCGCCGGTGTGTCTGCGGTGTCCACGGGGTGGTGCAGCCTCGGATCAAGCGTGTCGAAACCCTCACTGTTCGGCCTCGATCGACATGGCGTTGACGAATCGTCAGCGACCGCGACGCATGATGGGTGGCATGAAACAGTGGACTTCCGCAGAGACCACCGAGCTCATCGTCAAGAGCTGGTTGTGGATGACGCTCCTCACCGCGCCGGTCGCCACCGTCATCGCCGTCGCGTGGTGGAACCCCATCGCCCTCTCCCTCTTCGTGCCGGCCTCGCTCATCTTCACCGGCATCGGAGCAGCCATCGGCGGCATCGCCTCCATCCCCTTCTCCCACGGACTCAGTCGAGCCCTGATGCGAGTCCGGAGCCGCCTCGTCCACGCCATCGCACACTCCCTGCTCGCCGGCGCGCTCGCGGCGGCCTGCCTCGCGCTCTTCCTCGTCATGAACGATGGGGACGACCTCTCGACGTGGCCGCTCATCGCGTCCGTAGCCGCCGGCATCGCCGCGGCGATCGCACGGTGGCGGCTCGACCGCACCAGGACGACGGCAGAGCCGACAGCAGCGGACGTCGTCGACGACGCCGGGGCCTAGCCGGACCACGACCAGCGCCCGTCGGGACTGTCAACGGGAAAGAGGGGTGTCGGCGCCGGTGCCGGGGGATGTACTCGAGTTCGTCTGAGGTGGCGACGGCCACGTCCGACCGGTCGATAGGGTCGGTTCGTGGGGAACTCCGTGACGCTGAACGTGCTGGCCGCTTCGTCGACGACGGCGGGAGACGACCCGGCTGTCCGCGCCGGCGAGGTCGACCTGGACGCGGTCACCGGTGAGTGGGAAGTGCAGTGGCTCCTGCCGTTCCTCTGGATCGGGTTCGTGCCGGATGCGTGGTTCCAAGCGCACAGTGACCGGCTCCTCGCAGCGCTTGCCGCTGGTGAAGACGAGAGCCCGGACCTCACCGACGTCGTCGTGCCCTGGCCCACCGCTGCTGAGGCGTTCCGAACGCGGCTGCCAGCGGTGGTCGCCGTGTGGCCGGAGTTCGCTGAGCCCGCGAATCGGTTCCTCTCGGATGTCACCTCGGTGGCGGAGCGGACAACGAACCCCGTCATCCGGCTGCAACTCGACGAGCTGGTCACGGCGTCGTGGGGTGATGAGTCGGAACTCAATCGGTACGTCGCCGACGTCCTCGCTGACGCGGACCAATGGGACGACCCTCGACGGACCGCTGAGGGTCGGGTGTCCGACTTCCACCGGGCAGCGACAGCAGACGAGCCAGGCCGGTCGTTCCTGCTCGGTGGTGAATGGACGTACGGCGGGTCTTCGTTGCCGCGTGACGAACCGGTGCCGTTGCCGGCTCCGAGCCGGGCGGCACCATCCGCGCCGCACGATGCACGCGTCGACCGTCAGGCGGAGACGCCTCGGGTGCCGAGACCTTCGTGGATCAACGAGCGGCAGTGGGCCGGCCGCTACGGGATCCATGGTGAGGACCTCTGGCAGGTCGCGGCCTTGGCCGCAGCTCGGAAGGCCCGAGCACAGGCGAACGTGTGGCCGTGGCACTGGATGGTGGCGATCGCGGTGACGTTCGCAGTCGTGACGTGGCTCATCGTCGGCATGTTCTCCGACAGCATGCTGTGGGCGACCATCGCTGGAGCAGTCGTCCTCGTCAGCGTTGCTGCGATGTGGGGGCGTGCTGCTGGTCGAGCTCGCCGAAGCTAGCGCAGCGGACGTCGCTGGGTCGACCGGGCGGTGCTGATGAACCGGTCGAGTGCGTCGCCGACGTCGTCGTGCCAGGAGCCGTCGGACCAGGCGCCGGCTTTCTCGTCGGTTGCCCAGACGTGCCAGCGGTCACCCTCTTCGTCAAGCGCTGTCGCGTCGGCGGTTCCCCGCTCGCCGGGCCAGAGGACCCGCAGGCGTTCGTCGGCGACCACCGCGCGGGCTTCGTCCAGGTCGGTGAACGGCAGCGGTTTCCGCCACTGGTCGATGACGACGCCGATGCGCTTGCTGGGGGTGCCGTCCCAGTCGATGTCGAGTCCTCGGTCGGAGAGGACGCTGGCGACCCGTTCCCCTGCGGTGAGCTGGGAGCGTTCGTTGACGGCTGCTTCACCGCGGGTGGAGAGCATCGACTTCGCGACCAGGTCGGGGTCGATGTCAGGCGCTGGGCGGAACGACCCGTACGCGAGGCGCAGAACGCACCGTTCCAGGGCGAGCCCGTCCGTGTCCTGCTCATGGAAGAACACGTACGCCCACTCTCGCTGTCCGTCGGGCGCTGTCTGGTCCGGTGTTCGCCGGTCACGCGCTTCCAGGAACCCGTCGCTCTGGTCGACGCCGAGGTTCATCCCGGTGACGAAGCCGTCACGGGCGAGCTCCGCGAAGGCGAACTGGAGACGGTCGTACTGGCTGCTGCGCCAGTCCCAGGTTGCCTCCTCCTGCCGGCGTGCATCCCAGATGAGCCGGGTGCGCGCGAGGACGGTGCGGCGGAGCTCGTCAACGTCCGGTACGTCGTCCTCGTACCATTCGACGACTGTCTCGACGACGTCGTCGAAGCGGCGGAACCCGGGCAGCATCTGCTCGGTGACCGTTTCGTCGATCATCTGCTCGTCGGGTTCGACCTCGTCGAGGATGTCGGAGTCGGTCTGGTCGATGCTGTCGTCCGGCTTCCGCCGCCGCCACTTGTCGAAGATCCCCACGGACGGATCCTATGCGGCGCTGGTGTCGCGCCGCCGGGACGCGGACCGGTCCGGGAGTCTGGTGCAGCAGCTCGAGGTCCTGCACCGGCAGGCCGGTGACGCTGGCTCGAGACGGTCGACCGGAGCGGAATCTTGCGGTTTGCGGTCTACGTCTGCGTGAGGACCTTCGCGTGACCGTGGCCGTCGGCGAAGACGTACGCGGATCCGCCGCCGAAGTTCACGCCGAGGGGGTCCTCGTCGAGCATCGCGACGAACCGGTATCCGTCCGGAGTCTCGTCGTTCTGGATCCACGCCGGCCTCCCGCCCCACTGGCCGGCGACGGTGACACCGTCGGCGCGCGCCTCGGCCAACGCGTCGGAGTAGTCGTCCGCGGCTGCCTGGTGCACGCCGAGGAGCCACGGTGCACCGGCCATCACGGCGGTGCCGGACGATGATGCCGGCCGTCCGGCCGGGTGCAGGTCGCGTCCACCGACGACGATGGCAGCGTTGCACCCGGCGTCCGGGTCCCAGGACGGGCAGGAGCCCGGGTCTGCCTGGCAGATGAAGACGAGGATGAGGCTGCCGTCGTGCTCGAGCTGCGCGGTGAACTGCATCGGCTCGTGGTGTTCAGCGCACGTCGGCCAGTCGAAGCCGTCGGGAACGCTGGGCTGCCCGCCGAGTCGTGAGGACACCAACGGTGCGGTGAGGTCCGACCGGTACGCGCCGAGGAGCCGAACACCGGCTCGGGTTCGACGTACTGCGACAGCGTCGTGACTCCGGGTCGACGACGACGCGGCGCTGAGGCGGATGCTCTCCGGCGTGCCGCTGCGGATGGCGGCGACGACGAAGGACGGGTCGTCGGTCGGGAGGTCCCATCGCAGGAGGGACTGGTAGGGCTCCTTCCCTGTCCCGGTGTACGGGGCAGGGCCGTTGTCCTCCGCCAGGAGCATCCGCTCGACCTGCCAGGCGTCCAGGAGTGGGTACCCGGCGCCAGTTGCCTCGGAGACGATCCGGGTTGCGGTTCGCCGAGCGATCGCCTGCCGGCGCTGGCGGCCGCTCCGGTACAGGACGAAATGGAGCAGGTGCGCGACGATGGGGAACGGGAGCACCCACACGGCCGCGAGGAGGGACGACTGGCTCTGACTGCGGTAGTCGAACGCGTCGTAGTACACGGAGAGGGCGATGTAGGCGATGACGCCGAGGGTGTACACGAGTGTGTACACGGCGCCGAACACCCGCAGGCCCGGCGGGGTGCGCACCGCAGCAGCAGCGCTGGTGTCGATGATGACGTCCGGCGGCAGATCCGCTGTCAACGGCGGGGACCGAGCGTGTGACGCGAGACGACGGCGGAGACTGCCACGCCGACGAACGATGCGGCGGCGTCTGCACCGGTGAGGACACCCGCGGACGGACGGTGTCGGTGTGGACGGTACGTGCTCATGCTGCTCCCCCGAGAGTGCCGTCCCTCCACGCTACCGCCATGCCGGTGGTCGCCTGCCCACCCCACTCGAGCGCTCCACCCACGCAGCCGCTGATCAGATGTCGGGGAGCAACGGGCCGACACGAGCACAACGGCTCGAGTCGGACCGATGCAGCGAAGACCGCCGACGGGGTCGCCGTCGCCGGATCCGTGCCGGGTCCGCGGACCGGCCCATCCGGCCACCCTTGGAACGACGAAAGCCCCCGACCGGACCTGGTGGTCCTGCCGGGGGCTCCGTGGTGGTGGGCGATACTGGGATCGAACCAGTGACCTCTTCCGTGTCAGGGAAGCGCGCTACCGCTGCGCCAATCGCCCAAGTCCCTGTGTGGACCGGAGTCCATCAAGGTCTTGGAGGGTGGATCTGGAGGTGGGGACGGGATTCGAACCCGCGTGGACGGCTTTGCAGGCCGCTGCCTAGCCTCTCGGCCACCCCACCATCGAGGTTCACGTCTCCGTGAGTACCCGAACGGTGGGATACCCTCTGGTGAGTCACGGGCCTTCGAGAAGACCCACACTCGAGCGGATGACGAGATTCGAACTCGCGACCCTCACCTTGGCAAGGTGATGCGCTACCACTGCGCCACATCCGCACTTGTCGTTCCGCTGTCGCGGCGACGACGTAAACTCTATACGCACCGGGGCACTTCCACCAAAATCCTTCCCGTTCACCGGGCGTGTCCCCCGAGTTCATGCGGATCGGGGCGGTCCGGCGCCCCCTGCGGACAGCGCGCCACACCCGGGCCGCGCGATGTGTTCGATGCGTCGCCGGACTTCCGCTAGTATCGATCCGCACGAACAGTGCAGGGGGCGATTGGCGCAGTTGGTAGCGCGCTTCGTTCACACCGAAGAGGTCATCAGTTCGAGTCTGGTATCGCCCACACAGCAACACGAACACCACTGACAAGAGCCCGACGCAGCAGCGTCGGGCTCTTGTCATCTCATCAGGCCGCAGCACGCGGGCCAGACCACAAGCACGATCGGACGAAGGGGCGCATGACCGACGTCGACCTCGAGTTCGCCCGGGTCCGAGCGGTCCTCGACCGTCCGACCCTGCGGCTCATGTCCCGGCCGACCAGCGCCACGGTCCTCGCCGTGTTCCGCACGGTCTTCGACCGCGACGTGCAGTACGTCCCCGCCGACCGCATGCACCTGCAGGTCGAGGAGCACGTCGCGCGCCTGCAGGCAGCGGGTGCCCGCGTGCCCGCCAGCGACCAGGCGGTGCCGACGGCCGGTAAACAAGCCGACACCGAACAGTCCGACGGTGAGCAGGAGGCCCGCCCGAACGGCCGCGCCCTGTGCCGCGAGTGGGTCGGCGCCCAGTGGCTCGTCCGCTCGAACTCCCCCGACGGCGACGAGCAGTACTCCCTGACGAGCCACGCGCTCGAAGCGCTGAGCCTCGTCGACGCTCTGTCGGCCGACCGCGCCCTGATCAGCGAGAGCCGGCTGGCGATGATCGTCGACGCGGTGCACCGGTGGGCGGCCCGGGCCGAACCCGACCCCGACGTGCAGATCCGCCGGATCGACGCCCAGATCGCCGAGCTGCAGTCCGAGCGTGCACGCCTGGAGCACGGTGACGACGTCGTGGCGGTGGACGACGACCGGATGCGCGACGGGTACACCAACATCTCCGACCTGATCCGGCAGCTCCCGAGCGACTTCAAGCGCGTGGAAGAGGCGGTCGCGACGATGCACCGCTCGATCGTCGAGGACTTCCGGCAAGAGGTCCGCCCCATCGGCGAGATCCTCGACGACTACCTGGCGCGCACCGACAACCTGATGGAAGCGACGCCCGAGGGCCGTGCCTTCGAGGGCGCCTTCGAACTGCTGCGCGACGACGCACTGCTCCTGCGGCTCCGCGATGACATCGCGACGATCCTGGCGCACCCGTTCGCGCAGGGCCTCGGCGCCGGCGAGCGTCGAGCCTTCCGCAACACCGTGACGATCCTGCGCCAGGGCATCGAGGACGTGCTCGCCCAGCGCCGTCAGCTCACCGCCACGCTCCGCGACCAGATCGTCGCCCACGACGTGGTGCGCGACCGCGAGCTCGACGCCGTGCTCCGCTCGATCAACCGCGGCCTCGCCACCCTGATGGACCAGGGCGGCGCGCGTGACCGGATCCCGCTGCCGCTCCTGCCGGCTGCCGCCGAGGTCGGCACGCTGCGCGAGCGCTTCTACGATCCGGACGCCGAGTCCGTACCGCCGCCCATCGAGGAGCCCGACGACGACGTCTTCGAGGACCTCGACGTCGAGATGCTCCGCAAGCACGGCGGGCCGCTGCTGACCGAGCTGCGCGCGGCACTGCGCTTCGCCGAGGCCGACTCCAGCGTCGACGCGTTCCACGGGCTGCCACCCGAGCAGCGCCGGCCGGTCGAGCTGTTCGGCCTCGCGCACCTGCTGACGGGGCACGAGGACTTCGAGTCGGCCGCCCACGTCGCCGAGCACCGGACGGTGCGTCCCGACGGCACCGCGATCACCTTCCAGATGCCCACCGCTGCGCTCGACGACGAGCGCACTCCGGTCGGCGACGCACACGACGAGAACGCACAGGAGGCACGGTGAGCGACACGACGCCGGCACCGGTCGACGACACGGTCCCCTACGATGACCCCGCATCCGTGATGCAGGACGACGAGCGTGACGAGTCCAGCTTCGCCCTCTTCGAGGGCGACGAGGGCCGGCTCGACGAGCACCAGCGGCGCGCCCTGGTGGCGCTGCTCCGGCACTCGTACGTCAGCTCCCGCACGCACCCCGACGAGTGGCGTGCCGTGCTCGACGCCGAGTACCAGCTGCGGTCGCGCCTGAACGACCTGTTCCTCGAGCTGCACGTCGACCGTGACCGCGAGGTCGCCTGGAAGCGCCAGGCCCGGTCGGAGAGCCAGCGCCGTACGTTCCCGACCCTGCTCCGCGACCTGCCGTACACCCGCGAGGAGACGATCGTCCTCGTCTACCTGCGGATGCGTCTGCGCGCCGACGCCCGACCGGGCCCGGACCAGGTCGTCGTCGACCGCTCCGAGATCCTCGGGCACGTGGCGGGCTTCCGTCCGGCGACCGCGACGGACCGCACCCGCGACGAGGGCCGGGTCGCGAAGGCGATCGAGCGCCTCGTGACGGCGCGCATCCTGATCCGCACGTCAGACCCGGACCGCTTCCGGGTGGCGAGCGTCGTCGAGGTGCTGCTCCCCCTGGAGCGCTTGCTCGAACTGGACGCCTGGTTGCGGACCACCACCGCACAGGACGAGGCGACCGCCCCGGGCGGCGAGCCGACCGACGGGGACGACCCGGGCCTCCCGGCAGACGGCGAAGCCGAGACCGACACCGACGACGAAGGCGAGACGGAAGCGTGACCGACACGTTCGAGATCCCGGCGCTCTTCGACACGGTCGCGCAGTGGCGCGCCGAGTCGATGCAGGTCGTCAACTGGGGTGGGTTCCACGGCCACCGGCAGGTCGAACTGTCCGGCACGGCGACGCTCATCTCCGGTGCCTCGGGCACCGGCAAGTCCACGCTGATGGACGCCTACCTGGCCGTGATGATGCCGTCCGACGTGCCGTTCAACGGCGCCTCAAACGACGCCACCACCGGCCGCGCCCGCAGCGCTGACCAGCGCAACCTGCTCACGTACCTGCGCGGCAAGGTCGACACCCGGCGCGACCCGGCGACCGGCAGCCTGCGCGACGTGAACCTGCGCGGCGACGACCAGACCACGTGGGGCGCGGCGGCGGTCACGTTCCGGAACGACGACGAGCGACGCTTCACGGTGCTGCGCGCGTACATCGTGCCGAAGCGTGCCCGCGGGGTCGGTGACATCCAGATGACCATGGCGACGGTCGACGACACCTTCGACCTGCGCCGGCTCGAGGAGTTCGTGCCGTCGCGGTTCCACCACCTCGAGCTGACCGGCCGCGTGCCGGGGCTCGTCATCCGCGACACCTACCAGGAGCTCGCGTACACGCTGCAGACGCGGCTCGGCATCGGTGACTCCGGTGGCGGCAACCGGGCGATGCGCCTGCTCGCGCGGATCCAGGCCGGCCAGCACCTGCCGACGGTCGACGCGCTGTACAAGTCGCTCGTGCTCGAGACCCCCGGCACGTACGAGGCGGCCGACCGGGCGCTCGCGCACTTCTCCGCCCTCGACGAGGCGTACGAGGCGATGGACACCGAGGAGCGCAAGGTCCGCATCCTCTCCCCCATCACCGACCTGCACGACGAGATCTCGCGCGCGACCGAGGCCGCAGCGGCCCTGGACGGCATCGCCACCGGTGCCGAGGTGTCGCCGTTCGCGCACTGGACGGCCTCGCGGAAGCGTGACCTGCTCGACGCCGAGGTGTCGCGCAACGCCCGCGAGCGCACGGCATCGCGCGCCGAGGTGGCCGCGGCTGAAGCCCGGCACGCCGCCGTCGAGATCGAGCTGCGCGACGCCGAGGCCCGACTCCGCGACCAGGGCGGCAACGCGCTCGCCCAGCTCGAGGACCGCATCGAGCGGCTCACCCGGGAGCGCGACGGGGTCGTCCGGACCCGGGCGACGTTCGACGAACGGACCGCCGTGCTGGGCACGTCCGTCGCGACCGAGGCCGACTTCACTGCCGCGCAGCGCAGCTCGCACGAGTTCCTCGGGTCGTACGCCGACGCCCGCACCGCGCTCGATGAGCGGCGCGACGCCCTGACCCGCGAGGAGTACCCGCTCCTCGACCGCGAACGGTCCCTGCGGCAGGAGCGCCAGTCGCTCGAGCACCGGCAAGGCGCCATGCCGCTGCCGATGCACGAGGCCCGGCTCGCGATGGCGCGTGCCGCCGGCATCGACCCGGCCGAGCTGCCCTTCGTGGCGGAACTGCTCGACGTGCTGCCCGGCGAGGAGCGCTGGCGCACGGCCATCGAGTCCGTCCTGGCGCCCGTCGCCCGCACGCTGCTCGTCGACCAGGACCGCCTCGGCGACTTCAGTGAGGCGATCGACGCACTGCGCCTGCCCGTTCGCGTGCAGTTCGAGGGTGTGCCGACCGGCCCGCACCTGGACCTCGACGGCGACCCGGCCATGGTCTCCGGCAAGCTCGCGATCAAGCCGTCGCCGTTCAGCACGTGGGTGCGCGAGCGGATCGAGTCGGACCGCACCGATGCCCGCTGTGTCACCTCGGCATCGGACCTGGGCGGTGGTGGCCGCCGGGTCACCGAGTCCGGGCAGCTGCGCGACGGCCGTCGTGGCGCGCACGGTGACCGCCGGCAGTCGAACGTCATCGGGTTCACGAACGAGGCCCGCGTCGCCGCGGTCGAGCAGGAGCTCGCCTCGATCGCGCAGGACCTCGCGACGCTCGAGGCACGCCGCACCGACGTCGCACAGGACCTCACCGCGCTCGACGTGCTCCGCGCCGCCCACCAGCACGTGGTCGACGCCACGTGGGCCGCGATCGACGTCGACGGGTTGGGCGCCTCCCTCGCCCGGCTCGACGAGGAACGGCAGGCACTGCTCGCCGCCGACGACGGTCTCCGGACGCTCCGGGCCTCGGTCGCCCGGCTGCGCAAGTCGCTGGACGAGGCGGCCGACCGTCGCTCCGCCGCACGGCTTTCCGTGCAGCGGCTCGAGGAGCGCCACGCGGTGCTCGTCGACGGCCAGGATGCCGCAGCCGAGATCCTGGAGCGCTTCGAGTCCTCGCCCGGTTCGCTGCCGGACGACCAGCAGGCCCGCCTGCTCGAGGAGACCTTCGAGGAGATCGGTGCACCGGACGGCGTCGACGGGTTCGACGACGCCACCCGACGGCTGAAGCGCCGGCTCGAGGAGCGGCTCTCCCAGGCCCTCGACGGCGCTGCGGCAGCCTCGACCTCGTTGACGCTGACGTTCCAGCGGTACCAGGATGCCTGGCCCGACCCGAACCTCGGCACCGGCGTCGCGTCGTACCCCGATTACCACGCGATCCTCGACCAGATCGTGGCGACCGGCCTGCACGCCCGTCGGAGCGAGTGGCGTCGACGCCTGTCGCAGTGGAGCGGCGAGGACCTCGTCCCGCTCGCCGGCGCCTTCGACCGCGCCGTCGTCGAGATCGAGGAGCGCCTCGAGCCGGTCAACGAGATCCTGCGGGAGCTGCCGTTCGGCGCGAACCGGGACCGCCTGAAGATCCAGATCCGCCGGGTCACCCGCGAGGACGTCACCGCGTTCCGCCGCGAGCTCCGCGCCCTGTCCGCCTCGGTCGACACCGAGCTGACCGACGACGTGCTCGAGACCCGGTTCCGACGGCTCCGGCGCTTCATGGCCGTCATCCGGCCCGACCCGGACGCCGCCCGTGGCCGCACCACCCAGCGCGACGCGGTGCTCGACGTCCGGCGGCACATGGAGATCACGGCAGTCCGGTACGACACCGACGGCAACGACCTCGGCGTGTACTCGTCGCTCGGTGACAAGTCCGGTGGTGAGACGCAGGAGCTCGTGGCGTTCATCGTCGGCGCCGCGCTGCGCTACCAGCTCGGTGACGAGACCCGTCCCCGGCCCCGGTTCGCGCCGGTGTTCCTCGACGAGGCGTTCATCAAGGCGGACTCGGAGTTCGCCGGCCGTGCCGTCACCGCGTGGCTCCGGCTCGGGTTCCAGCTCGTCGTGAGTGCGCCGCTCGACAAGGTCACGGCGCTCGAACCGTCGATGGAGCGGCTCCTGTCGATGCGCAAGCACCCCGAGACGGGCCACTCCTCCGTCACCGAGATCGCCCGGGTGGAGCCGGCAGCCGTCTGACGCGGGCGGGGGTGGTCGCGGGGTGGTCGCGGGGTGGCCGCGGGGTGGTCGCAACACCCCGCTCAGGTTGGCCGAGTGGTCACGAACCGTCGCCTGGCGGCGCCGCAGCCGACACTTCGTGACCGGCCGACGAGATGCCGGCGGGGTGTCCTGGGGGTGACCGCCGACCGACGGGAGGCGCTGGGCGGGCCCGCCACGCGCCTCCCGGCCGCCGTCCCGCCGGTCGCAACACCCCGCTCACCTTCGCGCGCTGGTCACGAAGTGACGCCTGGCGGCGCCGCCGCCGACAGTTGGTGACCAATCGCCGCGATGCCGACGGGGTGTCCTGACCACCCGGCGGGGTGTCCTGGGGTCACGATGACGGTCTGGAGGCGCGGCGCGGGCCCGCCACGCACCTCCCGGCCGCTGGTGCGCAGGTCAAAACACCCCGCTCACCTTCGCGCGCTGGTCACGAAGTGACGCCTCGCGGTGCCGCTGTCGACACTTCGTGACCACCCGACGCGATGCCGACGGGGTGTCCTGACCACCCGGCGGGGCGGTGTCGGTGACCGCCGACCGAGGGGAGGCGCGGCGCGGGCCCGCCACGCACCTCCCGGCCGCTGGTGGGCAGGTCACAACACCCCGCTCACCTTCGCGCGCTGGTCACAAACCGTCGGATGGAGGCCGCGTCGCCGACGGTCTGCGACCGCTCGGCGCTCGCACGGCGGGGTGTCCTGACCACCCGGCAGCGGGGCCGTCAGCGTGTCGGCAGGCGCCGCACAGACGTTCCTTGACCGCCCGACGCTACGGTGATGGCGTGTTCGGACGCCACCGCTCCCCCAGTCCCCGCCCCGACGACGCTGCCGGTCTCGGCATCGGTGCCCTCGTGCTGGTCGTCGACACCGATCGGGGTGGCGAGCAGTGGGCCGACGAGCCGATCGGGGTGATCGTGGCTCCCGGTGGGAGCCAGATCGGCGGGACACAGCGCACGTGGACTGTCGCGTTCGAGGAGCCCGTGTACACGAAGGACGGCCGCGGCCCCTTCGAGCGCGCGACCGTCCTGAGTCGTCAGCTGGTGCCGGTCACGACCGACAGCGACGAGTAGTCCGGGTCAGGGACTCAGTACTCTTCGGAGCCGCTCTTCATCATGGCCGCGACGGCCATGCAGCACCCGACGCCGCCGAGGACGCCGACGCCGATGATGATCCCTGCGATGAGTTCGAGCATGGGTGGTGACTCCTTGGTTGCTTCGGCGTGTGGCTCCGCTCAGGTTACCGGATGCCGCGCATGAGCCGCAGCACCGGCTTGGCCAGGATCAGCAGGACCACGCCCACCGCGACGGCGACCAGGCCGAGGATCGTGAAGTACGGGGCCTCGTTCGACGGGTCGTAGTACCGGGACAGCACCCCGGTGACGGCGGTGCCGAGCGACACCGACAGGAAGAACAGCGCGACCATCTGGGTCTGGAACTTCGGCGGCGCGAGCTTCGTGGCGACGGACTGACCGACGGGCGAGAGCAGCAGTTCGGCGAGGGTGAACACCAGCAGGATGCCGACGAGTGCGAGCAGCGGCGTGCCGTTCTCGCCCGAGCCGACGAACGGCAGGAACAGCAGGAACGCGAGCCCCATGATCCCGGTGCCGAGCGCGAACTTCGTCGGGGTGGACGGCTGGCGGTCGCCGAGCTTGGTCCACAGGGCCGCGAAGACGCCGGACAGCACGATGATGAAGATCGGGTTGATCGACTGCACCCACGACACCGGCATCTCCCAGCCGAACAGGGAGCGGTCGAGCCGCTGGTCGGAGTAGACCGTCACGACGGTGAACTGCTGCTGGTACAGCGACCAGAACACGGCGCTGCCGATGAACAGCGGGATGAAGGCGAAGACGCGCGACCGCTCGTCGCGGGTGATGCCGCTCGACAGGATGACGACGAAGTACCCGATGGTGGCCAGCACGACGACGACCACGACGACGGTGGGCAGGTTGCCGACGGTCAGCAGGCCGGTCAGCACGGCGATGACGATGACGACGAGTGCGACGATGACGCCCGCACCGATCAGGGGCAGCCGGCGACGGTCGACGGGGTTGGCGACGTGCCGGACCACCTCGGGCAGCTTCCTCCGCCGGATCGCGTACTGCACCAGGCCGGCGGCCATGCCGACCGCGGCCAGGCCGAAGCCCCAGTGGAAGCCGAGCGAGCTCTGCAGCAGCCCGGTGAGCAGCGGCCCGAAGAACGCGCCGAGGTTCACGCCGAGGTAGTAGAGCGAGAAGCCGGCGTCGCGTCGGGGGTCCTCGCGGCTGTACAGACCGCCGACGATCGTGGTGGCGGTGGCCTTGAGTCCGCCGGAGCCGAGCGCGATCAGGACGAGGCCGACCCCGACCCCGGCCACCCCGGGGATGAGCGCGAGGGCGATGTGCCCGAGCATCACGACGATCGCGCTGCCGAACAGCGTGCGGTCCGCGCCGATCAGCCGGTCGGCGATCCACGCCCCGATGATCGTGAACAGGTAGACCGCGCCTCCGTAGGCACCCATGATGCCGGTGGCGATGCCCTTGTCGATCCCCAGACCGCCCTGCGTCAGGGAGTAGTACATGTAGATGAGGACGATGCCCTGCATCCCGTAGAACGAGAACCGCTCCCAGAGCTCCACCGCGAACGGTGTCGACAGTTCGAACGGTTGCCCGAAGAAGGTGCGTCCGGGACGGGCTTCGCGGTCCGCGGGGGTGGTACGTGACATGGCGGCAAGTCTGCCCCCGGGCGGCCGGGCGCGCCCAATCGTCGAACACCCCTCATTTCTTTGGAGGGTTCCCACGACGCCGTGACGGCACCGACGACACCGGGTTGTGCGGCGTGCACGGCGTTCCCGCCACTGTCGGCAGGGGTGTCTAGCGTGGACGGTGCAACACGGACACCGCAGTTCAGGAGGACTCCGACCATGGTCGACACCGCACCCGCCCAGCGCACCACCCCCGCCAGCGGCAGCGACACCGCGCCGGACGTCGACGCGAAGAACGCCGCGCAGCACGCCGCGCCGAACGCCGACGCCGCCGGCGACCCGGCAGCGGGCACCCCGACCGCCGGCACCGACACCGATGTCCACATCGACGTCGAACTGGTGCAGGAGCTCCTGCTCGGACGCTGGGCCGAGGACCGCCGGATCTCCCGCCGCCTGGCGCTCGACCCCGCGATGCAGAAGATCGAGGGCCAGCCGATCCCCGAGCACCGGGCACGCGTGCTCGAGCAGCTCCGCACCCTGGTCGACGCCGGTGCCATCCAGCGCCCCTACCCCGCCGAGTTCGGCGGCCAGGACAACCACGGCGGCAACATCGCGGCATTCGAGGAACTCGTCGTCGCCGACCCGTCGATGCAGATCAAGGCCGGGGTGCAGTGGGGACTGTTCGGCTCCGCCGTGCACCACCTGGGCACCGAGGCGAACCACCGTGAGTTCCTGCCGGGCATCGTCTCGTTCGAGGTCCCCGGCTGCTTCGCGATGACCGAGACCGGCCACGGCTCGGACGTCCAGAGCATCGCGACGACGGCCACGTACGACCCCGCGACCCAGGAGTTCGAGATCCACACGCCGTTCCGTGGCGCGTGGAAGGACTACATCGGCAACGCGGCCTTGCACGGTCACGCCGCCGTCGTGTTCGCGAAGCTCGTGACCGCGGGTGTCGACCACGGCGTGCACGCGTTCTACGTGCCGCTCCGCGACGTCGAGGGGGCGTTCCTGCCCGGTGTGAGCGGTGAGGACGACGGGCCGAAGGGCGGCCTGAACGGCATCGACAACGGCCGGCTCGCGTTCGACCACGTCCGGGTCCCCCGCACGAACCTGCTGAACCGCTACGGCGACGTCGCCGCGGACGGCACCTACTCGTCACCGATCGCCTCGCCCGGCCGCCGGTTCTTCACGATGCTCGGCACCCTGGTGCAGGGACGGGTGTCGCTCGACGGCGCCGCGGTCGTCGCGCAGAAGATCGCGCTGCAGATCGCCCTGACCTACGCGATGCAGCGCCGCCAGTTCCCGACCGGCGACGGCACCGAGGGCGTCCTGCTCGACTACGGCCGACACCAGCGTCGTCTGATCCCGCGCCTGGCGACGGTGTTCGCGCAGTCGTTCGCGCACGAGAAGCTCCTGCGCACCTTCGACGACGTCTTCAGCGGGCGGAAGGACACCCCGGAACGACGCGAGGACCTGGAGACCCAGGCGGCCGCGTTCAAGTCGATGTCGACCTGGTCGGCGCTCGACACCCTGCAGGAAGCTCGTGAGGCCTGCGGCGGTGCCGGGTTCCTCGCCGAGAACCGTCTGACCGGGCTCCGCGCCGACCTCGACGTTTACGTGACGTTCGAGGGCGACAACACCGTGCTGCTGCAGCTCGTCGGCAAGCGCCTGCTCACCGAGTTCCGCGCGAAGGCCCCGAAGGATCCCGCGTCCACCGCGAAGTTCGTGGCGGCCGTCGCCGCGTCGAAGCTCGCCGACGCGTCGGGCATCCGTCGGCTCGGCCAGACCGTGGCCGACCGCGGCTCGCTGGCCGCGAGCGTCGCCGACCTGCAGGACCCCCGGACGCAGCGGGAACTGCTCGCCGGTCGGGTCGACACCATGGTCGCCGAGATCGGGATGCGCCTGGCGTCGGCCGGCAAGGACCGCGCCCGCGCGGCCAGACTGCTCAACCGCTCGCAGCACGAGCTCATCGAGGCGTCCAAGGCCCACGCCGAACTCATGCAGTGGGACGCCTTCACCGAGGCGCTCGACGAGGTGACCGAGGGCGACACCCGCCGCGTGCTCGTCTGGCTGCGGGACCTGTTCGCGCTCGGCCTGCTCGAGCAGCACCTGGACTGGTACCTGCTGCACGGCCGGCTGTCGGCGCAGCGTGCCCGTGCGGTGTCGGCGTACGTCGACCGGCTCGTCGCCCGGGTGCGTCCGATCGTGCCGCAACTGCTCGAGACCTTCGGCTACGAGCCGGGCCACGTCCGTGCGCCGATCGCGCTCGGCGCCGAGCAGGCCCGACAGGACGAGGCTCGTGCCTGGTTCGCCGCCGAGGCCGCCGCCGGCCGCCTGCCGGAGCAGGAGAAGAAGCCCCGTCCGTGACGGACGCGCAGCCGCGCCCGTATCGGAGGAGCGGCCGCGCCCGTGACGGGCGTGGCTGCTCCGGACGACTAGGAGTCGGTCGGCGCGGAGTCGGACGGCGCGGACGAGGCCGGGCCGTCCGCGGCAGCCCCGCCACGTGCCCCGAGCGCCGCGCGCAGCTGCGCCTCGGCGTCGTCGCCGGCGGCAGCGGCCTCGGCGTTCGCCTCGGCGACCGCACGCACGACCTCTTCCCGCTGGATCTTCACGCCGCGCGGGGCGTCGATGCCGATCCGGACGCCGTCGCCCCGGGAGTCGAGCACCGTGATGACGATGTCGTCGCCGACGAGGATCCGCTCGCCGACCTTCCGCGTGAGTACCAGCACCCGTTCAGCCTAGCGACACGACGGGGAGCCCCAGCAGGTCCGCCGACCCGGGCGTGGCGGTCTCCCCCGCACCGATCGCGACCACCCCGACCACAGGCAGCCGCGACGCCACCGCGGACACCATCGCGGCCGAGTCCTCGGGCTTCCGCCCGACGTCGACCACGACCCACACCTGGTCGGCCTGCAGCCCGTCGCTCGTCGCGAGGTCGTCCCACGCGGCGACCGCGAGCACGGCGTGCCGGTCACGGACGCCGTCCGCCCGGGCCAAGATGGCTGCCCGGCGGTCGGCGGCGTCCGTCGGCCGGAGCGCGTGCCGCACCGCGAAGAGTCCGGCGGCCGCGTCGACGTCGTTCGGCCGCCCGACCAGGAGCACCAGGTCGCCGTCCGCGGACCGCACCGCCGGTGCGGTGGGCCGGGCCACCGGTGCCGGCGAGGGCGTGTCGAGGACGCGGGACGGGCCTCCCGACCGGGTCTCGGTGACCGCGTCGACGGCGGCCTGGAGGCGCGGGTCGACCCCCGCGGGCACGTCCGGCTCGGACGGGGCGCGCGTCGGGCGCGGGGCGCTCGTCGTGATGCCGTCCGCCTGGAACCCGTCGAGCACCGACGCGAACGCGTCGGCCCGCGTCGCCCTGGTGCCGTCGGTGCCGGCGATGCGTGCCTCGGCCGCCTCGGCGTCGGCGAGCAGCGCGGCGATGCCGACGCGCTGCTCGGGCGAGTCGGCGATGACCACCCGAGCGGTGGGCTGGTCCCCCGGTTCCGGCACCTCGACGGTGGCCTCGACGTGCGCCTTGCGGAACAGCCCGCCGAAGCCCGGCGAGGTCACCCGTTCGGCCGCGACGATCCGTGCACCCGCGCCGAACTCGGTCCGGACCGCGTCGCGGAGGGACTCGAGCGTGGCGCCGCTACGCTGCAATCGGGTCGGCGGCACGGACCACTCCCACGGTCTCGATGGTGGAGCCCGCGGCGGTGGCCTCCTGGTACGACAGCACCGGGAGCCCGTTCGACTGGGCGGCGACCATGCGGTGCACGGCCGGGCGGAGCTGCGGGGCGCAGACCAGGACGGCGGAGAGCCCCTGGTCCTCCACCGAGCGCACGGCGTCGCGGACGGAGCCCAGGACCTGCTCGATGCGGTGGGCGTCGAGGACGATCTGGCTGCCCTGCTCGGACGGCCGGAGCCCCTCGAGCATCGACTGCTCGAGCATCGGGTCGATCATGATGACGCGCAGCGTGCCGGCGTCGGTGTGGCGGGCGGCGAGGGCCGGTCCGAGGGCGGCGCGGGCGGACTCGACGAGCCCCTCGGGGTCGGTCGACACCTTGGCGCGGAGCGTGAGGGCTTCGCAGATCCGGCCGAGGTCGTTGATCGGCACGCGCTCGGCGAGCAGGCCCTGCAGCACCCGCTGCAGTTCGGCCATCGAGAGCATGCCGGGGACGAGTTCCTCGACGGCCGCGGGGTTGACCTGCTTGACGCCCTCGGTCAGGACCTTGACGTCCTCGCGGGTGAGCAGGCGTGCGGCGTTGTCGCCGATGACGGCCTGCAGGTGGGTGACGAGCACGGAGACACGGTCGATCACGGTCGCGCCGGTCATCTCGGCGGCGTGCCGGAGTTCGGCGGGCACCCACTTGCCGGTCAGGCCGAACACCGGCTCGACGGTCGATGTGCCGGGCAGGCCGTCCAGGTGGTCGCCGAGCGCCAGGACGCTGCGGGCGGGGGCGGTGCCCCGACCAGCCTCGACACCGGCGATGCGGATGGCGTAGGTCGACGGCGGCAGGTCGATCGAGTCGCGGGTCCGGACCGGCGGGACGACGATGCCCATGTCGATCGCGATCTTGCGGCGGAGTGCCCGCACGCGGCCGAGCAGGTCGTCGGACGCGCCGGACACCATGTCGACCAGGTCGGGGGCGAGCAGGATCTCGAGGGCGTGGACGCGCATCTGCTCGAGCAGGTCCTCGGGGGTGTCACCGGTCGGTGCCGCCGCCTCGAGCGCCTGCTGCTGGGCGGCGTCGGCCTCGGCGCGGGCGGCGTTCCGGCCGATGCGCCAGCCCGTGAACAGCAGGGTGGCGCCGACGAGCAGGAAGGGCAGGATCGGCATGCCCGGGATGAAGCCCATCGCGATCGCGGCGACGCCGGCGATCATCAGGGCGTTCCGCGACTGCGACAGCTGGGTCGCGGCCGAGGACCCCATCTCGGACTCGGCACCGGACCGGGTGACGATCATGCCCGTCGAGACCGCCATGAGCAGCGCCGGGATCTGCGTGACCAGGCCGTCGCCGATCGTCAGGATGCCGTACTTCGACAGGGCGTCGGTGGCGGACAGTCCGTTCTGCAGCATGCCGATCGCGATGCCGCCGACCAGGTTGATGATGATGATGAGGATGCCGGCGATCGCGTCGCCCTTGACGAACTTCGACGCACCGTCCATCGCGCCGTAGAAGTCGGCCTCGGCGGAGACGGCGGCGCGGCGCTCCTTGGCTTCCTGGTCGGTGATCAGCCCGGCGTTGAGGTCGGCGTCGATCGCCATCTGCTTGCCCGGCATCGCGTCGAGGGTGAACCGCGCCCCGACCTCGGCGACGCGTTCCGCGCCCTTCGTCACGACGACGAACTGGATGACGATGAGGATCAGGAAGATGACCGCGCCGATGATGATCGACCCGGAGACGGCGACGTGGCCGAACGCCTGGATGACGTCGCCGGCGAAGCCCTCGCCGAGCACCAGCCGGGTCGACGCGACGTTGAGGCCGAGCCGGAACAGCGTCGCGACGAGCAGCAGCGACGGGAACACCGAGAAGTCGAGCGGCTTCTTCACGAACAGCGTCGTGAGCAGGATCACCAGCGCCAGCAGGATGTTGATGATGATCATGAAGTCGAGCAGGAACGACGGCACCGGCAGGATCAGCAGCAGGATGATGCCGACGATGAACACCGGGACGACGAGCTTCGGCAGGTCCTTGCGGTTCATGCGGGGAGTCCTTCGGTCTGGTTCTCTGCGATGCGCGGTGGGCGGAGCTTGCGGGGGCGGAGGTCACCGGTCAGGGTGGCCGGGTCGATGACGCTCGCGACCTCGTCCGGAGTGGTCGGCCGCGGTGGAGCGTGCGTGCCGGCGGCAGTACCGCGGGCCTTGAGCGCCATCACGAAGGACAGGACGCGGGCCACCGGGGTGTACAGGTCGACGGGGATCTCGTGTCCGAGCTCGCAGGCGGCGTGCAGCGCTCGGGTGAGCGGGACGTCGCGGACGATCGGCACCCGCTCTTCCTCGGCACGCGCACGGATGACGTCGGCGACCGGGCCGGCGCCCTTCGCGACCACCCGGGGCGCGGACTTCCCCGGCTCGTACTTGATCGCGACGGCGTAGTGGGTCGGGTTCGTCATCACGACGTCCGCGGTGCCGATGGCCTGGATCATCCGGTTGCGGCTCATCGCGAGCTGACGGGACCGGCGCTGCGACTTCACCAGGGGGTCGCCGTCGCTCCGCTTGTTCTCGTCCTTGACCTCGCGCTTGGTCATCATCGTGCGCTTCCGGTTGCGGCGGATGACGACGAACACGTCGAGTGCCGCGAGGACGAGCCCGGCGACGATCGCAGCGCGCAGCAGCGTGCCCGAACCGGCTGCGGCGGCCTCGAGCACGGCCGACAGCGGCAGCGAGCCGCTCGACATCAGGACCGGCATGAGTCCCTGCACCGCGAACCAGAGGACGAGCCCGACGACGGCGGTCTTCAGCAGCGCCTTCGCGCCGTTCCAGAGCGCCTGCGTACCGAACACGCGCTTCAGTCCGGCCACGGGATCGAAGTGGTCGGGCTGCGGTGTCATCTTCCGGAAGTGCACCCCGCCCTGGGTGACGGCGGCGGCCAGCACGGCGACCGCGACCACGGCGAGCATCGGGCCGAGGGTCGCACCCATCGAACCGAGGGCGTCCGCGAGCAGTGCCCGCACGGCACCGATCTCCGGGTCCTCGATGACCCGCTGCACGGCGAGCAGCTGGTCCTGCCCGGCGGCGGCGGCGTTGCCGATCGCGGCGGGGATCATGAGCGCCGCGACGGCGATGCCGATCCACGCGCCGAGGTCCTGCGAACGGCCGACCTGGCCCTTCTCGTGGACCTCGCGCATCCGCTGTTGGGTCGCCTGTTCGGAGCGTTCTCCGCTGTCGGACACGTCGTCACCCCCGTCCGGTGATCGCCTCGACGGCGTCGCCGGTCAGCGACGACACCACCGACGGCAGGGCCATGAAGAGCGCGCCGGCGAACAGGACGGTCAGCCCGATCTTGATCGGGAACCCCATCTGGAACGCGTTGAGGGCCGGTGCGACGCGGGTGAGCAGCCCGAGGCCGACGTCCGCCAGGAACAGCACGACGACGAGCGGCCCGGCGATCTGCAGGGTGGCGAGGAACATCTGGGACATCGCCGCGACGAGCATCGAGGCGAGCCCGTCGACCGCGAACGTGCCGGTGAGCGGCACGGCGTCGAACGACCGCACCAGCCCACCGACGATGAGCTGGTAGCCGCCCGAGGTGAAGAGCAGTGCGAGTGCGGTCATCTGGAACAGGCGGGTGAACTGGGCGCCGTTGACCTGCGACTGCGGGTCGAACGCCTGCGCGAGCGTGAACCCGCCGAACAGGTCGATGAGCGCACCCGCCGACTGCACGGCGGCGAACACCAGGAACACCAGGAACCCGAGGGACAGCCCGACCACGAGCTGGGTGAGCAGGGCGAGCAGGAACGGCCCCGTGTCGAGCGATTCGTAGCCGACGGCGACGCGCGGCGCGACGCCGATGGCGAGCCCCAGGCCGAGGATCACCTTCACGGTGCCCGGGAACGCCCGGTACGAGAACGGCGGCGCGATGACGAAGAACGCGACGAGCCGGACGCCGGCGAGCATGGTCGCCTCCAGACGGTCGGCGTCGATGGCGAGCTCCATCAACCGGCCCCGAGCAGCTTCGGGATCATGTCGAAGGCGACGTGCGTGAAGGCGATCATCTCCGAGATCATCCAGTTGCCGCAGACCACCAGGGCGATCGCGACGGCGACGGCCTTCGGCACGAACGACAGGGTGACCTCCTGGATCTGCGTCACCGACTGGAACAGCGAGATCGCGAAGCCGACGACGAGCGAGGTGACGAGGACCGGGGCGGCGAGCTTGCCGGACACCAGGAGCGCCTGGAGCACGAGGTCGATGACGGCCTGCTGGTTCATGCGTGCCCCCTAGACAACGTGGTAGCTCTCGATGAGCGACGTGATGATGAGGCCCCAACCGTCGACCAGCACGAAGAGCAGGATCTTGAACGGCAGCGAGATCATGACCGGCGGGAGCATCATCATGCCCATCGACATCAGGGCCGCGGAGACGACGAGGTCGATCACCAGGAACGGGATGAAGATGACGAACCCGATGATGAACGCGCTGCGCAGCTCCGAGATGATGAACGCCGGGATCACCGTCGTCATCGGCACGTCCGCCATCGACTTCGGGTTGTCGAGCCCGGCGGCGCGGGTGATCAGGGCGACGTCCTCGTCGCGGGTCTGGTGGAGCATGAAGGTCCGCAGCGGCTTCGTGCCGATCTCGACGGCCTGGTTGAAGTCGAGGTGGCCGGCCAGGTAGGGCTGCAGGGCGTCGTCGTTGATGTGCCCGAGCACCGGTGCCATCACGAACAACGACAGGAACAGTGCCAGTCCGGCGATGACCTGGTTCGGCGGGATCGACTGCAGCCCGAGCGCGTTCCGGGTCATCGCGAGCACGACGAAGATCTTGGTGAACGACGTCATCATGAGCATCAACGCGGGCGCGACGCTCAGCAGCGTGATGCCGATGAGGGTCACCACGGCGGACGACGGCGTGCCGTCCGGGCCGTTCACGCTGACGCTGAAGTCACCGGTCGCGGGGGCGGTCGGGGTCGCCGGGGCGGTGGGTTCGACGACGCCGGCGGCGTGCGCACCGGTGGTCGTGAACATCAAGAACCCGGCGACGACCGCCAGGCCGAGCAGGACGAGGGCGACGAGTCGACCCGACCGTGCCAGCCGGTGCTGCCCTGCCGCCGTCACCCGGCCCGCCGGTTCCGCAGCGCGGCCGCGGCCTGGCGCCAGGTGTCGACCGACAGGATCGAGCCCTGCAGCTGCTGCGCGCTCGGCACGGCACGCTGCGGACGACGGTTGCGCGGGCGCATCGGCAACGGCGCGACGGCGCCGGCCACCGCGGGCGCGTCGGTCGCGTCGACAGCGGCTGCCGGGAGGCCGGCCCCACCAGCCGGTTCCGGATCGACGCGCCCGCGGCGCTCCGGCCGTGCCTGGAGGGACGTGGTGGCGTCCGACTGCAGCGCGAGTTCCTGACCGAACACGTCGGCCGACGGTGCGGGGCGCACCGGCAGCGCGACCGGTCCGGTCACGATCGTGAGTTCCGGCGCGGGTGCCTGCCCGCTGGTGAGCAGGGCGACCCCGTGCTCGGAGACGCCGAGCACGAGCCGCTCCCCTTCGACGTCGACCACGACGACGCTCGCCTTGCCGCCGATGCCCTGCCGGCCGACGACCTCGACGGTCGCGGCACGACGGCCCGACGGCTTGCCCGAGAAGCGCTTGCGGCTCGCGCGGTGCAGCACCCACATCAGGGCGAGCACGACGCCGAGCGAGAGCGCGACGCGGAGGGTGACGACGAGGGTGTCCACGTGCGGGTCAGACCGTTTCGGCGACGTCGAGGATGCGGGTGATCCGGACCGCGTAGTCCTGGTCGACGACGACGACCTCGCCGTGCGCGATGAGGCGGCCGTTCAGCAGGACGTCGGCGGGGGCACCGGCACTGCGGTCGAGCTCGACGACGGCGCCGGGCTCCATGCCGAGCACGTCACGGACCGACATCCGGGTGCGGCCGATCTCGACCGTCAGGGTCATCTCGACGTTGTTGATCCGGCCGAGGTTGCCCGCGGGCAGGTTCGCCACGACGGGCGCCGACACCGTGCCGTTCTCGCGGATCCGGATGCCGAACCACCCGGCGGGCAGCCCACCGGCGGTGAGTTCGAACACGACCGTGTCCGGGTCGGCCAGCAGCGACGCCGCCGACTCGCGGCCCGCCTCGCCGAGCACCCCGACCCCGAGGACCCCGGCCGCGGCCTCGAGCGACGGACGCAACACGTCCGTGACGGCCACGATGCCGTGGTCGGTGCCGCCGGCGGCCGTGATCGCCTCGAGGTCGGTGAGCACGAGTGCCAGATCGGCCGACAGGCCGCCGACGAACGACGCGACCACGGCGTCGGTCGCCGCGTCGAGCACGACCGGTGTCGCGCCTCCAGGCAGGAGCACCGCGGTCAAGGGGGCGGCCGTCGGGAGCTGCGCCGCGAGCGACTCGGCCGCTGCGGTGTGGAGGGTGGTCGTTTCGGTCATCAGTGCTGCTCCGTGCTCGTGGTGGTGACGACGATGCCGGCGAGGCGCGAGCCGTTCGCGCCGACCGCGGCGGTGCCGACGGGTTCGCCGTCGACCGCGATGGTGAGGGGCCGGTGCTGCGGGTGCGGCAGCGGCAGGACGTCGCCGACGGCGAGCCGCAAGACCTGCGTCGGCAGGACCGCGGCCGGGGCGAAGCGCAGGCTGACGCCGACCGGCACGCTCTCGAGCTGCGCGTCGAGCAGGGCGCGGGCGTCGGCGGGCGAGACGTGCGCGGCGGCCTCGCCGAGCTGCGGCAGGACGGCCTCGGCCGGCAGGGCCAGCGTGCCCGGAGCGATGCGGTCGCCGACCCGGATCGAGAACGAGGCGACGATCATCAGGTCGCCCTTCTGGGCGGCCTGGGCGAACTGGCTGTTGAACTGGAACCCGCCGACCGTGACGTCCTGCGCGAGCAGCCCGCCGAACGAGTACCGCAGGTCGTCGAGGGCGTCCTCGACGATCTTGCGCACCAGGGCCTGCTCGATGGGCGTGAAGGTGCGGTCCGGGGTCGGCAGCGGCTTCGAGGCGCCCAGCGCGTGCGACACCCACGTCAGGGCGGCGTCGAGCGGGAGCTGCAGCACGCCCTTCGAGGTGAGCTCGGTGATCGGCAGCAGCACCATGCTGGTGAGCGCGGGCAGCGACGCGGCGTACTCGTCGTACGTCGTCATCTGCACCTGCTCGCAGGTGACCTGGCTGACCGCGCGGACCTTCGCCGTCAGCTGCGTGCCCCACTGCCGCGCGAAGGTCTCGAAGGCGAGCTCGAGCACCCGGGCGTGCTCACGGGCCAGCGTCGACGGGCGCGCGAAGTCGTACACCTCGGGCGCTGGCAGGGTCTCGGTCACGGCTGCGTCTATCGGTCACCTGTGGGGCACCCGTCAGTGCTGTACCCCGTAGTGGGGCGGTGGGGGCAGCGCTGGTGCGCTCCGCGCGGTGTGTGTCTCAGTCCT
>NZ_MJGM01000008.1:94853-160454 GCF_001864905.1 Curtobacterium sp. MCBA15_007
TCAGCCCTGCTGCGCTCCGTCCTGCGCCTTCGCCAGCGCCGGCATCAGGGCGCTGACGTCCTGGTCGGCGTTCGACAGGACCACGATGTCGACCCGCCGGTTCAGGGCGAGGTCCTGGTCGGTGCCGCCCTTCGCCAGCGGCCGGCTCGACCCGAACCCGACGCTCTGCACGTGGTCGCCGGGCATCCCGCCCCGCTCGACCAGGTCGCGCAGGACCCCGGTCGCCCGTGCCGCGCTGAGCTCCCAGTTCGTCGCGTACGGGGCGGTCGAGTTCCGCTGGTCGGCGTGCCCCTCGACGCTGACGTCGTGGTGGCTCGTCCGCAGGACCGGGGCGATCGCGTCCATGATCCGGCGCGCCTGGTCGGACAGGTCGGCGCTGTTCGTCCCGAAGTAGGTCTCGCTGCCGACCAGCCGGACGATCAGACCGCGGGCATCGACGGTGAACTGCACGTTGGCGGTCTGGCCGGCCTCGGTCAGGTTCTCCTGGATCGCGCTCTTGATCGCCGTCAGGTCGTCGAGCTCACGCTTCGCCTCGGTGAGGTCCCGCTTCGACGCGGTCGTCGGCACCACGGTCGACGCGGGATCGACGTTCGTGTCCTTCGTGCCCGACGAGGCGGTGGAGTGGTCGGCCTGCGACTTGTCGGTCGAGTAGCCGGAGCCGTCCTCGACCTGGTCCTTCGTCACGACGGTGCCGCTCGCGGTGTCGATCTTCTGCGAGTCGACCTCGCCGAAGCCGGTAGCGAGCGACTGCTTCAGCTGGATGTACTTCTGCTGGTCGACGGTGGACATCGCGAACAGCACGAGGAACATGCACATCAGCACCGTGATCATGTCCATGTACGACGCCATCCAGCGCTCGTCGGGGTGCTCAGCCTCGTCGTGGGACTTCTTCGCGCGACCTCGGCCGCGGCCACGGGGGTTGGCGCTCACCGTCAGGCCGCCAGCTGCTGGTCGTCGGCCGCGTCGGCCTTGCCACCGGCCTTGGCGCCCTTGCCGCCCTTGCCGCCGGTGTCGGCGCGGGCGCCGGGCGGCACCATGGCCTTCAGGCGCTCACCGAGCAGACGAGGCTGGCTGCCCGCCTGCACCGCGAGCAGCCCCTCCATCAGGAGCGTCTGGCGGTCCGACTCGAGCTGGGCGAGCTTGCGGAGCTTGCCGCCGATCGGCAACCACATGAAGTTCGCGGTGAGCAGGCCCCACAGGGTGGCGACGAACGCGCTGGCGATCAGGGGTCCGAGCTCGTCGGGCTTGCCGAGGTTCGCGAGCACGTGGGTCAGCGAGACGACGGTGCCGATGATGCCGACGGTCGGAGCGAAGCCGCCCAGGCCCATGAAGAACGCGCTCGCGCTCCGGGTCGGGGCCGCGTTCGACTCGATCTCGTCCTCGAGCAGGATCCGCAACTCGTCACCGTCGGTGCCGTCCGCGATGTTCTGCAGCGCCTTCTTCATGAACGGATCGTCGTGCTTGTCGGCCTCCTGCTCGAGGGCGAGCAGGCCGTTCGCACGCGCCGTCTCGGCGAGCCCCACGACGTCGTCGATGACCGACGCCGGCGGGGTGACCTTGCCGGTGAACGCCTTCGGCACGGCCTTGAAGCTGGCGATCGCGTCCTTCAGCGTGGTGCTGGCGATGCCGCAGCCGATGGTGGCACCGAACACGAGCAGCATCGGAGCGGGCAGGAAGAGCCCACCGAGCTCGACGTGCTCCATCTGGACCATGCCGAACAGGGCGCCGAAGGCGAGCAGGATCCCGACGATCGTTGCGATGTCCACGTCAGCGACCCCCGTCCAGCGCGCGACCGTGCTGCGTGGAGCGGATGGCGGCGACCGGGGCGAGCGTCGGCTGCGAACCGGTGTTCGTGCTCGCGCGCGGGGCCAGGTCGGTGCCGTAGGCCATGCCCACGATGCGTGCGCGGTACGCGGCGATCAGGTCGATGACGTCGGCCATCGACTCCCGCACGATGTACTTCGCACCGTCGACCATGATCAGCGTCGTGTCCGGCGTCTCCTGGATGCGCTCCACGAGATCGGGGTTCACAGCGAATCCGCTGCCGTTCAGTCGTGTGACGACGATCATGGCCCGTCCTGGTTCTCGATCGTCCCGCCGCCGTCCGTGGGGCGGGATGCGGGCCCGTCCGTGGGCCTGCACCCAGGGCTATCGGCGGATGCGGCGCGTGCGTTAGTGGCCGTCAGTAGCCTGGTTCCGTGATCGATGCCTCGGACCTGCTCGCGCACCCGCGTGGCTGGCGTTTCTGCCTCGAGCTCGTCAGCGGTGTCCAGGACTCCGACGACCCGGCCGCCGTGCAGCTCGGCCACCTGCTCTTCTGGGCGGACTACCACCTCGGCGTCGAACGCGGCGACGACCGAACGCTCTTCGGCATCGGTGCCGCGATCGAACCCGAGCCGGCTCCGGACCTGGCAGCGGTGGCGAGCGCACTCGCGGCGGTGCCCCTGCCGTCCGTGGGCGAGGACGACGTCGTGGTCGCGCTCGAGTCGACTGCGGACAGCGCGCTGTGGTGGCAGCAACCCGATGCGCTGGACGCGCTCCTCGCTCGGACGGAACTGCAGGCCGCGCTCCGGCGGCTCGCTCGGTGGGCGGTCGACAGCCCGGTCGTGCGCCGGCTCTTCGACCCGCAGGGCGGAGCATGGACCGTCGAGTTCGACCAGGACGAGCAGCCCCGACGCCCGGGAGCGGCAGAGGCGCTCGCCGACTGGTCCCGGGAGCTGCGCCGCGAGGACGCCGAGGGGAACCCGGGGGTGACCAGCGGGGTGTGGTGGACGACTCCGCCGTGGCCGCTCGCGCAGCACACGCGAGCGCCGTTCCCGTCCGCCGGGCCGCTGGCGCTCTGGGCAGTCGAGGACTCCTTCGGGCAGGAACGCGCCGTCGTCTCGGCCGTGCCCGCAGATGTCGCCGCGCGGGTGTGCACCGTCGACGGGCCCGACGACTGGGCTGCGCTGTGCCGCCGCTGGCCGCTCGACGTGACACGGACCACCCGGCGGAACGACTGGGCCCTGGCGACCGGACGGCAGGGCGACTGGGTGCTGCCGGACTGGTCCGCGGTGGCCACCGAGTTCGACGTCGTGCACCTGACCGTCGCTGGTTGGTTCCGCACGTCCGGGCTCGCGGTGCGGGTCGACGACGACCGGGCGAGTGTCGTCGCCGGGTGGACGCCGGACTCCGCGTACCGGCTCACCGACCGGGGCGCCGGGGACGACGCCGTCACGGGCGATCCGGAGACCTGGTCGCGTCCCGGCAACGCCGGGGTCTGGCGCCGTCTCAGCTGATCCCCAGCAAACCGCTGCATCCGATCGAGGTGCTCCACCGGTAGTGGGGGTGCGACGTCGAGGACGACGCCGGTGGCAACTCCACCGCGGTCGCACGACTGCCGTCCTCCGACGACCTCAACCATCGTGAGATCGCCGAACGGCTCGAGAGCCACATCCACCGAAGCCTCGCTCGGCTCCGAACACGTCTCGAGGTGATCGAATGAAGCACGTCGACGACGAGACGCTGGCGATGCTCGCGGTCTCCGATCAGGTGGCCTCGGACGGGGTCGCCGAGCACCTGGCGTCCTGCGACCGGTGCCGCGACGAGGTGGCCGCGCTGCAGCGGGTCGCCGCGGTGACCCGGGCGTCCGAGGGCGTCGGGCTGATCGCGCCCCCGGAGCACGTGTGGGAATGGATCGCGGCCGAGATCGCACGGACGCCGCAACAGGCAGCGCGGGCCACCGAACCCGGACCCGGAGCAGGGCGAGCGCCGGGGGCACACGAGCGGCGCGCCAGGGTCCCAGGCGCAGCGCCGTGCGGTGCCTCGCCGTCCGCGTCGTCGCCGTCCGCTCGCGGTCGTGCTCGCTGGCGTCGGCGTGCTCGCCGTGGTCCTCGGCGTCGGTGTGGCGACCGGTGTCGTGCCCGGACTCCCCCGCGGTGACGCCGAGACCGTCGCCGCGCCGCCCCGCTCGTCCGGGACGACCGGCCGCGCCGAACTCGAATGCGCGCTCCGGCGACTCGATCGTCCGTGGCACCCTCAGCGATCCCTGACCTGACCGGACCGTGCGGTCACTCGGACGTGCCGTGTCGCTCGACGCGCGCGAGCAGGTGCCCGTGGAGGAAGTCGTAGGTCCTGGTGAGGGCATCGGTCCGCGTGCTCATCTCGGCGAAGTCGTGGTGGCCACCGTCGACGAGCATGAACTCGTGGGGAACACCCTGTTCTGCGAGCGTCGCGGCGAGGGACACGCTCTGCTCGACGGGCACGACCCGGTCGTCGGTCCCGTGGAGGAGGAACGTCGGCGCAGACTCGGCCGTGATGTGGTCTGCGGGTCGGAACCACCGACTGCCGTCCGCACCGGGTGCCCCGAACGCGGTGTACAGGGGCGCCCCGGGGGCACGGAGCTCCGGTGAGCGGAGCGGATCGTGCATGCCGTACCAGCTGGCGACCGCGCACACCCGCTCCGGTTCCGAGGGAGCGGAGGCGCCGACGATCGTCGCGATGGTCGCGCCGGCGGAGTTGCCCCAGAGCGCGACCGCACCCGGATCCAGGTTGAACGCGTCCGCGTGTGCGCGGAGGAAACGGAGCGCTTCCCGCACGTCGTCGACCGGGGCAGGGAACCGCGCCTCGTTGCTGGTCCGGTACTCGACACTGGCGACGGCGACCCCGCGCTCGGCCAGGGCCACCAGCGCGGGGACGTACCGGGCTCGGTGGACGTTCCGGAACCCGCCGCCCTTGATGAAGACGACCAGGGGCGTCGGTGTCGCGGTCACGGGCTTCAGGAGGTCGAAGTGCAGCTGTCGTCCGCCCGGGAACAGGGCTCCGTCGCGGAACTGCGAGTACACGAGGTCCGTGTACTGCTCCACGAAGCAGTGCGTGGGACTGCCGAGCGCGACGGTGGAGGAGTGTGTCATGCGGTCCGTTCGGGTCGAGTCGGAGAACCGCGGCGACCGCTGGCTGCTCGGTCGTCCGGTCCGGGTGCCAGGACACACCATCTCCCTCGGACGAACCTCCGACCGCCGTCCGACCGCCCCCGTTGGCCCTCCGTTCGCCCGCCATCCGCGCCGACGCCCGGCACTGTCGCAGCTCACGGACCTGCGTGCCTACTCGCCCCCGTACTCGCGGATGGTGATGCCGGAGAAGGTCGCGGTGCCGCCGTCGGAGAACAACGAGATGCCCGTGTCGCCCGTGTCGAAGTTCACCTGGTTCGAGAGGACCGTCGCGCCGTCGTCGACGAACACCTCCACGCTCTGCGTGTCCACGAGGATCCGCAGGTGCGAGGACCGTGTCGCAGGATCGACGGGAGCCGCGGCGCGGGTGTACGGCGAGAGCGCGAACCCGGCACGATCGGAGCGCGCGCGGTCGACGTAGAGGTCGCCACCGGCCGTGCCGATGTTCGTGGACCGAGTGGCGTCAGCGGAGCGTCCGACCGACACCCCGACGTTCGTGGCGTCGGACCACGTCACGTCGAGTTCGATCTCGTAGGCCCGCCCGTCGTAGGGCAGGACCGTGGATCCGTTGACCGACTGGTCAGCGATCGGGACGGTCCGGGTCGCCGCGCTCCGGAGCGCTGCGACGGGCTCGCTGATGAGCGCGTAGCCGCCAGCGGACCGACGGCGCAGCGTGATCTCGCGGACGATCGAGTTCTGACCGTTGTACCCGTCCGAGGCGTCGGTCGGGACCTGCCGGTCGGCGTACTTCCAGTTGTTCATCCAACCGATGCCGTAGCGCTTCGTGTCCGGCGCTTCGACCGCAGGCCAGGTGACGGCCGCGTACCAGTCCCAGCCCCAGTCGAGCCACTGCGGTGTGAGGTCGTTAGCGGTGAAGAAGGTGCCGTCCCACGAGCCGGTCCAGTAGGCGTAGGTGCAGGGCAGACCCACGTTGTAGGCGTCCATGCTGCCGGCCAGGACCCAGTGCGTCGTCCCGTCGTCGGCGGTGATCTGGAACAGGTCGGGGCACTCGATGCCTCCGAGGTCGTGGTCGGGGTAGTCGAAGTTCCGTTGCAGGGTCCAGTCGACGAGGTTCTTCGACGTGTAGAACGCGGCGTACCGCTGCCGCCCGATGACGCAGACCCATTCGCTGCGGGCGGCGTCCCAGGCGACCTTCGGGTCACGGAACCACTCGGCGTTCGAGACCTCTGCGTCGGTGGTCGCTGCGCGGCCGTCGGTGTTGACGATGACGGGATCCGGTCGGGCGGTGAAGGTGAAGCCGCCGTCGGTGGAGAAGAACAGGTACTGCTCCTGGTACTTCCGCACGCCCCCTGTCGGGCGGGTCGCGAGGGCGATGACGGCACCGGCACCGTAGCCGGCGGTGTCGTCGGTGTCGATCAGGGTGCAACCCGTCCACGTGGGCAGGTTGGTCTGCAGCGGGATGACCGTTCCCTCGAAGGTGAAGTCGACACCGTCGGTGGTGGAGACGTGGTCCCAGCCGCCGTCGCCGTTGTCCACGTCGGAGTGCAGGTAGTACAGCTGGTACGCGCCCCTGGTGAACACCGGACGCTGCGGATCGGACAGCCATCCGGCAGGCGGTGTCATGTGGTACCTGGCACGGAGCGAGGTGCCGGTCACTGCGGATGCTGCGGACGGAGCCCCGGGTCGGGACAGTGATGCGGCGCGTGCTGCTTCGCCTGGCGCGGTCGCGGCGAACAGTGCGAGCGCACTGATGCCTGCACCCTGGAGGAGTGCGCGTCGTCGGAATTCAGAGGTCATGGTCCACTCCGGTTCGAGGTCGGGATTGCGTCGGATCGTGCTCTTCGGGAGTCGCTCCCCGCACGGGGATCAGGTCGGTGGCACTCGGCAGATCGGCTCCCCGCCGGGCGACGGTGATCGCCGCGGCACGGGTGCAGACACGTCCGAGTTCCGTGAGGGTCGGTTCGCCGAGCGAGTCGAGAACGGTGGCGTGGTCCCGCAGCTGCCAGACGAGCGTTGCCATGTAGGTGTCGCCCGCTCCGACGGTGTCGACGACGTCGACGCGTTCACCGGGGACCCGTACCCGCTCGGTCGCGGTCGCCAGGAGCGAGCCGGTGGCGCCCGTGGTGAGGACCGCGAGCTGGGCGCCGCAGCCGAGCACGCGATCGAGGACGGCGTCCTCGGACAGCCCCGGGTAGAGCCACGCACCGTCTTCGTCGGAGAGCTTCACGACGTTCGCCGTCGCTGCACGGTGCTCGAAGGTGAGTCGCTCGTCGGCAGCCGCGCCGAGGAGCGCGGGACGGATGTTCGGGTCGAACGAGACGACTCCCCCGGCCGCCGCGGTGCGTCGCGCGAGTTCCGACACCTTGCTCGCCCCGGGTTCGAGGAAGACGCCGATCGATCCGACGTGCAGCCAGCTCGGCGTGCGTGGCAGCTCCGGCAGGTCCCACTCGACGTCGAACTCGTACGTCGGCTGGCCGTCCGCGTCGAGCCGGACAGAGGCGGAGGACGTCCGGCTGGCTCGGAACGTCCCGTCGACGAGTCGGACGCCGGAGGCCCGGAGGTGATCGGCGATGCGGTGTCCTCGGACGTCGTCCCCGAGCCACGTCGCGAACTCGACCGGTGCACCGAGCCTCCCCAACCCGAGTGCCACGTTCGCCGGGCTCCCACCGGGTACCTCACGCTGTGATCCGTCGTGCACGACGTCGACCAACGACTCGCCGGCAACGGTGATCAGGGGCCGGGTCATCTCGGACCCGCCACCGTCACAGCGCTCCGCAGGTCCCAGACCGACGCCTCGGGAGGAGCTTCCACAGTCCAGGGTGGTGCCTGCTCGGGGTAGACGCGCGTCGTGACGGATCGGCCGGCGCTGGTGAAGACCTCGACGACGGACCCGTCCACGAACACCCGCACCGCCGGCAGCTCGCTCCGCGGTCCGAACGGCGCCCGGACCACGGCAGGGCTCGTGTCCGCGCGAGTGTCCCCGCTGGCACGACTCCGATCGACGGTGAGGGTGTCGGCCTCCAGGTCGACACGGACGTCGAGGTACTCGGCCTCCGAGAACCGGAGACGGACGACGCCGGTGACCGGGGTCGGGAGCACGATCTCCACCTGCGCGCCGATCGTCGCCCCGTGGCCCGGACGCGACGTGCCTGCTCGCAGTGACTCCACCGCGGGGTGCGGTGCACTCGCGAGTCGTCCGTCGGTGAGCCACACCCTCCTGGGCAGGGAGACGGCACCGGACCAGCCCGCCTGCGCGGTCGCCTCCAGAGGACGACCTTCCGTGACCCACCCGAAGAGCACCGCACCCCACGACCCGGTCCGCATCACGGACGGCGCGTAGAAGTGCTGCCCGTGGTCGACCCGGTCGGGGTGCAGCGTGCCGGTCAACGGGACCGCGATGACCTCGCCCGGTCCGTCCTCGTGTGACCAGGACGCCATGAGGGCGACGTCGGTGCCGTCGACCGTGAGGATCTGCGGGCACTCCCAGCCTGCGCCGGTGTCGATGCCCTCGACCGTGGCACGGGTCATCGCGACCAGGTCGCCGGCGGACGCCCAGGTGACGCCGTCGGCGGATCGGTAGTGACGGACCGCCGCGGTCTGGTTCGCAGCCGCTGCTCCGACAACCATCGACCAGCCGTCCTCGTCCTGCCAGACGAACGGGTCGCGGAACATCGTGATCCCCTCGTCGGCCGCCGGGTCTGCCACGACCGGGACGGGTGGACCGAAGCTGGTGCCGCCGTCGGAGGACTCGGCGAGGAGCACCGACTGGAACGGGCTGTGGTCGACCTTGCCGGAGTAGTACGCGCGGACGACGTCGTCGTGGAGCACCGTGTTGCCCGACCACGCGCCCCCGGAGTCCGCGCCCCCGGGGACGGGGACGATCGCGGGCCGGTGCAGGCTCCAGTGCACCAGGTCCTCGCTGGTGGCGTGTCCCCACTCGACCGGGATCTCGAGGTCGACGAGCGGCCTCGACTGGAAGTACAGGTGCGCCCGTCCGCCGATGTCGATCGGTCCGTTCGGGTCGTTGAGGTAGCCACGGGGCAGCCGGACGTGGAACTGCGGGAGGTGGTGGTCGGTCATCGGGAGGACCCAGCCGTGACGCCCTCGATGAAGTACCGCTGGGCGAAGACGAAGAGCAGGACACTCGGGATCATCGTCAGCACCACGCCCGCGAGGACGACCGAGATGGACCCGGTCCCGAGGTTGCCCTGCAGACCGACCAACCCCAGCGGCAGGGTGAACGTGTCCTGCTGGTTGAGGAAGATCAACGGCCGGTAGTACTCGGCCCAGAAGCCGGAGAAGTTCAGGATCGCGAGCGTCGCGATCGCGGGGCTGGCCATCCTGGAGTAGACGTGCCAGAACACGCCGAACTGGCTGGCACCGTCGATGCGCGCTGCTTCGCCGAGCTCCTTGGGCATCTGCATGAAGTACTGCCGCATCAGGAACGTGCCGAACGCGCTCCCGAGGGCGGGGACGATCAGGGACGCGATCGACCCCGTCAGCCCGATGTCCTTGAGGATGACGAAGACCGGGATGATGATCGTCTGGATCGGGACCATCATCGTGGCGAGGAAGATCCCGAAGACGGTGTTCTTCCCCGGGAAGCTGATCATGGCGAACGCGTAGCCGGACAGGGTGCAGGTGACGGTCTGGCCGACGACGATCAGCAGTGTGACGACGACGCTGTTGAGGAAGAACTGGCCGATCGGGATCTGGTCGAAGACGGCCGCGTAGTTGCTGAAGTCCCAGGACAGCGGGAGCCACTGCGGCGGGTTGTCGAAGGACTCAGCCGGCGTTCGGAGGGACGTCGTGAGCGTCCACAGCAGCGGCCCGAGGGCGAACACGGCAGCGACGATCAGGATGACCAGGCCGACGATGCTCCCGACGGTGGCGACCGGACGTCGCCGGCGCACGATGTGGTCGATGCTCGGTTGTGCCACGGTTTCCGGGCTGTGCAGTGGATCGAACGTCTGTGTGGTCGTCATTGGTAGAACACCAGCTTTCGTGCGGCGATGAACTGGACGGCGGTGATGATCCCGATGATGACCAGCAGCAGGATCGCGATGGCGGAGGCGAATCCGAACTGCAGGTTCTGGAACCCGGCCTGGTACATCGAGATGGTGGCCGTCGTCGTCGCTGTACCGGGCCCGCCCTTGGTCATGATGAACGGTTGGTCGAACAGCTGCATGGCGTTGATCATCGCGATGACGGTCGCGAACAGGATCGTCGGGCTGATCAGGGGGATCTTGATCTGGAAGAGTGTCCGCCACGGGCCGGCGCCGTCGATCGAGGCGGCTTCCTGGACGTCCACCGGGACCGCCAGCAGCGCGGCGACGAACAACACGAACGTGAAGCCGACCTGTTGCCAGACCACGACCATCACGATCGTGACCTTGGCCCAGAACGGGTCGTTCAGCCAGTGCGCCCCGGGGAGGCCGATCTCGTTGAGGTAGTAGTTGATGAGGCCGAACTTCGTGTCGAAGATGTAGCCCATGAAGATCGACACTGCTGCTGTGGACGCCAGCAGCGGCAGGTAGAACGCGGTGCGGAAGAACACGCGGGTGGTGTTGCGCTTCCGGTTGTTCGCCAGCACCGCCAGCAGCAAGCCGAGCGAGATCTGCAGGACGACGATGGCGAGAGCGAGTCCGATGGTGACCCCGAAGGACGCGAGGACCGGCCCGTCGGTGAACAGTCGGACGTAGTTGTCCAGGCCGACCCACTCGGGACTGCTGATCACGTCCCACGAGGTGAACGACAGGCCGAGTGAGGCGAGGATCGGGACGAGGGTGAACACGGCGACGAACACCACCGCGAGCCCGATCATGAGGAAGCCGAACGTGGACTCACGCCGACGGGCACGTTTCGCCGCCGGCCGGCGGGCTGCGACCTCGGCCGCGCGCTGGGTGCGTCGTTCTGTCGTTGCGGTCATCACGATGCCTGCGCTGCGGCCTGCTCGATGTCAGCCTGTAGACCGTCGAGCGCCTTCTTCGCGTTCCCCGACGAGATGGCCTGCGTGGTCCGCTGGTTGAGGGCCGTCGCGAGGGCGTTGTAGTACGGCGGTGCGGAGATGGGCACCGAGTTGTCGAGCTGGTCGTAGAACACCGACCAGTGCTCCGGCCCCGTCGTGGAGTACCGCTCCGCGGTCATCAGCGACTTCTGCGCGGGTGTGGTCACGTTGCCCGGCCACAGCGCGTCGAAGCTCTCCGGCTGCACCATGAGCTTGATGACCTCGAACGCGAGGTCCTTCTGCTTCGACGAGTTGAAGATGCCGTACCCGCCGGCGCCGAAGAGCGACTTGTTGCTCTTCCAGGTCGGGAACTCGACGACGTCGAAGCTGCCGTTCCGCATCCCTGCGTTGTGGAGACCGCCGGCCCAGAAGCCGCCGCCGATCGTCATGCCGATCCGGCCGGAGGACATCAGGCCCTGGAGGGTGGCACCACCGCCGACGTCCGGCGAAGGGGACGCGCCGGACTTCTGCAGCTCGATGACGTACTCGAGTGCTTCGACCGCTGCGTCGGAGTTGGCGGTCGGGTCACCCCACTTCCAGCCGCCCTTGCGACCGGTGACGCCGAGCGGGTTGTCGGCGAACGCCTTGCTCTTCCACAACCAGTCGCCACCGGAGTACTTGCCCTCCTGCAGCAGGTTGCCGTCGTTGGCGTACAGGAACGAGGTCCAGCTGCCCCAGAGGCGCACGACCCAGTCGAACGCGTACGTGCCGGAACCGATCTTCGCGAGCCGTTCTGCGGAGGAGTGGAAGTCGTCCATCGACCAGTCGGCCGCGGGGCGCGCGAGGCCGGCCTTGTCGAAGAGTTCGGTCGAGTAGAACATGCTGCCCGCGTTGAAACTGTCGGGGAGCGTGTAGAGGTGGCCCTGGTACATCGTCGACTCGATCAGCGCCGGATGGGCACCGCTGAAGTACGCGTGCAGATCCGACAGGTTCTTCGTGACGAGGTCGTCGAGCGGGGCGAGCAGGTTCTTCGACGCCAGGAGCTGCTGGCCTTCGGTCGCCACGCTGACGATGTCCGGGACGTCGCCCGACGCGACCTGCGTCAGCACCTTGGCGAGGAAGTCGTTCCAGTCCGTGCCGTTGATCGCCGTGACCTCGAGACTCGCCTTCTTGTCCAGTTGCTTGATCTTCGGCTCGATCGCCTTCTGCAGCGCTGTGGCGGCGCTCTGCTCCCCGAAGTAGAGCATCTTCACCGTCCCCGTGTCGCTGCCTCCGCCAGCCGTCGAGCACGCCGCCAACGACCCGATGCCGGCCAGCGCGAGCCCGGCCCCACCGAACTTGAACAGCGTGCGCCGGTTGATGGGAGTGCTGAATCCATTCGTCACGGTCGCTCCTCTCTGAGCGATGATGACCCCGCTCCACGCCGGGCCAATACGTATTTGTGAGGCGATCGTACACAGCGGGCACCGGGGAGGCAATACGTATTTGCTTCTGGCATGATGAGCGGGACGAAGGAGATCCGATGGCGAGCCGAGAACGCACAGCGCAGTCGCACCGCGTCACGATGAAGGACGTCGCACGCCGTGCAGGGGTGTCGCAGCCGACCGTGTCGTTCGTGCTCAACGACCGTCGGGACGTCTCGATCGCTGACGAGACCCGTGCCCGTGTGCTCCAGGCCGCGAAGGAACTGGACTTCCAACCGAACCGGGCTGCGCAGTCGTTGCGCTCGAACCGCTCGTACACGGTCGGCGTCATCGCTGACCGGCTCGTGTCCCAGCCGTACGCCGGGCACATCGTGCTCGGTGTGCAGCAGGCGGTGCAGGAGGCCGGGTACGTCTGCTTCGTGGTCGAGACCGCCCAGACCACCGACGGCGGCAAGGCAGCGGTCGAGAACCTCGTCCGGCAGGGTGTCGCCGGCCTCGTCTACGCGGCGCCCGGACCGGAGTACGTCACCCCGGTCGCAGGTCTCGACCGTGTGCCCACCGTGTTCGTCAACTGCTTCCCGCCCGGCGACACCGACGCCGTGACCGTCCTGGCCGACGAGTTCCAAGGCGGCCGTGACGTCGCCGCCGCGGTCTTCGCCGCCGGCCACACCAGGGTCGCGTTCCTCGGAGGCCCTGAGGACGACTACGCCTGCCAGGAGCGCAAGCGTGGCCTCGAGCGCGCCGCCGCGGATGCAGGGATCGCTCCGGACTCCATCCGCGTCGAGTTCGGGACCTTCCAGGTGGGTTCGGGCTACGACCTCGCGATGGAGGTCCTGACGACCGAGCGGCCGACCGGGATCATCTGCGGGAACGACCGCATGGCGGTCGGCGCACTGATGGCGGCGCAGTCGCTCGGCATGCGCTGTCCCGAGGACGTCAGCATCGTGGGGTTCGACGACCAGCCGGACCTCGCCGATCAGATGCACCCACCGTTGACCACCGTCGCGCTCCCCCACCAGCAGATGGGTTTCGACGCCGGAACCCTGCTGCTGGCGGAGACGGAGCAGCCCGGTCGGCACCTCGTGCCGTGCGGGTACGTCCCTCGGAGCTCACTCCAAGCTCCCCGACCCGAAGGAACCTGATTGGCCGCCACACCCAGCACGCACTTCCGGCCCCCGAACGGCTTCGTCGGGGACGTGATCCCGTTCGAGCACGACGGCACGGCGTGGTTGTTCTACCTGCTCGACGAGCGTCCGGGTGTCCCCCCGCTCGAGCGAGCGACCGGGATGCCGTGGGGAGCCGTGACCACGACCGACTTCGTCGGGTTCGAGAGCAAGGGCGTGGTCCTGCCTTCGGGCGGCGCCGATGCCAGCGACTTCGACTGCTACACCGGAAGCGTCGTGCAGGACGACGCCGGCACCCTGCACCTGTTCTACACCGGGCACAACCCGCGGATCACGACCGAGGTCGACGGCGTCACCAAGGATGCCCAGGTCGTCTGCCACGCGACGTCCTCGGGTGATCTCACGGACTGGACGAAGCACCCCGGATGGGATCTCCCCGCACGCGCCGGGTACTCGCCCGAGGACTGGCGCGACCCCTTCGTGTTCCGTCCGTCTGCCGAGGGGCCGTGGCAGATGCTCCTGGCAGCGCGTCGACGCGACGAACCGTACCGACGATCCGGTCTGGTCGCGCGACTCGAGTCCGACGACCTCGTGACCTGGCGCGACGCGTCACCGCTCTGGGAACCCCACCGCTTCATCACCCAGGAGTGCCCCGACGTCTTCCAGTGGGGCGGATGGTGGTACCTCGTGTACTCGGAGTTCTCGGACGCGTTCTGCACGCGCTACCGCATCGCGACGTCCCCGGACGGGCCGTGGCTCGCTCCGGCGGACGACACCGTCGACGGGCGCGCGTTCTACGCCTCGAAGACGCTGGCGCTCGACGGCGAGCGGTACTTCGTCGGTTGGATCGCGTCGAAGGAGGGCGACCGCGACGACGGGGCCTGGCAGTGGGCCGGGACCATGGCCACCCTCCAGGCACACCAGCGGGTGGACGGGTCGTTGCGCTTCGACCTGCCCGAAGCCGTGAAGGCCGCGTACTCCGACGAGGTCGACGTGACCTCGGCCTTCCAACCGCGCAACGGCTCAGATCCGACGGTCGGTGCCGGCGCCGCCACGCGGTACGCGTCGTGGGTCGGTCCGGAACTCCCCACGGAGGCGCTGGTCAGCATGGACATCGACCTCGCGGCGGACACGAAGTCGCTCGGACTGCTCCTGCGCACCAGCGACGACACCGAGGACGGCTACGCACTGCGTCTCGAACCCGATCGGAACCGGCTCGTCCTGGACCGGTGGCCGCGCGGCAGCACCGGCACCGAGCAGTGGCAGATCCTCGGTGACGTGCCGCACGCCGTGGAACTGGAACGTGCCGTGCAGCTCGCCCCGGGCACGCACCGGGTCGACGTCCACCTCGACGGCGACGTCTGCGTGGCCGTGGTGGACGGCAGCGTCGCTCTGAGCACGCGGCTCTACGACCGGCCCGCCGGTCGGGTGGGGCTGTTCGTGCAGGACGGCGCCTTCACCCTCGAGCGGTTGACGATCCGGACGCGCTGACCCCGGCACGAGCACCGGAGCGCGCACCAGCACCGGAACCAGCGGGCACCGGCACCAGCACCAGCACCAGCACCAGCACGGGCCGTCAGCGCAGGATGCCGAGCGCCCGGGCCTCGGACACCGCGGCGGTGCGGGAACCGACGCCGAGCTTGGAGAACACGTGCACCAGGTGTGACTTCACGGTGGCGTCGGTGATGTGCAGGCGTGCCGCAACATCGACGTTCGAGGCGCCCTCGGCGACGAGCCCGAGGACCTCGATCTCGCGAGCGGACAGGCTGACCCTTGGCGCACGCATCCGTGCCATCAGGCGGCTCGCGACCGCCGGTGCGAGGGCGCTCTCACCGGCGGCTGCGGCGCGGATCGCGGCGAGCAACTCGTCGGGTGGCGTGTCCTTGAGCAGGTACCCGCTGGCCCCCGCTTCGACGGCGCCCAGGATGTCGCCGTCGCTGTCGTAGTTGGTGAGGACCAGGACGTACGGCGCGGCGTCGGTCGACCGGATCTGCCGGGTGGCGTCGGCACCGGTGCGGTCCTGCCCGAACTGCAGGTCCATGAGCACGAGGTCCGGGTCCACGGACGCCACGAGGGCGGCGGCTTCGTCGGGGGTCGCGGCCTCCCCGACGACGTCGATGTCGACGGCCCCGTCGAGGAGTGCGCGCAGGCCGGCGCGGACGACGGGGTGGTCATCGGCGATGAGGAGTCGGATCACGGCTCACCGACCTCCACGGTCGCGGTGATGGTGGTGCCGTGCCCGGGTGCGCTGTCGATTGTGAGACGGCCACCGAGCTGGTCGACGCGTTCACCCATCGCGCGGAGCCCGAACGCGTCGGACGTGCCGGAGCGGGTGCCGGTGTGGTCGGGGTCGAACCCGGTGCCGTCGTCCTGCACCCGCAGGGACGCGTGCGTCGCGGTGACGTCGAGGGTGATGTCGACGGTCGTGGCGCCGGCGTGCTGGGCGACGTTCGCCACGGCACCCTGGGCGATGCGCAGCAGAGCGGTCTGCACGTCCATCGTCAACTCCGACGATTCGGGTGCTGCGGTCACGGTGATGCCGAGTCCCTCGCGGTGCCACTGGTCGCTGAGGCGGCGCAGCGCCGCGGGGAGTCCCGCGTCGAGGGACGGCGGTGCGAGCTCCCGGATGAACCGCCGGGTGTCTGCGAGACCGTCGGCCGCGGTGGCGCGTGCGAGGCGGATGTGCTCGATGCCCGGGCGGTCGCTGTCGGCTGCTTCGGCGGCGTGGAGGAGCATCTGGATGCTCGAGAGGTCCTGCGCGACGGTGTCGTGGATCTCGCGTGCCAGGCGGGCGCGTTCGGTGAGGACACCCTGCTGCCGTTCGGTCGCGGCGAGTCGGTCGCGGGTGGCGAGCAGTTCCGCCAGGAGTGCCTCCCGCTCGACGGACTCACGGGCGAGCGCGCGGTAGCCGAGGCCGATGAGCAACGCGACCCCGGCACCGACGAGGGGGCCGATCACCCCGCCCACGGTGAATCCGCCGTGCAGGCCCAGGGCGAGGACCGCGATCAGGGTGGCTGCGACCACTGCGGCCGGCCCGACGATCCTTGGCAGGACGTGCAGGTAGAGGAAGAACAGCGGGAACACCAGGTACGCCGCTTCCGGCACCAGGACGAGCAAGGCCACCCACACGGCGGTCAAGGCGGTGATCCAAGCCGCACCCACCACGGCTCGGCGTGTCTCCGGCGCGGCGGCGACACCGGCACCGAGCAGGTAGAGGACCGCGAACCCGACCACCAGGGCGATCGCCGCCCACATGGTCGGGTCGCGGACGACGAGGACGCGGACGACCACGAGCGCCACGAGCGCGGCGAACAGCACGTGCAGTCCGGTGCGGAGCCCGACGAACACGGGCGTGAGGGTGCTGTGTGCCATGTCCGTTGCAGCGTACGGCGGCCACGGCCCACCTGGCATCAACCAGAAGTCGGACGAGAGCAGTCAACCTCCCGGCGATGGCACCGCGACCGGCGACGGCGAGGCTCGTCTGGACGGCGGGGAGCGTCCCTGCTGTCGGGAAGGAACCATCGTGTTCGTCGCTTGGCGTGACCTCCGAGCCGCCCGTGGCAGGTTCGTGCTGATCGGGTCCGTGGTGTCGTTGATCACCCTGCTCGTCGGTTTCCTCGCCGGTCTGACCGGAGGGCTCGGCGCACAGGACGTGTCCGCGGTCCTCGGCCTCCCCGGGAACCGCCTCGTCCTGCAGGAGCCCTCGACCGGACAGCCGTCGTTCTCGCAGTCGACGATCGACGCCGCGACGGTCTCCGCGTGGCGGCAGTCCTCGGGCGTCGAGCACGTCACGCCGATCGGGATCGCACAGGGGCGGGCCGAAGCGCACGCCGAGACCGCACCAGCGGTGGCCGTCGCCCTGTTCGGCGTGCCGCGGGGAGCCCCCGCGTCGACGGTCACCGACCTGGCTCCGCGGTCCGACGACACGGTGGGCCTGTCCGCCGGCGCAGCGAAGGACCTCGACGTCGCCGTCGGGGACGCCGTCACGATCGCCGCAAGGACCTACCGGGTCGCCACCGTCGGCGGAGACGCCTGGTACAGCCACACCCCCGTCGTCGCGCTCTCCCCGACGGCGTGGGCGTCGACCGACCGGCGCCTCGGCGGGGACGGCGAAGCGACCGTGCTCGCCGTCTCCGGTGCGCCGGACTGGGGCAGCACGGCGGACCGCACGCACACCGTCGCCGCGTCGCCGCTCGCCAGCCTCACCGCGCTCGACACGTTCAAGTCGGAGGTCGGGTCGCTCGGACTCATGATCGTGATGCTCTTCGGAGTCTCCGCACTCGTCGTCGGGGCGTTCTTCACCGTGTGGACGCTGCAGCGTGCCGACGACATCGCCGTCCTGAAGGCCCTCGGGGCCTCCGACGCGTCGCTCGTCGGCGATGCCCTCGGCCAGGCACTCGTCGTCCTGGCCGTGGGCGTCGGGGTCGGGATCGGTCTCGTGTCGGTCCTGGGGACGCTCGCGAACGATGTCCTGCCGTTCCTGCTCAGCCCGCTCACCACCCTGCTGCCGGCCGCCGTGATGGTCGTCCTCGGCCTCGCCGGTGCCGCTGTCGCACTCCGCACCGTCACCAAGGCCGACCCCCTCACCGCACTCGGGAGCAACCGATGATCACCCTCGACGACGTCACCCTCACCTTCCCCGACGGCGACTCCCGCATCACGGCGGTGGACCGCGTGTCCCTGACCGCTCCGAACGGCGTGGTCACGGGCATCACCGGGCCCTCCGGCTCCGGGAAGTCCTCGCTCCTCGCCGTCGCTGCGACCCTGATCCGCCCGGACTCCGGGCACGTGTGGATCGACGACGTCGACGCAGCGACCCTGAGCCGGAACGAGGCGACGACGCTCCGCCGCGACCAGGTCGGCATCGTGTTCCAGCAGTCGAACCTCATCGAGTCGCTCACCGCGCGGGAACAGCTGCTCGTCATGGCGGAGCTCGGTGGCGGCCGCCGAGACCGGACCGCGGTGCACACCCGTGCCGATGCGCTGCTGGCAGCGGTCGGTCTCGCCGAGCACCGCGGCAAACGTCCCGCGCAGCTCTCCGGTGGCCAGCGGCAACGGGTCGCCATCGCCCGCGCCCTGGTGAACACCCCGTCCGTCCTGCTGGTCGACGAACCCACCAGCGCACTCGACCAGGAGCGGGGCGCCGAGATCATGGCGCTGATCGCGCGTCTCACGCACGAGCAGGGCACGGCGACGATGCTCGTCACGCACGACCTCGTCCACCGCGACGCGCTCGACCGCCTGGTCACCGTCGTCGACGGCCGCCTGACCGATGCCTGAGCGTTCGTCCCCCGAAATTCCCAACTGTGACGTATTCGAGACCTCGAGGCGCGCAAAGGGTGCCGATCTTCCACTGGTTTATCTCATGAGCGTGTTAGCGTGGCGCACATGACCGACACCACCACCGTCGTCTCGCCGGCATCTCCGGCGACCGCAGCACCCCTCCGTGAGGTCGGCGCCCTGATCCGGGGCGCCCGCAAGGGCCGCAGCATGACGCAGGCCCAGCTCGCCGAACGCGTCGGCACCAGCCAGAGCGCGATCAACCGCATCGAGCAGGGTGGGCAGAACCTGTCCCTCGAGATGCTCACCCGCATCAGCGACGCCCTCGACCAGCAGATCGTCTCGATCGGCGGCGCTCCGCAGCGTGCCCACCTTCGGGTGCAGGGCGGCCGGAAGCTCAGTGGCTCCATCGCGGTGAACTCGAGCAAGAACGCCGCCGTGGCACTGCTCTGCGCCTCGCTGCTGAACCGCGGCGTGACCCGTCTGCACAAGGTCGCCCGGATCGTCGAGGTCGACCGCATCATCGACGTGCTCCGCAGCCTCGGCGCGAGCGTCACGTGGTCCGAGGACGGTGAGACCCTCGAGATCGTCGCCCCCGAGGACCTGCGCCTCGACGCGATCGACGCCGACGCCGCCCGTCGCACCCGCAGCGTGCTCATGTTCCTCGGCCCGCTCAGCGGCCGGTTCGAGTCCTTCCGCCTGCCCTACGCCGGCGGTTGTGACCTCGGCACCCGCACGGTCGAGCCGCACCTCATCGCGCTGCGTCCGTTCGGCGTCGACGTCGAAGCGACGTCCGGCTGGTACGAGGTCGACGTCGCCAACCAGGCCGTCCCCACCAAGTCGGTCGTGCTGACCGAGCGCGGCGACACCGTGACCGAGAACGCGATCCTCGCCGCCGCCGCCCGCGACGGTGAGACCGTCATCCGGAACGCCAGCCCCAACTACATGGTGCAGGACCTCTGCTTCTTCCTCGAGCTGCTCGGGGTGCAGATCGAGGGCATCGGCACCACCACGCTCCGCATCACGGGCAAGAGCCGCATCGACGAGGTCGTGGACTACTGGCCGAGCGAGGACCCGGTCGAGGCCATGAGCCTGCTGACCGCCGGCATCGTCACCGCCTCGACCCTCACCGTGACCCGGGCGCCGATCGAGTTCCTCGAGATCGAGCTCGCGACCCTGGCCGAGATGGGCCTGCGCTTCGACGTCACCGAGGAGTACGCCGCCGCCAACGGTCGCACCCGCCTCGTCGACATCACGGTCCACCCGTCCGAACTGCACGCGCCGATCGACAAGATCCACGCGATGCCGTTCCCGGGCCTGAACATCGACAACCTGCCCTTCTTCGTCGTGATCGCGGCCATGGCCGAGGGCACCACGCTCGTGCACGACTGGGTGTACGAGGGCCGGGCGATCCACCTGCTCGACCTCACCCGCCTGGGCGCCAGCGTCACCCTGCGTGACCCGCACCGCCTCGACGTGACCGGTCCGACGCACTTCTCCGGCGCCGAGATCAGCTGCCCGCCGGCACTGCGGCCCGCCGTCGTGATCCTGCTGGCGATGCTCGCGGCCAAGGGTGAGAGCGTCCTGCGCAACGTGGGCATCATCGCCCGTGGCTACGAGCAGCTGCAGGAGCGCCTCAACTCGCTCGGTGCGTCCATCGAGACGTTCCACGACTGACGCGGGCCCCCGCAAGACACCGGTGTTCGCCGGTCGAACACGCGCAGAACGCGGTTCGGCACGCGAACACCGGTGTTCTGCGAGCCCGACCTGACGGCCCGTCCCCGCAAGTGGGGACGGGCCGTCACCCGTCTGACGGGGTCCCCACGGGCCTCCAGGCCGATGCCCAGGAGCGCTCCATGCGCCGCCCAGCCCGGACGGGCTGGATGGGCAGATGGCCACGAGATCGCTCCTGACCGTCCCCCTGCTCATCACCGTCGCGGCCGCCGCGGCGGCCTGGCTGGTGCTCGGCCCCGCCGGCGCGCTCGCCTTCGTCGCCCTCGCGTTCCTCGAGATCGCGATGGCTGCGGACTCGTCCGTGCCGATGGCCGGCATCGCCGGACGCCTGCACTCCCCCGCCCGCCGGCTGTTCCTGTCGCTCGGGATCGTCGCGGGCGTGCTCGCGATGCGGCTGCTGCTGCCGCCGGCCGCCGTCGCGGTCGGTGACGCGACCGACCCGGCGAGCTCCGTCGAGGAGGCCGTCTTCGCACCCGGCTCGTTCTCCGCGCACCTGGCCGAGGTGCGTCCCGCCCTGGCCGCCTTCGGCGCCGCGTTCATCTGGCAGGTCTTCGCCGAGTACCTGTTCAACACCGACCGCGCGTCCCGCAGGTCGTGGCTGGGCAGCCTGGAGGCGCGACTCGCCTCCGTCGCGCGACCGCGCGTCTGGTCGCTGGTCACCGCCACGACGGGGGTCGTCGTCACGTCCGTCCTCGTCGGGTCGCGTGCCGGGTGGGCGCCCGGTGTGCTGTTGCCGGTCGCGATCGGCGGGGCTGCCGGGATCGCCGCGTACCTCGTGTCGAAGTGGACCGCGGCGTGGGCGCTGCGCCCCGGGTCCGGGGGTGGCACGTCGGACACGGAGTCGATCGGGATCGGCCGCGGTGCCTGGCGGATCCACCTGTACGCGTCGACCGTCGTGTTCGAGCGGGGGCTCGTGGTGTTCATGCTCTTCGAGATCCTCGACGGCGTGTACAGCCTGTCGGGGTCCGGGCCGCTCGGGTCGGACGGGCTCGGGGCGCTCGAGCAGGCCGCCGTGGCGGTCGGGGCGATCGGTGTCGGCGCGGTGTTCCTGGCCCGCCTGACGTCGCGGGTCGACCAGGCCGCGGGGCTGAAGCGGTTGCGGTACCTGAAGGCCGGGGCGGCGTACGTCCTCGGGGTGCTGTCGGTCCTGCTCTGGGCGAGCCTGCTCGTGCCGATCCCGGGCGTGGTCGTCGGGTGGTTCGGGACCGTCGTGATCGGGTCCGCGCTGGTGAGCAGCCTGCCGTGGCGCGCGTGGTGGCGACGGGTGGTGCGTCGGCCGCGGACGGTCTGACGCGGACGCGGCTGGCTCTGAGCGCGTCGTCCCGTCCCGTCCCGGTGCGATCGGTACCGCGCAGCGGTGCGGCGCGTCGTCCGGCTGTTCTGGAAGGATCCACCGTGGATCGGCGTTGACTTGCGGGTCGGACGACGATCGGAGTGCACGTGCTGGGACCGGAACTGGTGGTCGTGCTCGGCCTCGCCATCGCGCTGACGGCGGCGGTCGCCGACCGGATCCGGATCGCGCCGCCCGTGCTGCTCCTGGTCTTCGGCGCACTGCTGGGGCTCGTCCCCGAGTTCGCGGACGTCGAGCTCCCCGCCGAGGCGGTCCTGCTGCTGTTCCTGCCGGCGCTGCTGTACTGGGAGAGCCTGACGACGTCGCTCCGCGAGATCCGGAAGAACCTGCGCGGCATCGTCCTGATGGGCACCCTGCTCGTCGTGGTCACCGCCGGTGCCGTCGCCACCCTGCTGCACCTGCTCGGCATGCCCTGGGGCCCCGCATGGGTGCTCGGCGCCGCGGTCGCGCCGACCGACGCGACCGCGGTCGGCGTGCTCACCAAGATGCTGCCGCGCCGGAACGTCACGGTGCTCCGCGCCGAGAGCCTGGTGAACGACGGCACGACGCTGGTGGTCTACGGCATCGCGGTGGCCGTCACCGTCGGCACGCAGGAGCTCACGTTCTGGGGTGTTTCCGGCATGCTCGCGCTGTCGTACGTCGGCGGGGTCGCCGCCGGGCTCGCCGCCGCCTGGATCGGCACGATGGTGCTGCGCCGGGTCGACACCGTCGTGCTCGAGAACCTCGTCACCCTGCTCGTGCCGTTCGCGGCCTTCCTGGCCGCCGAGGCGATCGGCGCCTCCGGCGTGCTCGCCGTCGTCGCAGCGGGCATCGTCGTCAGCCAGGTCGGGCCGAAGCTCGACCGCGCCGAGACCCGGCAGCAGGTCCGGGCCTTCTGGTCGTTCCTGACCTTCCTGCTCAACGGGGCACTGTTCGTCCTGGTCGGCATCGAGGCGATGGTCGCCGCACGCGCGCTCGACCCCGCGGACCTGCTGCGCGGGACGGGGATCGTCTTCGCGGTCGCGGTGCTGCTGGTGATCGTGCGCTTCGCGTTCCTGAACGCTGCGGGTGGGACGATCTGGCTCGTCACTCGACGCACCGGCGGAGAACCCCGTGAGGGACACCGTGACCGGCTGGTCAGCGGCTTCGCCGGGTTCCGCGGCGCCGTGTCGCTCGCCATGGCCGTGGCCGTGCCGCGCACCCTCGAGTCCGGCGGGGGCTTCCCCGAGCGCGACCTCATCGTCTTCGTCACCGCGGGGGTGGTCATCGTCACGATCGTCGGGCAGGCCCTGGTGCTGCCCGCCGTCCTGCGCCGCGCCGCACTGCCCGAGGACGAGTCGGTCAGCGACGAACGTCGCTACGCCGAACGCACCGCGATCGAGGAGGCCCTCGACGCACTCCCCCGCCTCGCACGGTCGACGGGCGCCGACCGTGCGACGGTCGCTCGTCTGCGGAAGGACTACGAGGCCCACCTCGACGTGATCGAGGCCCGCGAGGGGGACGACGACGACCACCCCGCACTCCAGCGGCACGACAACGCGGTCGCCCTCGAGCTCGCACTGGTGCAGCACAAGGCGAAGACCCTGCTGCGCCTGCGCGACGCCGACGAGATCGACGACCTGGTGCTGCGACAGGTGCGCGCCGGGTACGACGCGGAGGAGGCGCGGTTGGACGGCATCGAGTCGGTGGCGTCACCGCCCGCGTCGTCGTAGGGCGCCCCCGGGCACACCTGGTCGAAGCCGGCGTACCCGGTCTGTTGTGCTCACCAGGGACGCCCGTTTCCGGTTCCCGTCGCAGCGGGAACGCTAGCCTGGCCACAGTGATCCTCCGTCTCTCTCGGTGACCCACTGGTCGCCCAGCACCACCGGTTCGCCCCGCCGACGCGCGGGGGTGGTCTCGTGCGCCCGGACGGGGAACTCCATCAGGAGCTCCCCCACACCCGGCACACCATCCAGACCACCAGAGGAAGACCACTCCATGACGACCACCGACCGGTCCGCCCTGCGCGCGGACTGCGGCAACTGCTTCGCGCTCTGCTGCACCGCCTTCGGGTTCCAGCGTTCCGCCGACTTCCCGATCGACAAGCCCGCCGGCACCCCGTGCGGGAACCTCGCTGACGACTTCTCCTGCACCATCCACCAGACGCTCCGGCCGCGGGGGTTCCGGGGGTGCACCGTCTTCGACTGCTCCGGTGCGGGCCAGTACGTGTCGCAGACCCTCTACGACGGGGTCAGTTGGCGTGACCACCCTGACTCCCGCGCGGAGATGTTCCGGGTGTTCCCGATCGTCCGCCTGCTGCACGAGATGCTCTGGCACCTCGCCGAGGCGCAGGACCGTGCGGTCACGCCCGACTCGGCGGAGGACGCCGGGCTCCTGACGCGGGAGATCCGGCGCGTGCTCGTCGCAGGTCGCCCGACGCTCCTGGCGCTCGACGTCGAGCCGCTGCACGAACGCGTCCGGGACGTCCTGGTCGAGGTGAGCGGCGAGGTCCGGGCCAGGTACCGCGCCGGCCAGGACGATTCACGGGCCGGACTGCTGCGACCGGGGGCCGACCTCGCCGGTCGTGATCTGCGGGGCCGGCCGATGGCCGGCGCCGACCTGCGGGGTGCCACCGCGATCGGGGCGGACCTGCGCGGCGTGGACCTGTCCGGCGTCGACTTGCTCGGGGTCGATCTGCGGGACGCCCGGCTCGACGGAGCGGATCTGTCCACCGCGCTGTTCCTCACGCAGGCGCAGGTGAACGCGGCAGGCGGTGACACCGCCACGATGCTGCCCGACGGGATCGACCGACCGTCGCACTGGGTATCGGTGGTGGTCGAGCGGACCGTGCACCGGATCCCCCGGAACTGACATCCGTTCTCATCTATAAATGTATTGCAACTTCTGCATGCGTGGCCTACGCTGAGGGTATCCCAACCGTCGATCAGCAGGAGGTCACCATGGCCGAGCACGAGAACAGCGCAGAGCACACCGTCGCCGAGCACACCCACCAGGACGGCTGCGGCCACGAGACGGTCCAGCACGAGGACCACGTGGACTTCGTCCACGACGGCCACAAGCACGCCCAGCACGGCGACCACTACGACGAGCACTGATCTCCTGATCAGCGCAGGCCCGTGATCAGCACCGATCAACGGACCTGCACGACGGCCCCGACGCACCGCGCCGGGGCCGTCGTGTTGCATGCACGTATGCGCGTGCGCTTACATGAGTCCATGTCAGACGGGATCGAAGCAGCGGCGGACCTCTTCAAGGCGCTCTCCTCGCCGGCGCGACTGCGGATCCTCTCCGCGTTGATCGCCGGACCGTCCGACGTCGGCTCGCTCGCCGACGCGACCGAGCTCTCGCAGCCGCTCGTCTCCCAGCACCTGCGCACGCTGCGGCTCGCAGGCATCGTGCAGGTCGAGCGCATCGGGCGGAACGCCGTCTACTCGCTCCACGACGAGCACATCGCCCACATCGTCGGCGACGCGGTCAGTCACGTCAGCGAAGCCGGAACCGACACCGACTGAACCGGCTGCTGCTGCCAGACACCGCTCAGCAGCACTCGCAACCGACAGCTGCACGCTCCCCCGTCAGCGCGGCGACGGGCTGCTTGCACGCGTCGCCGCGCCAGGCTTCGAGCCCCTCACGCACGGCGAACCCGACCACGACGAGGCCGGCGAGCGGATCGGCCCACCACCAGCCGAACAGCGTGTTCGCCAGCAGGCCGAGCAGCACCGCCGCCGACAGGTAACTGCATATCAGCGTCTGCTTCGAGTCGGCGATCGCGGAGGCCGAACCGAGCTCACGTCCGGTCCGCCGTTCGACGAGGCTCAGGAACGGCATGACCGCCAGGCTCACCGCGGCGAGGACGATGCCGACCGGGCTGTGCTCCGGTGAGCGGACACCCGTGAACGTCAGGACGGCGTCGATGCTGACCACGGCAGCGAGCCCGAAGAACGAGACCGCGATCACCCGGAGCGCCGTCCGCTCCCGCGCCTCCGGGTCCCGCGCGGCGAACTGCCACGCGACGGCCGCTGCCGACAGGACCTCGACGATCGAGTCGAGCCCGAAGCCGATCAGCGCGGTGGACGACGCCACCGAACCGGCGGCGATCGCCACGACGGCCTCGAGCACGTTGTAGGCGATGGTCGCCGCGACGATCCAGCGGATCCGTCGCCGGAGGACGCCAGCACGGACCGGCGTGAGCGAAACCACGGCGGCGGTCACCGCTCGGCCCCGCAGCCGACGTCCACGGCGCAGCTGTCACCGTCACCATCGCCGTCGACGTCGACTGCCAGCACCACGTCGACCAGGGACTCGAGCGCGCGGGTGATGTTGCCGTCCGCGATCTCGTAGCGGGTCCGCCGTCCCTCGGGCACGGCGACGACGATCCCGCAGCCGCGCAGGCACGCCAGGTGGTTCGACACGTTGGTCCGGGTCAGCTCGAGTTCCTCGGACAGCCGCGCCGGGTAGCCGGGGTCGTCGAGTAGTCGGAGCAGGATCCGCGCTCGGGTCGGGTCGGACAGTGCCCGTCCGAGCCGGTTCAGGACGTCGAGCCGCGGGGCAATGGTCAGCATGCGCTGACCATACATCGGGCCGCGCCCAGACCACCACAAGTCCGGACGACACGTCTCGCCCTCGGACATCGCGCGAGCTCAGACGTCCCCGAGCCGCCGCCCGGTCAGCCCGTCGTTCCAGCTCGTGCGTCCGCCGGCAGCACGCGACTCGTGCACGCCGTCGTGGCCGCTCGGTCGATCGCAGCGCCAGCGGTCGAAGACGCTGCAGCAGCGGTGGTCGGGTCGGTGGTCGGTGTCGTGGTTCTCGTGCATCGCACCGATGAGACGTCACGACGCAGCGTTTCGTCACGAACCGGCGCCGAACTCCCTGCACCACGAACGATGGTGAGCAGGAACGGTCGAGTCCCCCTTCAGCACCCGACCGTTCCTGCTCACCAACCGCTCGCGACGCGAGCGAAGCCCGCGCCCGCGACCCCGCGCCTAGCGCCTAGCGCTTGAGGTTCGTGAGCTCCTGCAGCACCTCGTCCGAGGTCGTGATGATGCGGGCGTTCGCCTGGAACCCACGCTGCGCCACGATCAGGTTCGTGAACTCCTGCGACAGGTCGACGTTCGACATCTCGAGCGTCCCTGCCGCGAGCGAACCGACGCCGGCCGAACCGGGGCCCCCGACCGTCGCACCGCCCGAGTTCGCGGTCGCGCGGTAGCCCGACGCCCCGGTCTTCTCGAGGCCGGCGGGGTTGGCGAACGTGGCCAGCGCGATGCGGCCGAGCGCGAGCGACGCACCGTTCGAGAACGTGCCGGTCACGGTGCCGTCCTTCGAGATCGAGTAGCCCTGCAGCGCCCCGGCCTCGCGGCCGTTCTGCGAGCCGATCGCCGCGGTGTTGAGCGAGGCGAACCCGGTCAGGTCACCCATGTCGACCCGGATGCCGCCGACAGCGAGGGTCCCGCCGGCGGTCAGCTTGCCGTCGGTGCCGAAGGTCAGCGAGGTTGTCGCCGTGGTGCCCTGTCCGTTGCGCCCGGTGACGTCCCAGCCGCCGGCGGTGCGCGTGTAGGCGAGCGACATCGTGTGCTTGGCACCGGAGGCGTCGTACACGGTGGCCTCGCGCGTGATGGTCTGGCCGACGGCGGTCTCGGACGGCAGGTTGCCCGCGACGGTGGCGGCGGTGGTGCGGACCGCCGGGGCTGCTGCTTCGAGCGGCAGCGTGATGTCGGACAGCTGCCCGTTCTCGTTGACGACGCCGTTCGTGGCCGGGTAGCCCTGCACGATCTTGCCGTCGGCGGTGACCAGGCGGCCGTTCGCGTCGAAGTCGAACGCCCCGGCGCGGGTGTAGACGGTGTCGTTGCCCAGGCGGGTGACGAAGAACCCGTCGCCCGAGATCATCAGGTCGGTGGCCTTGCCGGTGGCCTGCGCCGAGCCCTGCGAGAAGTTCGTGGAGACCCCGGCGACCTGCACGCCCAGGCCGATCTGGGCCGGGTTCGTGCCGCCGATGCCGGTCTGCGGTCCGCCGGCACCCTGGGTCATCTGCGACAGGGTGTCCTGGAAGACCGTGGTCGACGACTTGAAGCCGACGGTGTTGACGTTGGCGATGTTGTTGCCGGTGACGTCGAGCATCTGCTGGTGGGAGCGGAGGCCGGAGATCCCGGAGTAGAGCGAGCGGAGCATGGTGCGTCCTTTCGGAGAGGCAGGAAGATCGAGGAAGGAAAGAACGGGCGTCAGGACGCCGGAGCGGTGGTGGTGATGCCGGAGATCACGTCGAGAGCGACCTCCTTCCCGTTCACGGTGACCGTGGGCACGCTCTTCGCGTACGACACGGCCGAGGCGGTCCCGGTGACGGACCCGCCCGAGTCGGCGTCGGTGTAACTGACCTGCTTGCCGACGAGGTTCGCCGCGGCGATGCGCATCTGGAGCGAGAAGTTCTCGTTCCCCGTCGTGGTCTGGTTGGTGATCTGCTCCATCATCGCGAGCTGCGTCTGCTGGCCGATCATCTGGTTGGTGTCCATCGGCGACGACGGGTCCTGGTTGCGCAGCTGCGTGACGAGCAGCTTCATGAAGACCTCGGAGTCCATCGTCTGGGACTTCTGTGCGGTGGAGTTCGCGGCGAGGGCCGCGGCCTGCGCGGTCGGGTCCACGCTGCCGGTGATGCCGTCGATGGGCATGGTGCGTTCCTGTTCGTGAGCCGGATCAGGCGAGGACGTCGAGTCCCGCGGTGCGGATGGAGGGCGTGTGGGTGGCGGGCTGCGTGCGCGGGGTGCCCCGCGCCTCCAGTCCGGGGTCGCCAGGCAGCACACGTGCGGCCGGGCGCTCGTCGCGACCCGGCGCGTCCTGCGGCTGGTTCTGCGACGACAGGTCGAGCGTGGTGCTCACACCGGTGCCGCCGGCGTCGCGTCGCAGGTCCGGCAGCACCTGGCGGACGGCCTCGCGGCCGGCGTCCGACGCGGCGAACAGCTCGACGTGCATGCCGTGCGCGGTGACGTGCGCGCGCACCGTGACCGGGCCGAGGCTGTCCGGCACGACCTGCACGGTGACGACGTGCTCGCCGGGGCCGGCCTGTGCGAGCGTGAACACCGGTCGCGCCAGCTGCTGGGCGAGCGGCGCCGGGGCCGGCGCGGTCGCCGCGGCGGGCGCGGCGGTCGGCGTCGTCGACATGACGAACGGGGTCTCGCCACCGCGGCTGGGGACGACGGCCGGGAGGCCCGGATCGCCCGGCGTCGACGCCTGCTGCTGGGTCCCGTGGCCGGCTCGGGAGCCGGTGCCGGCTGCCGGGGCGGCACCCGCTGCGACGGCCGGCAGCGGGGCCGGGGTGCCGGTGGAGGTGGCTTCGTCGGTCCGCGTCGGTGCCGCGGCCGGGATCGCCGCCGCCGGGACAGCGACGGTGGCGCCGGCGACCGCGGTCGGCGCGGGGGCGGTGCCCGGAGCGGCCTCGGAGGCAGCTGCCGGCGACGCGGTGCCCCTCGGCGGCACCGCGGGCGCCGACGGAGCGGTCGCCGTCACCGCGGGCACGGCCGGCACCGTCGCCGGTGCCTGCTGCGGGGCGACGGAAGCGGTTCCGCTCGTCGGCGTCGGGGCGGACGAGGTCTGTGACGCCGTGTCCGCGGCCGGCACCGGCATCCGCTTCGGTGTGGTCGTCGGGATCGCAGCGGTCCCGTCGGTTGCGTGCGGGCCCGCCACGGACGGCTCCCCCGTGCGGACGGCGGCCTGGCCCAGCGTCGTGCTCGTGGCGACGGCAGCCGGAGCGGCCGGCGCGGCTGGCGTGGCCGTGAGCCCGACGGCGAGCAGCGACTGCGCGTCGACGGACGTGGGATCGGTCGCCGGCACCGACTGGTCCGACGCCGAGGCCGAGGTCGAGGTCGACGGTGTGGCGGCCGTGCCCGGCGTCGCAGCTGACCCGTCCGCCGTGCGGCCCTCGGTGTCGTCCCGCTCGGCAGCGCCGTCGCCGGCTCGCCGCTCGGTCGCGACGGCGGCGGTCAGTGCCGCACCGAAGGACCCGGCAGCAGCTGGGTCGGACGGCGCACCCCGGGTGGGGCTCGGTGCGGTGGGCACGGACGACTGGGTGGCGATGGTCAGGCTCATGCGGCGCTCCCGGACCGCATCATGGACAGCAGCGCGGCGGTCTGCAGGTCGGTCGCGGAACGCGCAGCCGAGGCGCTCGGCGGGGTGACGGCCGCCGGGGCCGCCTGCGCGGGGACGATCCGCCGGATGGTCGCGATGTCGCCGTCGGAGTACCAGTTGTCGACGATCCGGACGTCCTTGCCGGGGCGCGGCGCGTGCAGCACCTTGCCGTCGCCGACGTAGATGACGACGTGGCCCTCGCCCTTCGGGATGATCAGGTCCCCGGGCTGGGCGTCCTTGAGGGAGCCGACCTCGACGCCCATCTTCGCCTGGTCCGGCACGACCCGGGGCATCGTGACCCCGAGGTCCTTGAAGACCGTCTGCACCAGGCCCGAGCAGTCCATGCCCGCGGTCGTCTCCCCGCCGAACACGTACGGCACGCCGAGGTACTTCTTCGCGTCGGCCACGACGTCAGCCCCGGTGGCACCGCTGCCGGTGGCGAGGGTGCCGGCCCCGGCGTCTACCGAGGTCGCGGGGGCACGGGTGGCCGTCGGGGTGGCCGAGGCCGTCGCACCGGCAGCGGTCGCGGCGCCGGTCGTGCCGTCGGCGGTGGCGAGGGCGTCCGCGAAGGCCGCGGACCCCGCGGCACCGCTGGCGGCGGAGGCGCTCGGGGCATCCGTGGCCGTCCCGCCGCGCAGCGTGTCGATCTGGGACCGGATCTCCGAGATCCGGGAGAGCACCGCTTCGACACTCATCGGGCACCACCTTCCGTGCGGCGTCGTGCCGCGATCTCGTCGAGGGCGTTCTGTTCGGTCCGGAGTTCCTCGGCCGCCTGCTGCTCGGTGTGCTTGCCCTCGAGCTTCTCGAGTCCGACGGCGGCACGGCGGGCGGCGGTGTAGTCCTGCTGCGCCCGGTCGGCGTCCGCGCGGCGGTTCTGCACGACGGCGTCGAGCTCCTCGAGCATCCCGCGCGTCGCGGCACGTGCTGCGGCGACGGCGCTCAGGGTGGCGGCGTCCTGGATCGGTTGGGCGTCCTCGCTGTCGGCGAGGCTCCGGCGTGCGGCGATCCGGGCGTCGGCCGCGTCACGCACACGCTCGTTCGCGGTGGCGAGCGTGGCGGCGGCACGGTCCTGCTGGGTGTGCCGCAGGCGCAGGAGCCCGGCGAGCGGGAAACGGCGGGCCATCACGACACCCCCAGCTGCTGCACGAGGCCGCCGAGGCGCTGCCAGGACGCATCTGCGGTGGCACGCTCGTCCATGCCCTGGCGCAGGAAGGCGTCGATCGATCCCTGGTGGTCGACCGCGGCGTCCACCAGGGGGTTCGATCCGCGCTGGTAGGCGCCGACGTCGAGCAGGTCCTGGGCACCGGCGCGCGCGGCCATCACCTTCCGCAGCACGGTGGCCGCGGCTCGCTGCTCGGGTCGGGTGACCTTCGAGGCGACACGGGAGACCGAGCCGATTGCGTCGACCGACGGGAAGTGCCCGGTGATCGCGAGCTTGCGGTCGAGCACGACGTGACCGTCCAGGATGCTGCGGGCGGCGTCCGCGATCGGCTCGTTGTGGTCGTCGCCGTCGACCAGCACGGTGTACATGCCGGTGATGCTGCCGACGCGGTCGGTCCCGGCGCGCTCGAGCAGGCCGGCGAGCACCGAGAACGTCGACGGCGGGTAGCCCCGGGTGGCCGGCGGCTCCCCCACCGACAGGCCGATCTCGCGCTGCGCCATGGCGACGCGCGTGAGTGAGTCCATCATGAGCACGACGTCCTGGCCGGCGTCGCGGAACGACTCCGCGATGCGGGTGGCCACGAACGCGGCACGCAGGCGCATGAGCGCGGTTTCGTCCGAGGTCGACACGACGACGATCGAGCGGGCGAGCCCCTCGGGTCCCAGGTCGTCCTCCAGGAACTCCCGGACCTCGCGGCCGCGCTCCCCCACCAGGGCGATGACGTTGACGGCCGCGTCGCTGCCCCGCGCGATCATCGAGAGCAGCGAGGACTTGCCCACGCCGGACCCGGCGAACAGGCCCATGCGCTGCCCACGGCCGACCGTGGTCAGGGTGTCGAGGACCCGCACGCCGAGCTGCATGGGCGTGTCGATGCGGGTCCGCGCCATCGCGCTCGGGGTGTCGTGGTCGAGCGGGACCCAGGTGACGGGTTCGCCCCGGGGGCCTTCGAGCGGGCCGCGGTCGTCGATCGGCCGGCCGAGCCCGTCGAGCACCCGGCCGAACAGTCCGGAACCGGTCGGCACGAGCACCGGGCGGCCGGTCGGACGCGCCGGTGTGCCGGCGGTGACCCCGATCAGACGTCCGAGCGGCATGCAGCGGATGCCCGAGGCATCGGTGGCGACGACCTCGACCGCGGTCTGTTCGCCGTCCTCGGCGCCCACCGTGACGACGTCGCCGACGCGGGCGTCGAGCCCGGCGATCGTCAGCCCCAGGCCGACGGCGCTCGTCACGACGCCCACCCGCTGGGGTGCGGCGCGCAGCAGCGCCTCGTCGAGGCCGCGCGGGCGGAGCAGGGTGGCGGTCACCGGTCGGCTCCCGTCGCGTCGACACCGAGCGCCGTGCGTGCGCGGTCGAGCGCCGTCGCGATGCGCGCGTCGAGGATGCCGTCCGGCAGGTCGACGACTGCGTCGCCGTCGAGCAGGGTGCCGTCCGCCATCACCGGGATCGGCAGTTCGAGTCCAGCGACGCGCGCAGCGTCCGCCGGGCTGAGCCGGACGGCCACCGGGACCGTGCGGTCGACGGACGCGAGCGCCCGCCGGACGGTGGCCTCGGCACCGGAGGTGATCCGGGCCTCCCGGCTGCCCGGTCCGTCCGGACCGTCGAGGACGGTCGCGTCGTGTGCGGGCCTGGAGGCGCGGACCACGTTGCCGACGATCGCCTCGGCCAGGTCGACTGCCGCGCTCGCGACCGATGCCTCGGCGTCCGCCAGGACGGGTGCGACCGTGGACAGCAGGGCGTTCGTGGCGGCGTCGAGGACCGCGATCCGGCGTGCCGTGTCGGCCTGCGACGCGGTGACCCGGGCGGCGTGCTCGGCTTCGAGCCGGGCGCGCAGGGCGTCCGTCTCGGCCTGCGCAGCACGCAGCCCGGCGGTGTAGCCGGCCGCGTGCCCGCGGACGTCGGCGCTCGACGCGCGGTCGCGTCCGGCGGTGGCGGTGATCGCCGGGAAGGCGACGCGGTGCACGACGGTGTCAGTCAACGAGCTCGTCCTCCTCGGCGCGGTGCACGGTGACGATGCCCTGGGCCTCGAGTTCCCGCACGGAACGGACGACCTCGGCACGCGCTTCCTCGACCTGCGAGACCCGCACCGGGCCCATGGCCTGCAGCTCGTCGTCGAGCAGTTCGCGGTTGCGCTCGGACACGTTCGCGCGGATGGTCTCGACGACCGGCCCGGCGGCGCCCTTCATGGCGGTCGCGAGGATCTTGGAGTCGATGCCGCGCAGCACCTGCTGGATGTCGCGGGACTCGAGCTTCACGATGTCCTCGAAGGTGAGCATGCGGGAGCGGATGTCCTCGGCGAGCTCCGGGTCGCGGGCCTCGAGTCCCTCGAGCACGGCCTTCTCGGTCGCGACGTCGGAGCGGTTGATGATGTCGACCAGGGGTGCGATGCCGCCGACGACCTCGACGCTCTCGCGCGGCGAGACGACCGCACCGGCACGCTGGCGCAGCACCCCGGCCACGATGCCGACGGCCTCGGGCGTCGCGCTGCCCATGGTGGCGAACGCCTGGGCGACGTCGGTGCGGACACGCTCGTCGACGCCGGCGAGCACGGCGCTGGCCTGCCCCGGGCCCAGGTGCGCCAGCACGAGGGCGATGGTCTGCGGTAGCTCGCCCTCGAGCAGGGTGACGACCTGGCCGGGTTCGGCGTCGTCGAGGAAGTCGAACGACTGCCCGGCGAGGTTCGAGGCCAGACGGTCCATCACGCCGGCGGCCCGCTCGGCGCCGAACGACGCCTCGAGCAGCCCGAGGGCGGTCTCCTTGCCGCCGCGCTTCTGCGTGCGGCCGCTCATCGTGAGGCGGTGGAACTCGCTCATGGTCTGGTCGACGACGGTGTCCTCGAGGCGGCGCATCCGGACGATCTCGGCGGAGATCTCCTCGGCCTCCATCTCGGTGAACTGCTTCATCACCGCGCTCGCGCGCTCGGTCTCCATCTGCATGAGGATGAGCGCGACCTTCTGTGCGCCGGTCAGGGCACGGTCGCTCGGGCCGGTTCCGCCGCCGGGGCTCGGCATCAGCGCGCTCACACCGGCGCCCGGTCGTCCAGCAGCCCGCGCAGGAGCTCGGCGGTGCGCTTCGGGTCGCGCTCGGCCAGGGCGGAGATGTCCTGACGGCGGCGCTCGGCCGTGATCTCCTCGGTGGTCAGCACCTCGGTCGGGGCGTCCCCGGCGGGCATCGCCGAGAGCACGGCGGTCGGGGCGTCACCGGCACCGAGCGTCGCCCGGTCGTCGAGCCCGTCCATCGCGAGGGGCAGCTGGAACGTCTCGCCGGCGAAGGCGTCGAGCTCGCCGAGGTCGACGGCCTCGCGCTCCTGCTTGCGGTTGCGGCGGGCGACGAAGAACATGATCGCGATGACGGCCAGGACGATGCCGATCACGATGCCGGCGGTGCGGATCGACGACCACAGTGCTTCCTGCTGGTCGGCCTTCTGCTGCTCCTCGAGCGCCTTCGCGGCCTGGTCGGAGGCACTCGTGTCGAAGTCCATCATCGCCACCTTGACCTGGTCGCCACGGGCCTGGTCGACTCCTGCAGCGGCGGACACCAGGTCGTTGATGCTCTGCAGGTTCGCGTTCTGCACGGCGTCGGCCTTCGAGTTCAGCGCGACCGAGATGGTCTGCCGGTCGAGCCCGCCCGAGGGGATCTGCGTGGTCTCGGTGGTGTGGTCGACGGCGTTGTTCTTCGTCGCCGACTCGTTCTTGTACCCGTCGTCGCCGGCGCCGCTCGTGGCGGTGCCGTTCGGGACGGCGATGTTGTCCGGGCCGAGGACGCCGGTGGCACCGTTCCCTGCGCCGGCACCGGCGCCGTACTCCTCGGTGGTGCTCGACTCGTTCAGCGCGACCGGGCCCGAGGTCGGGCTCGTGTAGCTCTCCGACGTCCGGGTGCCGGACTCCTGGTTCATCGTCCCCGAGACCACGACGGTCGCGTTGCCGGCCCCGAGCGTGGTGTCGAGCAGGTCCTGGATCTTCTTGCTCGTCGCCGCGTCGTAGTCGGCGGCCTGGTCCGCGCCGCTGCCGGTCGCACCGGTGCCCACGGCCGACAGGGTCTGGCCCTTCGCGTCGACGACGGAGACGTCGGTGGGCTGCATGCCCTCGACCGAGGCGCTCGTCAGGTGCACGACGGCCTGCACCTGGTCGGTGCTGAGCTGCGTGCCGTTCTCGGTCGCGATGAACACCGACGCGGTCGGGTCCTTCTCCTCGGACACGAACACGGACTTCTCCGGGATCGCGAGCTGCACGGTGGCGGTCTGCACGCCGTCCATCGCGCCGATGGTCTTGGCGAGCTCGCCCTCCATCGCACGCTTGTACGTGACGTCCTGCTGGAACTCCGAGCTCGTCACGCCCATCTTGTCGAGCAGCGAGTAGCCGCCCTCGTTCGACGACGGCAGGCCGTTCGACGCCGCCTTGAGCCGCTCGGAGTACACCTGCGCCTGCGGCACGAGGATCGTCGCACCGCCGTCGGTGAGCTGGAACGGCACGCCGTCGGTCTGCAGCTGATCTGTGATGGAGCTCGCGTCGGCCGCGGCGAGCCCGGTGAAGAGCGGCGCGTAGGACGCCTTGCCGAGCCAGGACGCCAGGGCGATCCCGCCGAGCACGAGTGCCGCGATCGCCAGGATCGCGATGGTGCGCTGGGCGGCGGAGAAGCCCTTGACGTACGCGGACAGGCGCGCGAGGACGTTCTTGACGGCGACGGGCATCAGGCCTGCATCCTCATGATCTCGTTGAAGGCGTCGACGCCCTTGTTGCGGACGGCGGAGACGAGCTCGAGCGTGACCTGCGCGCGGGTGGCGGCGATCGTGGCGTCGTGGATGTCGTCGAGGTTGCCGGTGACGGCCTTGAGCGCGAGGGTCTTCGAGTCGCTCTGCAGCGACTGCAGCCCGTCGACGGCGTTGCCGAGGCTCGCGGCGAACCCGCTGCCGTCGGTGCTCGTCGCGCCCGCAGCGCCGGCGACGTCGCCGGACGTGCCGGACACACCGGTCAGTGCGTTCGTCATCGCGTTGGTGGTCACACCGTTGACGGCGTCGATGGGCATCAGTTCTTCCCGATCTGCAGTGCCGCCTCGTAGGCGGTCTTGGCACGGTCGACCACGGCGGCGTTCGCCTGGTAGCCGCGCTGGGCCATGATGAGGTCCGCCATCTGCGTGCCGAGGTCGATGTCGGGCATGCGGACGTAGCCCTCCTCGTTCGCGAGCGGGTTGTCCGGGTCGTAGGTGACACGGCCGGCGGCGCTGCCGAACGCGGCGCCCTTGACGTAGGCACCGGAGACGCCGGCGCCTTCCTGCACCTCGACGTACCGCGCCTGGAACGCGGTGTCGTCCATCGACTTCACGGTGTTCGCGTTGGCGATGTTGTCCGAGACGGCGTCGAGCCACTTCCGGTGCACGGTCAGACCGGTGCTCGCGATGCCGATCGCGTCGAAGGTCGTCACGAGTTCGTCCGCATCGCCGCACGGACGCTGGTGAGTTCGGAGTTCATCGCCTGCGTCGCGAACTGGTACCGCAGCACCGTGTCGATGTTCGACAGCGTCTCCTCGTCGAGGTTGACGTTGTTGCCGTTCGTGTTCGTCGGCTCGAGGCTGCGCGCCATCGTCGGCGTGGTGGCGCCGTCGCCGTCCACGATCGACTTCGCCAGGGCGTCCTCGAACTGGACCTTCTCGGCGTGGTAGTTCGTCGTGTTGATGTTCGCGATGTTGTTCGCGATCACCTTCTGGCGCATCGACAGGCCGTCGAGTGCACTCTGCAGCGCGACGCTCGTCACGGAATCGAACACGGAAGGGTCCCCCTCGTCAGGGCGTGTCGTCGTGCTGACGACGTCGCCGTGCGGTGGTGGCCGATCCCTGGCCGAACTGGTGAGCGATCCGTGCTCGTGGGGCGCTATCGGAGCCCGTCGTCGGCCGCGTTAGGCGTCGCCCCGAACGGGGGGCGGGCGGCGCTGCACGGGGCGGAGCACCCGAGATGCGACAGAGCACCCGTCGGTCGACGGGTGCTCTGTCGCAGAACTGGTGCGGGGGCGCGGGTCAGGCGGACGCGTCGAGGTACACGGATCCGCGGGGCTCGCGCGTGGCGTCGACGGCGCGCAGGGCACCGAGGTGCTCCAGCGTCGAGCGGCGGTCCGCCTCGAGCGTCGTCATGCGGTCCCGCTGCGCGGCGAGCAGCCGGGAGGCCCGTCCCACCAGGTCGCGCGGCAGCGGTCCCAGCCCGGCTGGCTCCGACCACCCGGCCACGGCCGTGGAACCGGCCGCCTGCCCGGCGGCGTCGCGTTCCAGGGACGTGAGCAGGGCCTCCCAGGCGGCTCGCCCGTCGGGCTGCTCAGGCGACACCGAGGGCTCCCCCGGTCGGCTGCTGCGTGGCGGGCGTCGCGGGCAGCGACGCGGCCGCCTCGTGCCACGACTGACGCAGCGGCTCGAGGATCCGGATGCAGTCGCGGGTCGCCTGCACGTCGCGGTGCACGTTGGCGGTGATGAGCGAGGTGGACGCGTAGTTGTACACGGCGAGCAGGCCCTCGCCGCCGTCCCAGACGTCGATCCGGAGCGTGCTGGACAGCTCCCCCACGATGGCCTGGGCGTGCAGGAGCTGTTCGCGTGCCGCCGCCCAGTCGGCGGCGACCTGCGCAGCCTCGGCCCGGTGCAGGTCGAGCAGCAGTCGGTCGTAGAGCATCGTCACGAGCTGGGCCGGGGTCGCCGAGAGCACGGCCTCGTTCGTGTACTGGGCACGTCGCTGGTCGGTGACGGTGCGGGGCTGGGCGGCCTGGCGGAAGGCGGCGGCCTGGAAGTCGAAGGTCATGGTCGTTCCCGTCAGCTCGACGTCGAGGCGAGCTGGCTGGCGAGCCAGCTCGACTGCGACTGGAGCTTGCTGAGGCTGGTCTCGAGTGATGCGTAGAGGGTCTGCAGCGAGGCCCGGCGCATCGCCAACCGGTCGGTCCAGCTGTCGATCTGGGTGGTCAGGTCCTTCGCGACGGCCTGCTGGCCGGTGATGGAGGTCGTGACGGAGCCGTCGTACTTGTCGGACGCGGCGGTGGCTGCGGCGCCGACGTTGGCGGCCACGCCGGAGAGCATCGTCTGGGTGGCCTTCGGGTCGGTCGCGAGGGCCTTCTGGAAGACCTCGGGGTCGAAGGTGAAGGTGCCGTCCTTCATGATCACGATGCCGATCGTCGACGGCGACTTGCCGTCGACGGGGGCGGACATCGTGCTCGTCAGGCGCTGCACCGCGTCGCGGGAGGCGCCGTCGCCGGTCAGGACACCGGCTTTGGTCGTCGTGGTGCCGGACGTGGCACTGGTCGTGCTCGACACCGTGGTGTTGGTCTTGTAGTAGGCCGCGATCGCGTTCATGGCGTCAACGAGCCCGGAGGCCACGGACTGGGCCTTCGTGGTGTCCTGCGCGACGGTGACGGTGACCGGCTCGGCGGTGGTCTTCGACACCGTGACGTCGACCCCGGGGACGAGGCCCGTGAAGGTGTTGGTGGCGCTCGTGACCGTCTGCGCGGCGGCGGTGCCGGCCCAGAGGGTGACACTGGCATCGGTCGCCGCGGTCACGACCGCGGCACCGGTCTCGGTCAGGACGTTCGTCGCGGTGCCTGCTGCCACGGCGTCCGCGCCACCCCGGTACACCTGGAACCCGCCGGCCGCCCCGGTCTTCGCGGACGTGAGCTGCAGGCGGGAGAGCTTGGTGCCGTCGGCGTCGGTACCGGCGGAGACCTTCGTCGCGGTGACGCCCGCACCGGCCTTGTTCAGGGCGGACACGACGTCGTCGAGGGAGCCGGACGCCGGCGTCACCGTGGTCGACTGGCCGTCCGCGCCGACGATCGTGATCGGCTGCGCATCGCTGGCCCACGTCGACATCGCAGCCGTGACACCGACCTGGGCCGAGGCGGTCGATCCGACGGTGAAGCTGATGGACCCGGCGGTCGCGCCGGTGCCGGTGAGGGCCGTGACGCCGGCAGCGCTGCTCGTCGCGGCGAAGAGGTCCAGCGACGAGGCCTTCGCGGCGTCCGCGGCCTTGGTGGCGAGCCCCTGGATCAACCCGTTGAGCGTCTGCAGTGACGAGATGAACGAGTTGGTGGTGGTGAGCTTGTTCTTGAGCAGGGTCTGCGGGACGCCCTCGACGCTCATCAGCGAGTTGATGAGGTCGGTCGTCTTGAGACCGCTGACCAGACCGTCGATCGCGAGGCTGGTGCTCGAGGACACGGACGAGGACATCGTCGACACTCCCTGGCGTCGTGGAGGTGGTCAGGACGGCGAGGTCCGCCCTCCGTGCCCGCAGGGGGCCCGGAGGGCGGACCGCGTGATGGCTAGCGCAGGAGCGAGAGCACGCCCTGGGTGCTCTGGTTCGCCTGCGCGAGCATCGAGGTGCCGGCCTGGCTCAGGATGTTGTCGCGCGTGTACTTGACCATCTCCTGTGCCATGTCGACGTCGGTGATGCGCGAACCGGCAGCCGTCAGGTTCTCCTTGGCCACGTTCGTCACGTTGATGGCGTGGTCGAAGCGGTTCTGGATGGCACCGATGGTCGAACGAGCGGAGGAGACGTACTTGATCTGCTCGTCGATCGCGGTGATGGCAGCCTGAGCGTTCGTGGCCGAGTCGAAGGTGAGCGCGCCGACCGCGGTCGACACGGACTCCACGTTCGACTTCGACAGGTCCACGTCGATCTGGCTCGCCGCGTCACCGTTCGCGCCGACCTGGAACTTCAGCACCCCTGCGGCGCCGGCGGAGCCGTCGAGCAGCTTGATGCCGTTGAAGTTGGTCGACGCCGAGATGCGGGTGAGCTCCTTGGTGAGCTCGCCGACCTCGGTGGTGATCGCCTTCCGCGAGTCCTCGTTGTTCGAGTCGTTGCCGGCCTGGACGGCCAGGTCGCGCATGCGCTGGAGGATCGAGTGGGTCTCGGTGAGGCCACCTTCAGCGGTCTGCACGACGGAGATGCCGTCCTGCGCGTTGCGGGCGGCGACCGTGAGGCCACCGACCTGGGACTTCAGCCCCTCGGAGATCGTCAGACCGGAAGCGTCGTCGGCAGCACGGTTGATGCGGAGGCCGCTCGAGAGCTTCTCGAGGGACTTCGACAGGTCGTTCTGCGTCGAGTTCAGGTTCCGGTACGTGTTGAGTGCCGAGAGGTTGGTGTTGATGGACATACCCATGGTGGTTTCCTCCGTGAACGTGGGTCGTGCGTCTGCCCGTCCGTGGGCTGACATGGATGACTCTCGGCCGGTCGCCGGGAGTCGTTAGGGGATCGGCGGAGAAGTTTCCGCCGACGTCTCAACTCGCCGCGACGGCCGGTCCTGCTGCAGCGTCGTGCACCGCGCGGGCGACACCGGCGGCGGCGTTCGTGGCGACACGGGCCAGGTACGCACTGCGACGGGCCGCGGTGGTGCGGCTGGCGGGCTCGACGGTGGTGCCGTCGCCGTAGTGGGCGGCGAGACCGTCGTGGAGCAGGCGCATCGCCTCGGAGCGCTGCTGCGAGACGGCGGAGTGCGTGATGCCGAGCTCGGCGGCGACGTCGGTGACCGATCGGTCGCCGAAGTACACGGCCTCGACGATGAAGCGCATCCGCTCGGGCAGGGCCTCGACCGCGGCGCGGAGGTACCGGCGTTTCTCGGTCTCGAGCAGGTCGTCCCCCGGGAGCGGCAGGTCGGCCGCGACCAGGTCGTGCACGGTCTCGTCGAGGGGCGCGACGGTGCGGGCGGCGTCGCTCATCGCGTCCACCGCGGTCTGCTTGTCGACGCCCATCGCGTCGGCGATCTCCTGCGCACCGACGGTCCGGCCGAGTCGCGCCGACAGGGCCTCCTGCGTGGCCAGGGTCTCGCGGATGCGCTTGCGGGTGCCGCGGGAGGCCCAGTCGGCCGAGCGCATGTCGTCGGCCAGTGCCCCGGTGATCCGGGTGCGGGCGTAGGCGCCGAACGGGACGCCGAGGGTGGGGTCGAACGCATCGGCCGCGGCGACGAGGGCGAGGGACCCGACGGCGGCGAGGTCGTCGCGGTCCAGGTGCGTCGCCCGGGAGCGGACGTCGGCCACGATGTAGCCCACGAGCGGGAGGTGCTCCACGATCATCGCGTTGCGTTCGGTGCGGTCCATGCTCATCCCCTGGTCGACCTGACGTGTGTCGGCTCACCCGTCCGTGGGCGCGACGAACGCCGGCCTCGGATGGCCGGTGCGTACGCCGAAGAACCGCCCGGGTCCCTCCGAGCGGAGCACCCCGTGTCGTTCCCGAGCGGTTCCGGGCGTCCCCCGGGGTGCGTTCTGAATGTATCGGCTGGCAATGGGCTGAGTGGGTCCACATGCGTCCCCAGTGCGGGGGTGTCAGGGCCCGGATCCGGTCGGCATTTCTGGGGACTCCGGGTGGGGAACGACCGTTCTTGTCCCCCGACAGGGCTCATCGGGTCACAGTCTCGGCGAGTACGGAGTCGGCACTCGGCCGCCGGGGCTTACGGTCGCGACCACCGAGTCGATAGGTCCCGGTGTCCGCAGGATGACGGACCGGGGGCCACCCCGACGAACCACCACCTGGGAGGAGCTGATGAGCGTGAACGACCTGTCCGCCGTGCTCTGGCGCGAACGCGAGCTGCTCGAACTGCTCACCTTCAAGCTCGAGGAGGAGCAGCTCCTGCTCACCGCGGGCCGCTCCCGCTGGGTGTCGCACGCCAGCCGCGAGGTCGAGCAGGTCCTCGACCGGCTCCGCAGCACCGGACTCGAGCGCGCCGCGCAGAGTGCCGAGGTCGCCGAGGAGTGGGGCGTGCCCGCCGACGCTCCCCTGCGGGACGTCGTCGCCGCGGCGCCGAACGGCCCGTGGGGCGAGATCCTGTCGTCGCACCTCACCGCGATGGTCGAGCTGACCACCCAGATCGGCGCGCTGCGCGACGAGAACGACCGGTTCCTCCGTGCCGCCGCCCAGGCCACCGAGGAGACCCTGGCCGGGACCGTCACCGGCGCCGCCACCTACGACGCCACCGGCACGTCGGGTGCCGGCGCGGACGGCGCGCGCCTGTTCGAGGGGACGCTGTAACACCGTGGTCAGCACCTTCGGATCCCTCGCGACGGCGTACTCCGGCCTCGCCGCGGCCCGGGCCGGCATCGACGTCACCGGCCAGAACATCGCCAACGCCGGCACCGCCGGGTACACGCGGCAGCGCGTCACGCAGAACTCGGTCCCCGCGACCCAGACCGGCTTCATGCGGGGCACCGCTGCCCTCGCCGGCCAGGGCATCTCCGTCGACGGCATCGCCCGCCTGGCGTCCCTGACGCTCGACGCCGGCGTCCGCGTCGCCGCCGGTTCGTCGGCGTACGCCGACGCCCGCGCCAGCGCACTCTCCGCCCTCGAGACCGGATTGCACGAGCCCGGCAAGGACGGTCTGAGCGCCAAGCTGGACGCGTTCTGGTCGTCCTGGAGCGAGCTCGCCAGCCACCCCGACGACCCCGGCGCCGCGAGCGCGGTGCTCGGAGCCGCGGGCACCGTCGTCTCCGCCCTGGCCGCCGGATCGAAGGCCGTCGATGCGCAGTGGTCGTCGGTGCGCGGCTCCCTGACCGGCCAGGTCGCCCAGCTGAACGGCGCCGCGGAGCAGGTCGCGGACCTGAACGGCCGGATCCGCACCGCACTGGCGTCGGGCGGCACCGCCAACGAGCTGCTCGACCAGCGCGACCAGCTCACGCAGCAGATCGCGACGCTCGCCGGCGGCACCACCCGGACCAACGCCGACGGCACGGTCGACGTGCTCCTCGGTGGCAACCCGCTCGTGCAGGGCACCGACGCCCGCTCGGTCGCCCTCGGCGGCGGCGAGCGTCTGGCCGACGGAACCGCGGCCACCCTGACCTGGACCACCGGCACGGCCGGGGCCGTCGGGCTGAGCGGCGGGTCGATCGGCGGAGCCCTCGCCGTCCTGGCGCCCGCCTCCGGCACCGGCACCGGCGGGGCACTCGCCGAGGCGTCCGCGTCCTACGACGCCGTGGCCACCCGACTCGCCACCACCGTGAACGCCTTGCACACCACCGGGACCACCCCGGCCGGCACCACGGGCGCACCATTCTTCTCGCTGGCGACCGGTGTGCCCGCCGCCCAGGCGCTCGGCGTCGTCCCCACGGACGCCGGCGACCTGGCGACGCGGAACGCGGCGGGCGAACTCGACGACTCGTTCGCCGACGCGCTCGCGCGACTCGGGGCGTCGTCCGACGGTGCCGACCAGGTCTGGGCGACGTTCGTGACGGGGGTGGGCACCGCCTCCCGGTCGGCGACGTCGGAATCGACGCTGACCGGACTCGCGCTCACCAACGCACGCACTCAGCAGCAGTCGAGCGCCGGCGTCGACCTCGACGAGGAGAACGTGAACCTGCTGAGCTACCAGCACGCGTACCAGGGCGCCGCGCGCGTCCTGACCGCCGTCGACGAGATGCTCGACACCATCATCAACCGAGTCGGACTCGTCGGGAGGGGCTGATCGTGATCACCCGAGTGACCACCCAGATGTCGATGGCGGCCGCCTCGGCCCGGCTGCAGGCCGGTGCCGCGAAGGTCGCCGAGCTCACCGACCAGGCCACGACGCTGCGCGCCATCCAGAAGCCGTCAGACGACCCGGTCGGCACCGCATCGTCGATGCAGGTGCGCAAGGAGCAGGCCGCTGCGGCGCAGTACTCGCGGAACGCCGACGACGCCGCGGCGTGGCTCGCGACCACCGACAGTGCGCTGTCGAGCGTGTACTCGGTGCTCAACAACGTCCGAGACCTCACGGTGCAGGCCGCGAACTCGGGAACCATGAGCGAGACGAACCGCGACGCCTTCGTCACGCAGTTCCGGTCGCTCAAGGCCGACCTCGAGGCACGAGCCAACACCACCTACGGCACCCGTTCGGTGTTCGCGGGGTCGTCGACCGCCGCTGCCGCCCACGACCCGGCCACGGGCTGGGCGGCCTCGGGCACCGACGTGTCCCGGCGGATCGGTGACGGCACGACCGTCCGCGTCGACACCACCGGCACCGCGGTCTTCGGATCCGGTGACGACTCGGTGTTCGCCGTGATCGACTCCATCGTCAGCGACCTGCAGAACGGGGTGAACGTGAACGCGCGGATCAACGACGTGGACGGCGCGCTCGGGACCGTCCGCGGCGCCCAGGCCGACGTCGGGGTCCGGCACGCCGCCGCGCTCGCGGCGCAGGACTCGCTGAAGTCCGCGACCGTCTCGCTCGAGAGCCGCCGCGCCGGCATCGAGGACGTCGACCTCGCCAAGGCCGTCCTCGACCTGCAGGTGCAGCAGACCAACTACCAGGCAGCCCTCGCCGTCACCGCGAAGGTCCTGCAGCCGACCCTGATGGACTACCTCCGATGAGCATCTCCCTGACCTTCGCCGTCCCGCTGTTCGGACTCGCTGCCGCGCCGGCCTTCGCCCTGTCGCCCGTCGACGGTGCCGAGGGGCTGTTCACGCTCGTCGGCGACGACGCGCGACTGTTCCTGCTCGACGCCGCGGTGCACCTGCCGTCGTACGCGCCCGAGCTGACCGACGAGCAGGCCGCCGCGCTCGGGCTGACCGACCCCGCGGACGCGATGCTGCTGGTGGTCGCGAACCCCGGCGCGTCCGGCACCACGGTCAACCTGCTCGCGCCGATCGTCGTGAACGCCCGCACCGCCGTGGGCGCGCAGGTCATCCTCGAGGAGCAGGACCTGCCGCTGCGGGCGGAGCTCGCGCGGGTGTAGCGCGCGCGGTCGCGCCGGGCGCACCCGTTCTGCGACATTCCACCAGTCGTTCGCGTCGTGCATCGTCGGAACATGCACACGCAGTAGTTGTGCGCACATCAGGCGACAACACACGAGTCGTTCGACGCGTGGATCGTCGGAACATGCACACGCACTGCAGGCGGTCAGTCCTCCACAGGGCGTCGCCCCCGCCAGAGTCTCCACAGATCGGCGTCCGGAGCGTGCTGGATCTCCGCGTTCGGCGAGCCTGGTGTCATGTCCAGAGCGAACGACGTCGAACTGATCCGCACATCGGGCGCGACCTCCGCCGAACGCCGTGCCCTCGAACGCGACGTTCGCCGCGGACGCTTCGAACGCCTCCGTCCGGGCGTCCTCGTCCACCCGGGTGCCCTCGCCGGGCTGCACCCCGGCGAGCAGCACCACGTGCTCGTCCGGGCCTCGGCGCACCGGATCCGTGACACGGACGTCGTCTCACACCAGTCTGCCTGCGCCGTCCTCGGTCTGCCGTTGGTCGCAGCGGCACCGCCGAAGGTGCACCTCTCCGATCCGACCACGACGCACACTCGTGTCACCGCGTGGTTCGTCCGGCACGGCTCGCAGATGCGGCCGCCCGCGGTCAGGATCGACGAGGACTCGATACCCACGACGACCCCGGCGAGGACCGCGATCGACGTCGCTGCGACGCGCGCGTTGTTCGAGGCGCTGCCCGTCGTCGACTCCGTGCTCTCGCGTCGGCTCAGCGATCGCGCGACCCTCGAGGCGGAGTTCGCAGCGCTGACAGCAGCCCGCAGCAAGGCGGGCATCGCGATCGCGATGGGGTCGGCACTGTCGGGGTCGCCGGCGGAGTCGGTGTGCCGGGTTCGGTTCCGCGAGCTCGGCGTGCCCGAGCCGGTGCAGCAGCACGTGTTCGCCCGGGCAGGATCGGAGACGGCGGTGGTGGACTTCTGGTTCCCGGACCAGGGCGTCGTGGTCGAGGTCGACGGCCGCGCGAAGTACGAGGACCCGGTGATGCTCGACGGGCGTTCGACCGCCGATGTGCACTGGCGCGAGAAACGACGTGAGGACTTCATCCGGTCGTGCCCCGGTGTCCGCGCGGTCATCCGGCTCTCCTGGTCCGACCTGATGCAGCCCGACCGGGTGCGGGCTGCGCTCCGGCGCGCAGGTGTGCCGTGCGGGTGACCCACCACGGACGGTCAGCGCGGGCGGTGCGGTGCCTCGGGGTGGTACTCCCGCTGGCGCTCCACCGTCGGCGAACCGGAGACTCCGCGGCCGTTCAGCACCCCGCCGACCACGACCTCGCCGACCCCCACGCGCACACCACGGACGGGCCCCGCGCCCTTGACCACACCGCCGCGGTGGTCCGGGTCGGGTTCGCGGTGGTCGCCGCCGTCTGCCAGTTCGACATCCCGGACAGACACCGGCCCGAGCACCTGCGCGCCGGAGCCGATGCACGCCGGCCCCTCGACGAGACACCCGGCCGTCAGGCGAGCGCGACCACCCACCACCACGTCGGATCCCGTCGCGATGATCGTCACCGGTCCGGGCCCGAGTTCGGCGTCCTCGCCGACGTGCACGGTCGCCGCGGACGCGACGATGGTCACCGGCCCGGGGCCGAGTCGTGCTCCGGAAGCGACCGAGATCAGGCCGCCGTCGCGGGTCTCCAGGGTCGTGGACGGGTACAGCACGGCTCCGGGCAGGACGGTCACGCCCGCCCCGATCAGGACGGACCCGGGGTCGAGCACGCGGACGTCCGGTGCGAGGGCGGTGACCTCGTGGACGGGCAGGAACCCGGCCGCGCGGCGAACGGCGTCGAGGGGTCGCGCTGTCCGGTCGCCGTCCATCCAGCGAGCCTCCCACATGCCCGGCGTACGGTGAGCGCATGGCCCGCTCCCCGAAGGACCAGGCGATCGTGCCGCTGCCGAACGCCCAGGTCTCCCCCACGTCAGACGACTCCAGAACCCCGCAACCGCACCAACCCGCAGGATGGGTCAAGTTGCTCGACCGCGCCATCAGTGTGCAGCGGCCGGCGGTCGTGGCGCACGTCAAGGCGATCCGCCGCCGCAAGCCCGACGCCACGCCGGCCGAGGTCATCCAGATCCTCGAGCGGCAGTACCTCACGGCCGTGACGACCGGTGGTGCCGCGGTCGGTGCGAGCGCCGTGATCCCGGGCGTCGGGATGGTTGCCGCGCTCGGACTGAGCGGTGCGGAGACGATCGGGTTCCTCGAGACCACGGCGCTGTTCGCCCAGTCGGTGACCGAGGTGCACGGGATCGCCCTGGACGACCCCGAGCGCGCTCGCACCCTGGTGATGGCGATGATCCTCGGCGCCCCGGGGACGCAGCTGATCAAGCAACTCGGTGGACAGATCGCCGGTGGCCAGGTCCGGACCGCGTTCTGGGGCGAGATGGTGACCTCGTCCCTCCCGAAGCAGATGGTGAACGGCATCGGCGGACAGGTCCGAGACCAGTTCATCAAGCGCTTCGCCATCCGACAGGGCGGGTCGGTGCTCGGTCGGGCCCTGCCGTTCGGCATCGGCGCGGCCGTCGGTGGCCTCGGCAACCACGCGCTGGGTCGCAAGGTCATCCAGGCGTCGCGGACGGGCTTCGGCATGCCGCCGGCGCAGTTCCCGATCGTCCTGACCGTGACCCCCGCGGCCGAGAAGACCCGGTGTGCCCTGCCGTGGAAGCGTGGCGCGGGCAAGGACCAGGACCTCTGGACCGAGCCGGGCAACGACGACCACGGCACGAAACGCTGAACCCCGGCACGACGCGCTCACCCCCGGCACGACGCCCTGAACCCCGGCACGAAGCGCCGGACCAGGGCACCAAGCACTGACACCGGAACGGCCCGGGCAGCGTGCCCGGGCCGTTCCTGCGTCTGTGTCTGTGTCTGTTGCAGGCCGTGTCCTAGAAGGACCGCACGGGCGTCGTCACGACCTGTCCAGCGTGCGCGAACCCGCCCCCGAAGCCGAACAGCAGCGCCGGCACGCCCTCGGGCAGGTCACCACGCTCCCACGCCTTCGACAGCCCGAGCGGCACACTCGCCGCCGAGGTGTTCCCGGACTCGACGACGTCGCGGATGACGAACTTGGACTCCCCGCCGAGCGCGGTCACGAGCGGCTCGATGATCCGCAGGTTCGCCTGGTGGAACGCGAACACCTCGATGTCGTCCATCGAGAGCCCCGCGGCTTGGACGACCTTGCGGGCGTGTCCCTCCGCCTCGGTGATGGCCCAGCGGTAGATCGAGCGGCCCTCCTGGTTGAAGCGCCCCGGCGACCCCTCCACGCGGACGGCATCGAGCAGGTGCGGCACGCTCCCCCACGACACCGGCCCGATCTCGGGCGTCTCGGCGACACCGAGCACGGCGGCGCCGGCTCCGTCACCGACGAGCACACAGGTCGACCGGTCGGTCCAGTCGGCGATGCCGGACAGCACCTCGGACCCGATCACGAGCGCGACGTCGGCCGAGCCGGTCCGGATGGACTGGTCGGCGAGCCCGAGCGCGTACTCGAAGCCACTGCACGCGGTGTTGATGTCGATCGGCGCTGGGCCGTTCGTCATGCCGAGTGCGGCGGCGACCCGGCCGGCCGTGTACGGAGCGCGGTCCTGGTGCGTGGTGGACGCGACGATGACGAGTCCGACGGCCGAGGGCGACACCCCGGCGTCGGCGAGGGCACGGCGGCCGGCCTCGATCGCCATCGACGTGACGGTGTCGTCGGGCCCGGCGATCCGTCGGGTCTGGATGCCGGTGCGGGTGCGGATCCACTCGTCGTTCGTGTCGACCATCGTCGACAGTTCGTCGTTGGTCAGGATGCGTTCGGGCTGGTGGTGTCCGAACCCGAGGATCCGGCTGCCACGGAGTGCTGGGATGTTCACCGTCGGCACGTTACCCCCTCGCCCCGAGCCAGCATGCCTGCCGAGGAATGCAGGCCCCGCCTCGCACCGTCACTTCCGCGCGGCGGCGGTCGCACGGTCGTTGGCCTTGCCGATCGCGTCGACCAGCTCGTCCTTGTTCATCTTCGACCGGCCGCGCACGTCGAGCCGCTTCGCGACGTCCATCAGGTGTGCCTTCGAGGCGTTCGCGTCGACACCGCCCTCGGTCTTCCCGGATGAGTCCGAGCCAGCACCACGCGAACCCGCGGCACCGGAGTCGGACGGGCCGGAGGACTCCTTCTCCTCCCAGTGGTCGCCGACCTTCTCGTACTCGTGCTTCACCGCGGCGAACGCGGTGCGGTGCGCGCGCTCGCCCGGTCCGTACGACTCGTTCGCCGAGTCGAGCGCCTTCTCGAAGATCTCCTGCGCGTGCTCCGGGGACCGCTGCAGGGTGCTGGGGATCTCGTCCTTGGCTGGCATGGCTGCTCCTCTCGAGTGGTCCTCCCTGACTACTCCCCACCCCTCGACCGGTACTCCCAGGGCCTGGCGCCACCAGCGCGTCACGAGTAGACCCGTCTCATGGACTACACACACCTCGGACGGACAGGGCTGTCGGTTTCACGAGCAGTGCTCGGCACGATGAACTTCGGCCCGGAGACCAGCGAGGACGACTCGCACGCGATCATGGACCGGGCCCACGAGCTCGGCGTCAACTTCTTCGACACCGCCAACGGGTACGGCGGCTCGGTGGGCAAGGGTGCCACCGAGGAGATCATCGGCCGCTGGTTCGCCGAGGGCGGCGGGCGTCGCGAGAAGACCGTCCTCGCCACGAAGGTCTACGGCGAGATGATCGACTGGCCGAACGGCGGCAAGCTCAGCGCCCTGAACATCCGGCAGTCGCTCGACGCGAGTCTGCAGCGGCTGCAGACCGACCACATCGACCTGTACCAGTTCCACCACGTCGACCGTGCGACGCCGTGGGACGAGATCTGGCAGGCGATCGACGTCGCCGTGCAGCAGGGCAAGGTGCTCTACGTCGGCTCGTCGAACTTCGCCGGCTGGCACATCGCCCAGGCGCAGGAGGCCGCGAAGCGCCGCAACACCTTCGGCCTGGTCAGCGAGCAGTCGATCTACAACCTCGTGGTCCGCGACGTCGAGCGCGAGGTCCTGCCCGCCGCCCGTGCGTACGGCCTCGGCGTGATCCCGTGGTCGCCGCTGCAGGGCGGCCTGCTCGGCGGCGTCATCGAGAAGACGGAGAACGGCTCGCGTCGCCTGTCCGGCCGCAGCGCCGAGTACGTCGATTCGCACCGTGACCAGCTCACCGCGTACGAGTCCTTCGCGAAGGAACTCGGGCACACCCCCGGGGAGCTCGCCCTCGCTTGGCTGCTGCACCAGCCCGGCGTCACCGCGCCGATCACCGGCCCGCGCACGATGGAGCAGTGGGAGTCCGCGGTCCGCGCTGTCGACATCCGCCTCGACCAGCGTGCACTCGACCGGCTCGACGAGATCTTCCCGGGGCACACGACCTCGCCGGAGGACTACGCCTGGTGACGTCGCCGGCGGAACCAACCGAACCGGCGGAACCAACGGAACCAACGGGTCGCTGACGCGACCAGCTGCCTGGAGGCGCGGTGCGGGTCCGACCCGCACCGCGCCTCCGAAGCCGCTTCCGTGCCGACGCGCCAGCGGCGGACCGACCGTGACCGGTGGAGAGCCTCCCGTCCGTGGTCACGTCGAACACGCGACCCAGCGACACGACGACGGGCCCCGCGCTGCTGTGTGCGCGGGGCCCGTCGTCGTACGGGTAGTGCCTGGTGACTAGCGGACGCTGACCGGGCTGTCGTCGGTCTGCTCGTACAGGACGTAGCCCTCCTCGCCGTGGACGGCGGTGTCGATGCCCGCGACCTCGTCCTCGGTCTTGACGCGGAAGCCCATGGTCTTCTCGATGATCCAGCCGATGAGGAAGGCCAGGACGAACGAGTAGGCGCCGACGGCACCGGCTGCGGCCGCCTGCTTGCCGAGCTGCTCGAACGAGCCGGAGTAGATCAGGCCGGTGTCGTTGGCGAAGAACCCGAGGAACAGGGTGCCGAAGATGCCGCCGACCAGGTGCACGCCGACCACGTCGAGCGAGTCGTCGAAGCCCAGGCGGTACTTCCAGTCGATGGCGAAGCAGCAGACGATGCCGGCGAGGAAGCCGAGCAGGATGCCCCAGCCCGGGGTCAGGTTGGCACAGGCCGGGGTGATCGCGACCAGGCCGGTGACGGCACCCGAGGCGGCACCGACAGAGGTGGCCTTGCCGTCCTTGAGCTTCTCGACGAGCAACCAGCCGAGGACCGCGGCTGCGGGAGCGGCGAGCGTGTTGATCCAGGCGAGCGACGCGACGCCGTTCGCGGCACCGGCGGAGCCGGCGTTGAAGCCGAACCAGCCGAACCACAGGATGGCGGCACCGAGCAGGACGAAGGGCGGGTTGTGCGGCTTGTGCGCGCCCTTGGCGAAGCCGACGCGCTTGCCGAGGACGATCGCCAGGGCGAGACCCGCCGCACCGGCGTTGATGTGCACCGCGGTGCCACCGGCGAAGTCGATGACGCCCCACGTGGCGGCCCAACCGGAGGTCAGGTTGAAGACCCACGAGGCGACCGGGAAGTAGACGACCGTGACCCAGATGCCGGCGAAGACCATCCACGCGCCGAACTTGGCGCGGTCGGCGATGGCGCCGGAGATGAGCGCGACGGTGATGATCGCGAAGGTGGCCTGGAAGCCGACGAAGGCGAGGTCGGGGTAGGTGGCGGCGAGCGTGGTGGCCTGGGACTGTTCGAACGCCTGGCCGAGGCCGATCTGGTTCCAGTCGATGCTGAAGAACCCGACGACGCCGCTGACGGCCGTGTGCGGCCCCGTGTTGGCGAAGGCGATCGCGTAGCCGTACAGCACCCAGAGGACGCCGACGAGCGCGATCGCACCGAAGGACATCATCATCATGGAGATGACGGACTTCGCCTTCACCAAACCGCCGTAGAAGAAGGCCAGGCCGGGTGTCATGAACAACACCAGCGCAGCCATGATCATGATGAAGCCTGTCTGGCCCTGATCAAGCATCTGTTCACCTCTCGATTGCACGAGCGGCTCTTGGACCGCCTCGGGTGTCACCGAGTCTGGCGAGGCGAGGTTTCACGAGGGAGCACGAACTGTTTCGCGGATGTAACGCGACCGCGCCGTTTGTAAACGTCGTGTTTCCAGCGGCCCGATGTCCCCTGCGCGAGGGGCAGGAGACCGCCGTGGACAGATCGGTCCGGGCAGGGAGCGACGTTCAGGCGCGGGTGAGCGCCACGACGCGGGACGCCGCGCGCAGGTACTTCTTGCGGTAGCCGCCCTCGAGCATCACGTCGGGGTACACCTGGTCGAGCGGGGTCCCCGAGGCGACGATCCGCACCTGCGCGTCGTACAGCCGGTCCACCAGGGCGACCCAGCGCAGCGCGTCGGTCTGGTCGGTGAACGCCCGGACGTCGGTCAGTCCGACGGCGTCCAGGTCCTCGACCAGCGCGACGTACTTCGACGGGTGCACGGAACCCAGGTGCGCCACCACCGCTCCGAAGTCGTCGAGCGTGACCGCGCCCGTGGGCAGCAACCCGGCGACGTCGTCGACGACGGCAGCGGACTCGTCCACCGCACGTCGGCGGTAGTCGAGGCCGTCGATGCGCATGGTGTCGAAGCGGTCGGACATCGCCTGGATCTCGCGCAGGAAGTCCTGCGCGGCGAAGCGTCCTTCGCCGAGCGCCCCCGGCGGCGTGTTCGACGTCGCGGCGAAGCGGGTGCCCGTCTCGGTCAGTTCCTTGATGAGCCGGGTCATCACCATCGTGTCGCCCGGGTCGTCGAGCTCGAACTCGTCGATGCACACCAGGTCGGTGCCGCGGAGCAGGTCGACCGTCCCCTGGAACCCCAGTGCCCCGACGAGCGCGGTGTACTCGATGAAGGTGCCGAAGGTCTTCCGCCCGGTGGCCGCGTGGTACGCCGCCGCGAGCAGGTGGGTCTTGCCGACACCGAAGCCGCCGTCCAGGTAGACCCCGGACTTGGCCGACGGTTCCGCCGACTGCTTGCGCCTCCCGAACAGCCCGCGCCGTGGGGCCTCGGCGGGCCCTGCGGTCACGAAGGCGGCGACGGCATCGCGGACCGAGGCCTGCGAGGCGTAGTCCGGGTCCGGCCGGTACGAGTCGAACGACGCGTCCGTGAACTGCGGCGGGGGCACGAGCGCCGCGGCCATCTGCTGCGGGGTCACCCGGGGATCACGGTCGACGAGGTGAGCGGGCAATCGGGGGACCCTTCCGGGAAGCATGTCGTGGGGTGTCACGTTGCGTCAGGGGCACGGTACGTCCGCGTACCGTTGCCCACAGGCACCGACGCCCGATCCTAGTCCGGCGCCAGCAGCACGCTCCCCAGCACCACGCTCCCCCGCACCCCTGGAGGTACCCCCGATGACCGCACCGGTCGACCCGTCCGAGCAGTTCGCCGCCTACGCGCACCCGGAGCGCCTCGTCTCCACCGAGTGGCTGCAGGAGCAACTGGACGCCGGTGCCGGCGCGCCCGACCTGGTGGTCGTCGAGTCCGACGAGGACGTCCTGCTCTACGAGACCGGACACATCCCCGGCGCTGTGAAGGTCGACTGGCACACCGACCTCAACGACCCGGTGCAGCGCGACTACATCGACGGCGCCGCGTTCGCCGAGCTCCTCGGCGGCAAGGGCATCGGCCGCGACACCACCGTCGTGATCTACGGCGACAAGAACAACTGGTGGGCCGCGTACGCCCTCTGGGTGTTCACCCTGTTCGGCCACCAGGACGTCCGCCTGCTCGACGGCGGCCGCGCCAAGTGGATCGCCGAGGACCGCGCCCTGACCACCGACGAGACCCCCGTGACGCCCGTCGACTACCCCGTCGTCGAGCGCCACGACGAGCCCGTCCGTGCCTTCAAGGACGACGTCCTCGCGCACCTCGGCAAGCCGCTCATCGACGTCCGGAGCGCCCCGGAGTACAGCGGGGAGCGCACGACCGCGCCCGACTACCCGGAAGAGGGCGCGCTGCGCGGCGGGCACGTCCCCACCGCGGTGAACATCCCCTGGGCCACGGCGGCGGCGCCCGACGGCACCTTCCGGTCGCGCGCTGAACTCGACGCGATCTACCGCGAGGGCGCCGGCATCGGTGACGCCGACCAGGTCATCGCGTACTGCCGCATCGGTGAGCGTTCGAGCCACACCTGGTTCGTCCTGCAGCACCTGCTCGGCTACGCCGACGTCCGCAACTACGACGGTTCGTGGACCGAGTGGGGCAGCGCCGTCCGCGTCCCCATCGTGCAGGGATCCGAGCCGGGTACGGTTCCGAACCGATGAACGCCAGCACCGACGCCACACTCCCCGCCACCCTCGCCGAGATCCGCGACGACTTCCTCGCCCTGGGCCAGAAGGACCGCCTGCAGCTCCTCCTGGAGTTCTCGAACGAGCTGCCGGCGCTGCCCGAGCGCCTGCAGGGGCACGAGGACGAACTCGAACGCGTCGAGGAGTGCCAGTCCCCCGTCTTCATCACCGTGACGGTGGGCGAGGACGGCGACGACCCGGACGTCGTCCGGATGCACGCCACCGCACCGCGCGAGGCACCGACCACCCGCGGCTTCGCCTCGATCCTGGCGCAGGGCCTGTCCGGCCTGACCGTCGAGCAGGTGCTCGCCGTCCCGACGGACTACCCGTTGACCATCGGCCTGTCCGAGGCGGTCAGCCCGCTGCGGATCCGCGGCATGGTGGGCATGCTCGGTCGCGTCCAGCGGCAGGTGCAGGCTGCGGTCGCGTAGACGCGACCCACTGACGGACGGGAGGCCCGTGGCGACACCGCCACGGGCCTCCCGTCCGTCGGTTCAGCCAGTCCTCTGGCATTTCAGTCGCTGGCCGTGCCAGGATGGGCCGGTCAGCACCATGGGGGGAATTGACGATGGCGAAGATCCACGGGAACGATCCGACCGGCTACTCGTACGGCGCGGCGGACACGCTCAAATCGGCTTCGACGGCGCTCGCGTCGTCGATCGGCGGCCAGTCCGGATCGCGGTCGTCGTCGGTGACGACCGCGAGTGCAGAGTTCCGGGGGTACTTCTCCGAGGTCTTCGCGGACAACGCCGACATCGGTGCGCGCAGCGCGACGAAGCTCGTCGAGTCGTTGCAGAGCCTGTCGGGGTTCGTGCAGGAGCTCCGCGACGCCGCGAAGGACGAGGACGACCGGCGGAAGCAGGCGAAGGCGTGGGACGCCCGCAAGCGTGAACGCGAGGAGAACCTCCTCGTCGCTGCCGGGCACGAGGTCTCGACGTGGTTCGGCGGGGGCGACGACCCGAAGCCGCCGGAGCCCGAGCCGGAGCCGCGACTGCAGGCGGAGGAGGTCAGCGTCAAGGGCCGCGAGATCCCCGCGGGTGGTGGGACCAGCGGTGGGACGTCGTCGGCCGTCCCCGAAGACCTCCGCTCCTTCGAGGCGAACACCCGGACGCTCGACTCGGACCTGTCGAGCGCCGTCTCCACGTTCCGCAACGCCCTGAGCGACTACGAGGCCGAGTGCAACCCCTGCTGGGGCACCCTGAACGCCCAGTCGCTGCTGACCGCGGTGAACGACTGGCTCACGGCGAACGGGCAGGACGCCGACTGGGCGGGCACCGTCGCCGCGCAGTTCGAGGCCGCCGGTGGTGGTGCCGGGCCCGCGACGCTGTCGGACGCGGCGATCGCGGCCGCCCTGTCCTCGGCGGGGATCGACGCCGGACGTGACGACTTCACCATCGGACCCTTCTCGGCGATGGGAACGCCCCCGACCAACGGGTTCGCCGACGACCCCGTGAACACCGCGACAGGGAACTTCCTCGAGCCCGAGACCGACCTGTCCTTCGCGGGGCAGGCTGCGTCGCTCCGGCTCACCCGGATGTACAACTCGCTCGACGGCCGCATCGGGGTGTTCGGGCTCGGCTGGTCCTCGATCCTCGACATCCGGCTCGAGGTCAGCGACGATGTTGCTTCGGTCGTGCTCGACGACGGTCGGCAGGTCGACTTCCCGCGACAGGGGGACGGGTGGGGCCGCGGCGTCGACGAGGACCTGTGGCTCCGGGCCGAGCAGGACTCGCTCGTCGTGCGGGACAACGCCGGCGGTCGGTGGGCGTTCACGCCGTCCGGACTGTGGCTGAGCTGTGCGCGTGGAGCGGGCACCGCCGTGACCGTGCGACGCGACGAGCACGACCGGATCACCCGGCTCTCGCACGTGTTCGGGCGGTTCGTCGACATCGAGTACCGCGGCGACCGGGTGGCGTCGGTGACGGCGTCGGACGGGCGACGCGTCGAGTACCACTACGACGACGCCCGCCGGCTGGTCCGGACGACCGATGCCGTCGGCAGTCGCGTGTACCGCTGGAACGCGGACGGGCTGATCGACCGAGTGACCGCGGCGACGGGGGTCGTCGAGTGCGAGAACACCTACGACGACCGCGGCCGGGTCGTCGAGCAGCGCACACCGTTCGGTCGACAGGTCCGGTTCACGTACCTGCGGGGGCGGGTCACCTCGGTGGCGGACGTCGACGGGGCCCACGCGAACACCTGGATCGCCGACCGGAAGGGCCGCGTCGTCGGGATCATCGACACCGACGGGCAGCGCCAGTCGATGTCGTACGACCCGCACGGCAACCTCGTCTCGGTGACCGAGCGCGACGGCCAGGTGACCGTCCATGGGTACGACGAGCGGGGACGGCGCGCCCGGACCGTGACACCGGAGGGCGCCGACCTGACCTTCGGGTACGACGAGCAGGACCGCATGACCACGGTGGTCACCGCGAACGGCGGGGTGGTCGAGTACGAGTACGCGGGCGAGGACCGGAACCCCTCCGTCGTCATCGACCCTGTCGGCGGTCGCACGCTGCTCGAGTGGCGGGACGGCCTGCTCGTGGGGACGACCGATCCGATGGGCGTGGTCGTCTCCTTCCACCACGATGCGTCCGGTGAGCTCATCGGGGTCGAGAACGCCGTCGGTGACACCGCGCAGTTGGTCCGCGACCCTGGAGGCCGGATCATCGAGGCGGTCACACCGCTCGGCAACCGGACCCGGTACCGCTACGACGCCGCCGGACTGCTCACCGCGCGTGAGGACCCGGACGGCGGGCTGTGGCGGTTCGAGCACGGCGACGGCGGTCGGGTCACGGCGACGATCGACCCGACCGGTGCGCGCACCGAGGTCACCTACGGCCAGCACGGCGAGATCGTGTCCACCACGGATCCCCTCGGTCGCGTCGTGACGAAGGACTTCGACGCCTTCGGCAACGTCTCGTCGATGACCCTGCCCGACGGTGCCGAGTGGGCGTTCGTGCACGACGCGCTCTCCCGACTCGAGGCCGTGGTCGACCCGGCCGGCGGCACCTGGAAGCGCGAGTACGACGCGGTCGGAGCCCTCGGTGCCACGGTCGACCCGACCGGTGTCCGCACCGAGGTGCGTCGCTCGCGCGCGGACGGCGTCTCCACGGTTCGCGACGCCTTCGACGCCGTTTCCGTGACGACCGACGAGTTCGGGCGTCCGGCCCGGTTCGAGCACGCGGACACGTCCGCCGAACTCACGACGTACGACGCCTGCGGCCGCCCGGCCGAGCTCGTCGGCGCGGACGGGGGCCTCACCCGGATCGAACGTGACCTCGCCGGACGCGTCGTCGCCGTCACCACCCCGGCTGGCCGAACCACCCGGTACGAGTACGACGCGTGCGGTCGCCCGGTCAACGCGATCGACCCGGCCGGCGCACGCACCACGCTGACCTACGACGCCGATTCGCGGGTCGTCGCGCGCACCCTGCCGACCGGCGAGGTCGCCCGGACCGAGTACGACCGCCAGGGTCGGGTCGTCCACGCCGACGTCCCCGGAGTCGGCACCGTGCGGTACCGGTACGACCGGGTCGGTCGCGTGGTCTCGGCGCGGGACACCCGCTTCGGCCAGCGGAGCTTCCGGTACGACGCCGCCGGACAGCTCGTCGCCGCGGTGAACGGGCTCGGCGGCACCACCCGCTACGAGTACGACCAGCGTGGACGACTCGTCCGCACCGTCGATCCGCTGGGTGGCGTGACCGTCCGGACGTACACGCAGCTCGACAAGGTGGCCTCGTCCACGGATCAGCTCGGGCGCACGACGATCGCGACCTACGACACCGCCGGACGACAGCTCACCCAGACCGACCCGGACGGCGCTGTGCTGCGGTGGGAGTACGACGCAGCTGGTCGGGAATCCGCGCAGTACGCCGGTGACCGGTTGATCGGCCGCATCGACCGCGATTCCCGCACCCGCACGGTGACGATCACCGACGAGACCCGTCCGGACTCCCCCACCGCCCACGTCCTCGAGTTCAGCCGACTCGGGCAGCTCGTCCGCCGCTCAACCGGCGCGCGCGAAACGCGGTGGACCCACGATGCCGACGGGCTCCGCACCTCGGTGCAGTCTCCCGACGGGTCCACGACCCGGTACGAGCACGACGCGGCAGGGCGGGTCGTCCGGGTCGAGCACTCGGTCTTCGGCGAGGCCCGGTACGAGCACGACGCGGCAGGGCGACTCCTGCAGGCCCGCGCCGGCGATCAGCTGCAGACCTGGGAGTACGTGAACGGACACGTGGTCCGGCACGCGCGCATCGACGCGGAGGGCACGCAGGTCAGCACGGTCGCACGCGACGCCGATGGGCGGATCACCCGGGTCGACGGCGCCGGGAAGAGCGTCTCCTACGAGCACGACGATGCCGCACAGCTCGTGGCCGCCGTCCACGAGGGTGGTCGCACGGACTGGGTCTACGACGCGGCGGGGCGTCTGGTCGAGGAACGGACGGACTCCGCGGCCCGACGGTTCACGTACGACGCCGCCGGACAGCTGAGCAGGGTCGACGCTCCGGACGGATTGCCCGAAGTGGAGTACGCCTACGACGGCGCTGGTCGTCGGGTGCAGGCGCTCCGAGCCGACGGCGTGACGACCACGTACGGCTGGACCCCGCAGGGTCACCTCACCGGGGTGGCGGAGTCCACCGCGGCAGGCAGCACCACAACCGACCTGCAGGTCGACGCCCTCGGTGAACTCGCCGATGTCGACGGCGTCCCGATCGACTGGGACACCGCCGCGTTCGCGCCGACGCTCCTGGCCGTCGGTGACGAGCCGGTGCTCCGCGCTCCCGGCGGCCTGATCGGGGTGGACGACCGCTGGATCGCCAGCGGTCGGCGCACCACGAGAGCAGCCGACGACGCCGACCCGTGGCAGACGCTCGTCGACCTCGGCGGCTCCGGTCTGCCGGGCGGGGTCGCCCTCGGCGCCGACGGTTCGCTGCAGGTCGCCGGCCTGGAGTGGATGGGTGCTCGCGCCTACGACTCGTCGTCGCGCGGCTTCCTGTCCGTCGACCCGGTCACCGCGCCCGCGGGAGCAGCCTGGGCCGGCAACCCGTACTCGTTCGCCGGCAACGATCCGCTGCACGCCATCGACCCGCTCGGTCTCGCGCCCGTCACCGACGCGGAGCTGGAGGCCTACGCGGCAGCCGAACAGGGGCCGCTCGCACGTGCCGCAGCCGCGACCGGTGACTGGTTCGCGGACAACTGGGAGTACGTCGCCGGCGGTGCCATGGTCGTCGCGGGCGGGGTGCTCGTCGCCACCGGCGTCGGCGGTCCGGTCGGCATGATGCTCATCAGCGCCGGTGCCGACACAATCATCCAGAAGGCCACGACCGGCGAGGTGAACTGGGGCCAGGTCGCCGTCAGCGGGGCCTTCGGCGCCGTCGGGGGTGGTGCCGGTGCCCTGATCGGCAAGCAGCTGGTCAAGAACGCAGCAGAAGGTGCGGCGGAGAACGTCGCGAACTACGCGGTGAGTGGCCAGCCCGTGACCCCCGGCGGCCTGCTCCGGAACGCTGCCGAGGGTGCGGCGACGTCGGCGGCCACCGGCGGCACGATGTCGAAGGTGCATCTGCCGACGTCCGTGGCGAAGCTCGGCGAAGAGACGCCGGTACCACCGGGCATCATCTACCGGCGCACGGACATCACCGACGGCCTGAAGCCCTACATCGGACAGACCAAGAGTGAAGACCACTTCCTCCTGCGCCAGGCCGCTCACGCACGAGAACACCCGGATGCGGCGTTCAGATTTGAGAGGATCGACAGGGGGCACCCAGGAGTCGACCTGGACCGTCGAGAAGAGTTCCACATTCGCAACGAAGGCGGACCCACGAACAAGGGCAACCCGGATGGCGGCCTGTCCAACAAGCGCCACCAGATGAGCGAAAAGCGTTACGACGCGGCAGGAGGAAGCCCGTATTGAGTACGAAACAGCAGGTCTACAGGATCACGATCGGCGACATCTTCACAGTGCCCCTCGGCGACGGCAGGGCTGCCCTCGGACAAGTGATCGGCAAGTACAAGAGTTCGTTCTACGTCGTCGTCTTCGATCTGGTCGTTCCTGAAGATGCAGTTCAGAGCCTCGACCTCAGCGAGGTGGCCGCAACTCCGCCACTCCTGGCCCGGATGACGTTCGACGCCCGATTCCGACCGGGGATGTGGCAGATAGTGGGCCACCGCGCTCCGGATCAGGCACGTTTCCTGCCCGCCTACAGCTTCGGATCAGACGACTACGACGGAGTCCGGGTGACGAACTTCGACGGAACGAGAATGCGCCGGGCAACGGGACAGGAGGCTACCCAGGTCCCGCGGCTCACGATCGATTCCCCGATCGTCCTCGAGAAGGCGGTTCGTGCTCACTTCGGTCTGGAACCGTGGCTCCCGGCCTACGACGAAGTTCGATATCGTCCAACTCCTACGTCGTCCGAATTGTTCGGCGACTAGCAGTCCGTGAACGACGATCCTGAATCAACCAGGGAGATCATGATCTGGATGAGGAAGAGGAACGTCGACAGTCTTGAACTTCCGGGGTTCACAGATGCGACGCGGGATGGACTCCGCCGGCCCTCTGTCGTCGGCTCCGCGCAGATTTCGGACGAGTGAACGATCGTGACCCGTGACACGGCAGACTCCACCGGGGGCGCGATGACCCTCGAGCGCGCGGGCACGCTCGACCTCATAGGCGTCGACTTCCGGCTTGAGCTGGGGTTCGGCAACGCCTACCGCGTCCAGCTCGAATCCGAGTGCACCGTCACCGACCGGTCCGGAAGCACCGCGGTCGTCGATCCCGACCGCAAGGACTCACTGCTCCCGGTTCTGCGGCTGTTCGGTGCCGAGCTCGTTCGGAGTTCGACCGAGAACGGCGTACTGACGCTGATCTTCGACGGCGGGGACACCCTCGTCGCCGGTCCCGATGCCGAGTTCGAGTCCTGGCAGGTCTCCGGGCCGAAGAGTCGCCCGGCCCGCACCGAGCCGCCGACCGGGAGCACGAGCACGGGCACCGGCACGGAAGGAGATCGAGGATGAGCGGCGTTCCGCGCCAGCCCTTCGCGCTGGACATCGCCGGCGACACCGTCGACCTCATCAGCATCGGACCAGACGTGACGATCCGCTTCTCGAGCGGTGCTTCGCTCCGGTTCGAGACCGACTTCGCGCTGACAGGCTCTGACGGGGAACACGCGTTCCTCGATCCCGGCGACAAACCGTCCCTGCTCGACCTCCTTGCCCTGCACAACAAGGTCGTCTCGGACGGTGCAGTCACGGGCGCGCGGATCGCCATCCGGTTCGCCTCGGGTGAGTTGCTCGAGGGCTGGTCGAACCGCCGAGGTCCGTCCTGGCACTACAGCGAACCGGGGCGCGCACGAGTGGACATCGACGTTCTGCCCGACGGCGAGGTCCGGTACCGACACAGCCCGTCGTCCGCGGAGATCAGACGGTGACGGACGTGCCCCCGGCCATCTCGATCCACCATCTCCGAGCGGTCACCAACGGAACGACTGTGGACCTGCCAGATCGTGTCGTCGAGGTCCTCGCCGCAGTGGGATCGGACGCGCAAGTGCTCGTCTCCGACATGTCCGCACGCTCGTTCGCAGCGGTCATCCGGCGGTCCTACTCGAAGCAGGAGCCGAACCTCGTGCCGTTCATCGACCCACTCGAAGCCCTCGGCGACGAGCTGGTCCTGATCTGTCAGGTCGAGCACGGGGATGAACTCGTGACGGTCGTGTTGCGCGCGACGGACCGAACGCTCGTGGCAGCCACGGCGATCGACCGTTCCGTCGGGGTCGTCCACATCTCCGTCCAGGAGCTGTGCGCGCGGCTCCGCGCATCAGACGCTCCGGGGGCGGAACTGGCGCTCGAGGTGGCATCGCGGTGTCTGGCCGAGGAACGGCTGCGCATCTTCGAGCAGGGCGCGCTGTCGACGGCACGCACCTTCCTGACGAAGTACAGGATTGCCGCCGAAAAGGGCTTCGACGTGCGCGGACTCGACGAGTTCGCCCGTGCGCTCGTGCCGCTCGGCGACGAGCAGCCGGGGTTCTGCATCGTGCAGGCTGACACCTCGGTCGGAATCACGGCGTTCACGCCCGGCAGGACCGACATCCTCGCTGCCATGAGCGTGGGCGGCCTCTCGCCCCAGACCGAGACGACAGAGGAGACCGGATCACCATGACAGCGCCGAACGACCTCGAGGTGGTCACGTACACGATCCCCGCTGATCACATCGTGCTGCCCGATCTGGTGCACCAGGCTCGGACCTGACCGCCGAGATCACCCCTGGTCGTCCGGATCGACTCATTCTCGAGGAGTTCGGGCGAGGCCAGCAAACGACGATCTAGATGCTCGCTTCGTAGCCGTCCCACTGCGCGCCGGAGGTCTCCGCGGTGATCCCTTCGAAGAACCGCACCGCCTCGCCGAGTCGGGCGTCGTCGACGAGCACGTTCTGCTGATCGGCGGCGACGTACCACTCCGCACCCGACGGCTTGACTGCGACGTTCCACCCGGCGGCGGCGATCCGCGCGGAGGCAGCCCTGGCGGACCCTCCGTCCGGGAAGTAGACGAAGTGCACCCAGTCGCGCGGCTGGGACAAGTCGCCGCCCCGCTGCACGATCTGCTGCAGCACGGGGTTCGTCGGCAACGAGGGCACCGTGTCGGGGCGCTTGCGGAACGGCCACATGGGTCGATTGTCGCAGACGGCACCACCGACAAACGGGAGGCGCGGTGCCAGCTGACACCGCGCCTCCCATCCGCCCTGCGGTCGCGTCTACCGCGCGCTGGCCGCCCCGCGCCGCTGGACCACCTCGGTGAGCCACGCGAGGATCCGGGCGTCGAACCAGTCGGCATCGTGGTTCCACAGCGCGACGACGTCGCCGGCGACCGGCGGGGTGCTCAACCAGGTTGATCTGCCGACGGCGGTGAAGAAGCTCGGCGACGAGTTCCCGACGCCCTTCGAAGGTCAGAAGATCTCCCGTGTCTACGGCGGAGATGCTCAGGCGACCGGTGCCTCATGGTCGCCGTCCCACCCTGGTTCTGTTGCCGACCACCGCGACGTCGCAGGACTACCGTCAGGGAAGACCGAGCCCGATCACAGCGTGAACTCGGGGCAGTTCCTGCTCGAAGCAACGTTGCGCGACCCCCTCCCGAACGGCATCGAGAAGCGCGCGATCCAGCTCGATCGCGTCAGCGGCATCAATCCGGAGTTCTGACATGCAAGAAGTCTTCTTTCTCTCGTCCATGGACAGCAAGCGGTTCTCGTCCGTCTTCCGGTGCGAAGTGGAACGACCGATCGAGCTCCCGAACGGTCACCATGCGCTGATGGTCAGCTGCGATCCGCCGCTGAACGGTCAGGAGCTCGGCCACCCGCTGGGCGTCGGGGAGCTGTTGCTCTGGAGTCGCTTCGAAGACGAAGACCTCTGGACGTTCCCCGCTTTCCCGCACTTCGTCCAGATCTGTCTCCCTGACGCCGATCTGCCTGTCCATGCCATGCCGCCGAGCATCGCATGGGGCGAGATCTACAAGACCGAGGCAGACGCGCACGCCCACGAGATGAGCACTCGCCCGCGCTCCTCGACGAAGTGATCGATCTGGTCGGCAAGCTCCGGCAGACTCGCGAACCGCCCGACGAGGCAGCAGGAAGCGCCTCGAACGGAGCGATCGCCGGACCACCCGCTTCGTGAGCAGGAATGGTCGGGTGTCGGACGGCGACCCGACCATTCCTGCTCACCAAGCGACCGAACGGACGCAGGAACGGACGGGAGGCGCGGTACCAGCTGGCACCGCGCCTCCCGTCCGTCGTTCGGTCGTCTCTACCGCGCGCTGGCCGCGCCGCGCCGCTGGACCACCTCGGTGAGCCACGCGAGGATCCGGGCGTCGAACCAGTCGGCGTCGTGGTTCCAGAGCTTCGTGTGCCGGGCCGTGGTCTGGATCTCGAGCCGGACCAGGTCGGGCCGCGCGCGCGCCAGGTCGTGCGAGGCCGAGGACGGCACGAAGCCGTCGTCGTCGCTGTGCAGCAGCAGGATCGGCACCGTGAGTTCGTCGGCACGGGTGACCATGTCGAGCTCGCGCAGGTCGACGGGCCGCTGCAGCCCGGCCAACCGGTAGAGCACGGGCGTGCGGAGCAGGCGCTGTGCGACCTTGCGGACCGGCCGCGGCAGGCGCAGGAGCTGGCTCTGCGACTTCAGGACGGCGTGCCAGTCGACCACGGGTGACTCGAGCACGACCCCGTCGACCAGCCCGGCGAACCGCGAGCGGAGCAGGGTCTGCAACACGACGGCGCCACCCATCGACCAGCCCATCAGCACGACGCTCTGGGCGTCCTGCGCGGTGAGCCAGCGGAGCACGGAGTCGACGTCCTCCCACTCGGTGCTGCCGAGGCCGTAGCGACCGTCGACACTGGGCGGGGCGACGCCGTCGTTCCGCCACGAGGCGAGGACGACCGAGTAGCCGGCGGCGCGGAAGACCGGGACGGCGCGGATGGTCTCGGCGCGGGTGACACCACGGCCGTGCACCAGCACGGCCCACGGGGCGTCCGGATCGTCGGCGCGGACGACCCATGCCGGGGCAGGGCCGTTCGGGGTGGGGATGTCGACGTCCTCGACGGGCACGTCGAGTTCGCCGGGTGTCAGGTAGAACCAGCCGCCCCAGCGACCGCGACGGGCGGCGGTCGGGTCGCCGGCGTCGATGGCGATGATGCGGCGGGTGACGGTGGTGTCGGTCGTGCCGAGCACTTCGCCGACGCGCATGTGTCCGGTGCCGCCGCCGAACCAGAGCGAGTAGCGGCCCTGCAGTTCCGTGTCCGCGGTGCGCTCGATCGTGACGGTCTTCCGGACCGGGTCGACGGCGTGGATCGGCACGCGCTCGTTGCGCTTGCGGTCAGGCGTGACGACGGCGCGGGCGACGGCGGCGACGAAGCCACCGATGACGGCCGTCCCCACCGCTGCTGCTGCCAGACCGGCGCCGAGTGCGATGAACCCGGCCGATCGAGCGGTCTCCTGGACGACGTCCTCGGCGGGTCGCGCGGATCGGGACATGGCCCGGAGCCTAGTCTGCATGTGTGTCCGAAACCCGAGAGCCCGACGCCTTCGCGCGGCTCCGCGCGTTCGTGTCCGGCGGCAGCGGCCGTGCCGAGACCACCGTCACCGAGATCCCCTCGCCGACCCGGATCGCACCGTTCTCGATCGCCCTGGCGGCGGACGTGTCCGGCACCGCGCACGGGGTCGAGTCGGACCTGGGCACCGGGCGCTTCATCGCCCTGTACGACCCGGAAGAACCCGAGGGCTGGGGTGGCGCGTTCCGCGTCGTCTCGTTCGCCCAGGCGCCGCTCGAACCGGAGATCGGCGTCGACGAGTTCGTCGCGGACGTGACGTGGAGCTGGCTCGTCGACGCGCTCGAGTCGCACGGTGCGACGTACGACCACGCCTCGGGCACGGCCACCAAGATCATCTCGCGCGGGTACGGCGACCTCGCCGCACAGGGCGACGGCGCCCAGCTGGAACTCCGCGCGTCGTGGACACCACGCGGCGACGACCTCACCGCACACGTCCGGGCCTGGCAGGACATCGTCGCCATGCTCGCCGGTCTGCCTCCCGCATCGGACGGCGTGACCCTGCTGGCCCCGAGGAGGCTCGCCAAGTGACCGATCCCGCTCCCCAGGACGCCGCCAGCCCCGCTGCCGGCTCGGCTGCT
>NZ_MJGM01000008.1:161134-181720 GCF_001864905.1 Curtobacterium sp. MCBA15_007
GCTCCGGCTGCCGCTGCCGGCCCCGCCTTCGAGGCGTCGCACGACGCCGTCAAGGTCATCGACACGCACGACGAGTACCTCGACGCGGTCGCCGCCATCGCCGCCGGGCACGGCCCCGTCGCGGTCGACGCCGAACGCGCCAGCGGCTACCGCTACTCGCAGCGCGCGTACCTGATCCAGGTGTTCCGCCGTGGTGCCGGTGCGTTCCTGTTCGACCCGATCCCGATCGGCGACTTCTCCGCCCTGCAGGACGCCATCGTCGACGAGGAGTGGCTGTTCCACGCCGCCTCGCAGGACCTGCCGTGCCTGCAGGAGGTCGGCCTCGTCCCGACCCGCATCTTCGACACCGAACTCGGCGCCCGCATCGCCGGGTTCCCCCGTGTCGGCCTCGGTGCCGTCGTCGAGCAGTTGCTCGGCATCACCCTGGCGAAGGCGCACTCGGCCGCCGACTGGTCCACCCGTCCCCTGCCCCAGTCGTGGCTCGTCTACGCATCGCTCGACGTCGAGCTGTTGCCCGACCTGCGCGACGCCCTCGCCGAGAAGCTCGACGAGGCCGGCAAGTCCCGCATCGCGGCCGAGGAGTTCGACGCGGTGCTGCACCGTGCACCGAAGCCGGCCCGCGCCGAGCCGTGGCGTCGGTTGTCGGGCATGCACGCGCTCCGTGGTGCCCGCGCCCTGGCGATCGCCCGGTCGCTGTGGCTCGCCCGTGACGAGTACGCCCGACTGGCGGACATCGCCCCGGGCCGCACCATCCCCGACGCCGCGATCGTCGCCGCTGCGGCCGCCGCACCCGAGTCGCGCGCCGAGCTGGGGGCGCTGAAGGCCTTCACGGGCCGCGCCAGCCGTTCCGAGCTCGACCGCTGGTGGGTCGCCGTCGACGAGGGCCGCACCACCGAGGACCTCCCCCGCCTGCGTGGTGCCGGCGAGGCGACGCTCCCGCCGCCGCGCGCCTGGGCCGACCGCAACCCCGCGGCCGACCGCCGGTACAAGGCCGCGCGCGCCGCGGTGACGAAGCGTGCCGAGGAGCTCGACATCCCGCTCGAGAACCTGCTCACGCCGGAGACGCTCCGGCTTGTGTCGTGGGCCCCGCCGTCGCCGGTGTCGACCGAACTGGTCGGAGCCGCGCTCGCCGAGCACGACGCGCGCCCGTGGCAGGTCGAGGAACTCTCGTCGATCATCGCGTCGGCCTTTGTCGTTGCTGCACAGCGGCCCGCGGCGACGGACGACGACGAGTCGTAGGAACTGCCCAACCGGCATGCGGCCGCCCAGGGTGGGGGCATAGCGTCGGCAGGGTCGCCGGGCGAGGCCCGGCCAGGCCGGAGCGACCTGCGTTCCGGCCCGATCGAAGAGGATCTGGGAGGCCCGGATTGCCAAAGGCATCAGACGTCGTGTTCGTGGACGGCGTTCGCACACCGTTCGGACGAGCCGGCGAGAAGGGGGTGTTCTGGAAGACGCGGTCCGACGACCTCGCGGTGCACGCGATGCGCGGACTGCTCGACCGGAACGACTCCCTCGACACCGCAGCGGTGGACGACGTCGCCGTCGCCGCGACCACGCAGCAGGGTGACCAGGGCCTGACGCTCGGGCGCACGGTCGGCATGCTCGCAGGCCTGCCGAAGTCGGTGCCCGGCTACGCGATCGACCGCATGTGCGCTGGCGCCATGACGAGTGTCACGACGCTCGCGGGTGCCATCGCCTTCGGTGCCGCCGACGTCGCGATCGCCGGTGGGGTCGAGCACATGGGCCGCCACCCGATGGGCTTCAACGCCGACCCCAACCCGCGTTTCGTCGCGGAGCGCATGGTGTCGAGCGACGCCCTCGTCATGGGCGCCACCGCCGAGCGCCTGCACGACCGCTTCCCCGCGATCACGAAGGACCGCACGGACGCCTACGCCGTCCAGTCCCAGCAGCGCTACGCCGCCGCCTGGGCGAACGGCAAGCTGCAGCCCGACGTCATCCCGGTCGAGGTCAACAAGGGCGACGGCTGGGACGTCATCAGCACCGACGAGCCGCCCCGGCCGGGTACCACCCTGGAGGCGCTGGCCGCCTTGAAGACGCCGTTCCGGCCCCACGGACGGGTCACCGCCGGCAACGCAGCCGGACTCAACGACGGCGCGACCATGAGCCTGCTCGCGTCCGAGGACGGTGCGAAGCAGCACGGCCTGTCGACGAAGATGCGCATGGTGTCGTTCGCCTTCGCCGGCGTCGAGCCCGAGGTCATGGGCGTCGGCCCGGTCCCCGCCACCGACAAGGCACTGTCGAAGGCCGGACTGTCGATCGACGACATCGGCCTGTTCGAGATCAACGAGGCGTTCGCCGTCCAGGTGCTCGCCTTCCTCGACAACTACGGCATCGCCCAGGACTCCCCGAACGTGAACGCGTGGGGCGGCGCCATCGCCGTCGGCCACCCGCTCGCGTCGAGCGGTGTCCGACTCATGAACCAGCTCGCGGCGCAGTTCGCCGAGCGACCGGACGTCAAGTACGGCATCACCACGATGTGCATCGGGCTCGGCCAGGGCGGCACCGTCATCTGGGAGAACCCGAACCACAGCAAGTCGGCCGAGCGTTCCGCTCGGAAGGGGGCGTGACCATGACCATCGTCGACAACGACCGACTGGCCGAACTCAGCGAGGACGAGGTCGTCACCCACTCGTTCGTGAAGCACGTAACCATGCCCTCGGGCGGCACGCTGGCACTCATCACGCTCGACAACGGCAAGGACTACAAGCGGCCGAACACCCTCGGACCCCGCACGCTCCGTGAACTGTCCGGGGTGCTCGACACCCTGCGGACCGAGGCCGCCGCCGGCACGATCCAGGGCGTCGCGATCACCGGCAAGGAGTACTGCTTCGCGGCGGGGGCCGACCTGTCCCAGGCCGCAGCGGTCCCGTCGCGCGAGGCCGCGCACGACCTCGCCGCCCTCGGGCACGCCACGCTCCGCAAGTTCGCCGACCTCGGAGTGCCGTCGTTCGCGTTCGTGAACACCCTGGCGCTCGGGGGCGGGCTCGAGATCGCCCTGCACTGCACGTACCGGGCCTTCTCGTCCGCCGCGCAGGGCATCGGCCTGCCCGAGGTGTTCCTCGGCATCATCCCCGGCTGGGGTGGCGCGACACTGCTCCCCCGCCTGATCGGCCCGGAGCGCGCGCTCCGCGTCATCGTCGAGAACCCGCTCAAGAACAACCGCCTGATGGACGGTCCGGCCGCGGTCGAGATCGGCATCGGCGACGTCCTGGTGCCGTCCGTCACGTTCCTGCCCTCGTCCGTTGCCTGGGCCGATCGTGTCATCACCGGCGCGACCAAGGTGGTGCGGAAGAACGAGCCGGGCATGCTCGAGAAGGCGGCATGGGGCACCGTCGTCAAGGTCGCGCGTGGCCAGGTGGCGTCGAAGATCGGCACCGTGCCGAAGTCGCCGTTCCGAGCACTCGACCTGGTGGCCGCCGCCAAGTCGGGCTCGCTCGACGAACGGTTCGCCGACGAGGACGACGCCCTCGCCGACCTGCTGTCCGGCGACCAGTTCGCCGCGTCGATGTACGCCTTCGACCTCGTGCAGAAGCGCGCGAAGAAGCCCGTCGGCGCGCCGGAAGGTGTCGAACCGAAGAAGATCACCAAGGTCGGTGTCCTCGGCGCCGGGCTGATGGCCTCCCAGTTCGCGCTGCTCTTCGCCCGCCGTCTCGGGGTCCCCGTGGTCATCACCGACGTCGACCAGTCCCGTGTGGACGCCGGTGTCGAGCGGATCCGCGGCGAGGTCACGAAGCTGCTCGACAAGGGCCGGATCTCCCCCGACGACGCCAACCGCATCACCGCGCTCGTCAGCGGCTCGGTGTCGTACGACGACTTCGCCGACGCGGACTGGGTGATCGAGGCCGTCTTCGAGGAGATGACCGTCAAACAAGAGGTCTTCCGGAAGATCGAGCAGGTCATCGCCCCGGACGCCATCCTCGCCACGAACACGTCGTCGCTCTCCGTCGACGAGATGGCGTCGGTCCTGACGAACCCGGAGCGGCTCGTCGGCTTCCACTTCTTCAACCCGGTCGCGGTCATGCCGCTGCTCGAGGTGGTGCGCGCGGCGAAGACCTCGGACGAGGCCCTCGTCACCGCCCTCGCCGTCGCGAAGACCCTGAAGAAGACCGCGGTCATCACCGCGGACCAGCCCGGCTTCGTCGTCAACCGGGTGCTCGCCCGGGTGCTCGGCGAGGCGATGCGCGGCGTCGAGGAAGGCACCTCGTTCGACACCGTCGCCCAGGGTGCCGCACCGCTCGGCCTGCCGATGTCGCCGTTCGAGCTGCTCGAGCTCGTCGGGCTGCCGGTCGGTGCGCACGTGCTCGATTCGCACCACGCCGCCTGGCCGGAGCGCTTCTACCCCGGCGACGGCCTGAAGAAGATCGCCGAGCACGGGACGATCCTGACCCGCGACAAGAAGGGCAACGCGACCGGGTACGACCCCGCCGCCGTGAAGCTGGTCGCACCGTCCAAGAAGGACGCGAAGCCCGTCGACGCCGCCGAGATGCAGCGCCGGTTCGAGGATGCCCTGGCCGACGAGCTGCACCGCATGCTCGAGGACAAGGTCGTCGAGCACGTCGAGGAGATCGACCTCGGGCTCATCCTCGGCGCCGGCTACCCGTTCCAGGCCGGTGGGATCAGCCCGTACCTCGACCGCTCCGGTGCCTCCGAGCGTGTCTTCGGCGGTACGTTCCACGAGCCCCTGATCGTCGGCCCCGCTTCCCGCTAGGCCCAGTACGCAAAACACCGGTGTTCGCGCACCGAACACCCGCAAACCGCGGAGTGGAGCGCGAACACCGGTGTTTTGCTGACCGGACCCGGACCGGACCCGGACCCGGGCCGAGCGGTCAGCGGTCGGACGCGGCGGACTCGCGGGAGCGCGCGGGCTTCGCCTGCGGCAGCTTCGTCCCGACGACCTGGTCGATGACGTCGCGGGCGATGGCCTGCGCCGTCAGCCCCGCGTCGGCGAGGATCTGGGACCGCGTCGCGTGGTCGATGAACGCGTCGGGCAGCCCGAGCTCGTTCACCCCGGTATCGACCCCAGCGGCACGCAGGTCCTGCCGCAGCCGGGTCCCGACGCCGCCGACCCGCACGCCGTCCTCGATCGTGATGACGAGCCGGTGTGAGCGCGACAGTTCGATGAGCGAACCCGGGACCGGGACCACCCAGCGCGGGTCCACGACGGTGACGCCGATGCCCTGCGCCTCGAGCAGCGCCGCGGCCTCGAGTGCCACCGGCACCATGGACCCGACGGCGACGAAGAGGACGTCCTCGACGTCGTCCGCGGCGGCGTGCAGCACGTCCACACCGTCGGGGAGACGACGGACCGCGGGGATGTCCGGCCCGACCTGCCCCTTCGACCACCGCAGCACGGTAGGGGCATCGTCGACGGCGATCGCCTCGCGGAACTCCTCACGCAGTGTCGCGGCGTCCCGTGGTGCGGCGATCCGGATCCCCGGCACCACCTGCAGCAGTGCGAGGTCCCACATGCCGTGGTGCGACGGGCCGTCCGGACCGGTGATGCCGGCGCGGTCGAGCACGAACGTCACGCCGGCCCTGTGCAGGGCGACGTCCATCAGCACCTGGTCGAACGCCCGGTTCAGGAACGTCGCGTAGAGCGCCACGACCGGGTGGAGTCCCCCGTACGCCAGGCCCGCGGCGGTCGTCACGGCGTGCTGCTCGGCGATGCCGACGTCGTACACGCGGTCGGGGTGCTGCTCCTGGAACAGGTGCAGCCCGGTCGGCCGGAGCATCGCCGCCGTGATCGCGACGATCCGAGGGTCCGAGGCGCCGGCCTCGGCCAGGGAGGACGCGAACACCGAGGTCCACGAGGGGCCCGACGCGGCGTCGAGCGACTCGCCCGTCTCCGGGTCGATGTGGCCGACGGCGTGGAACTGGTCGGCTTGGTCGCGGAGCGCGGGTTCGAAGCCGTGGCCCTTCTCCGTGATGACGTGCACGATCACGGGAGCGCCGTACTCCTTGGCCTGCCGGAGCGCAGCCTCCATCGCCTGCTGGTCGTGCCCGTTCACCGGGCCGATGTACTTGATGTCGAGGTTCGAGTACAGCGCCTCGTTGTTCGTCAGTCGCGACAGGAAGCCGTGCAGGCCCCCGCGCATGCCGCGGTACACCGCACGACCCGGAGCACCGAACCGCGCCGCCACGGCCTGCGTGCTCTCGTACAGGGCCCGGTACTCGCGGCGGGTGCGCACGGAGCTCAGGAACCGCGCCATGCCACCGATGGTCGGGGCGTACGAGCGGCCGTTGTCGTTGACGACGATGACCAGGCGCCGGTCGTTGTCGTCGGAGATGTTGTTGAGCGCCTCCCACGTCATCCCACCGGTGAGCGCGCCGTCCCCCACCACCGCGACGACGGTGCGGTCGGTCTGGCCGGTCTGCCCGAACGCGCGGGAGATGCCGTCCGCCCACGACAACGACGACGACGCGTGCGAGGACTCGACGATGTCGTGCTCGGACTCGCTGCGCTGCGGGTAGCCGGCGATGCCACCGCGTTCGCGCAGCTTGGAGAAGTCCTGCCGCCCGGTGACGAGCTTGTGCACGTACGACTGGTGCCCGGTGTCGAAGACGAAGGGGTCGTTCGGCGAGTCGAACACGCGGTGCATCGCGAGCGTCAGCTCGACGACACCCAGGTTCGGCCCGAGGTGCCCACCGGTCTTCGCGACCTCGGCGACCAGGAAGCGTCGGATCTCGGCGGCGAGGTCGGTCATCTGCGCGTCGGAGAGACGCTTCAGGTCGCGCGGCGACGTGATGCTGCTGAGCAGGCTCACGAGCGCTCCTTTCGTGGGGCTGTCGGCCCACTCTATGCGCGTAGGGACAGAACAGACTGGAGGCGCGGTGCCAGCTGGCACCGCGCCTCCAGGCAGTATCTGGGTCGCGTCAGACGAGCGAGCGGAGCACGTACTGCAGGATGCCGCCGTTGCGGTAGTAGTCGGCCTCACCGGGGGTGTCGATGCGGACGACCGCGTCGAACTCGACCGGCTGCTTGCCGGCGGGCGAGTGCTCGCTCGGCGTCGCGGTGACGTGCACGGTCTTTGGGGTGCGGCCCTCGTTCAGCTCGGTCAGCCCGGAGATCGACACGACCTCGGTGCCGTCGAGGCCGAGGGACTCGACCGTCTCGCCCGCCGGGAACTGCAGCGGGACGACACCCATGCCGATGAGGTTCGAGCGGTGGATCCGCTCGAAGCTCTCGGTGATGACCGCACGGACACCGAGCAGGTTCGTGCCCTTGGCCGCCCAGTCACGGGACGAGCCGGAGCCGTACTCCTTGCCACCGAAGATGACGAGCGGGATGCCCTGCTCCTGGTAGTGCTCCGAGGCGTCGTAGATGAACGACTGCTCGCCGTCCGGCGTCGTGAAGTCACGGGTGTACCCGCCCTCGACGCCGTCCAGCAGCTGGTTGCGCAGACGGATGTTCGCGAACGTGCCGCGGATCATGACCTCGTGGTTGCCGCGACGCGAGCCGTAGGAGTTGAAGTCCTTGCGGTCGACGCCGTGCTCGGCGAGGTACTGACCGGCGGGGCTGTCGGCCTTGATCGAACCGGCCGGCGAGATGTGGTCGGTCGTGACCGAGTCGCCGAGCTTCGCGAGCACGCGGGCACCGGAGATGTCCGCCACCGCGTCGGGCTGCATCGTCATGCCCTCGAAGTACGGGGGCTTCCGGACGTAGGTCGACTCCTGGTCCCACTCGAAGGTGTCGCCCGTCGGGGTCGGCAGGTTCTTCCAGCGGTCGTCGCCCTCGAACACGGAGCCGTACTCGTGGGTGAACATCTCGGTGTCGATCGAGGTGTCGATGACCTGCTGCACCTCAGCCGCGTCGGGCCAGATGTCGGTCAGGTAGACGTCGTTGCCGTCCTGGTCGGTGCCCAGTGCGTCCTTGTCGAAGTCGAAGTGCATCGACCCGGCGAGGGCGTACGCGATGACCAGCGGCGGGGACGCCAGGTAGTTCATCTTCACGTCGGGGTTGATGCGGCCCTCGAAGTTGCGGTTGCCCGAGAGCACCGCGGTGACGGCGAGGTCGTTGTCCTGCACGGCCTGCGAGATCTCCTCGGGCAGGGGGCCGGAGTTGCCGATGCAGGTCGTGCAGCCGTAGCCGACCGTGTAGAAGCCGAGCTGCTCGAGGTAGGTGGTGAGACCGGCCTTCTCGTAGTAGTCGGTGACGACCTTCGACCCCGGCGCGAGGGTGGTCTTCACCCAGGGCTTCGCGGTGAGGCCCTTCTGCGCGGCGTTCCGGGCGAGGATGCCGGCGGCCATCATGACCGATGGGTTCGACGTGTTCGTGCACGACGTGATCGCGGCGATCGCCACGGCACCGTGGTCGATCGTGAACGGGTCGCCGTCGGCGATGGCGACCGAGGTCGGCTTCGAGACGGTGCCGGGCGCGCTCGAGGCGTGCACGGGGACCTCGGACCCGGGGGCGTCCTGCAGGTCGTCCACGGCGTGCTCGTCACCGGGGGCCGCGGCCACCGGGTCGGACGCCGGGAACGTGTCGGCGACGGCCTTGTCCTCTTCGCTGTGGTCGATGCTCGCGTAGTTGGCGAGGTCGACCTCGAACTGGTCCTTGGCCTTCGACAGCTCGATGCGGTCCTGCGGACGCTTCGGGCCCGAGATGGAGGGCACGACCGTGGACAGGTCGAGCTCCATGTACTCGGAGTAGTTCGGCTCGACCGAGGCGTCGTGCCACAGGCCCTGGGCCTTGGAGTACGCCTCGACCAGGGCGATCTGCGCCTCGTCGCGACCGGTCAGGCGCAGGTAGTCGAGCGTGACGTCGTCGACCGGGAAGATCGCCGCGGTGGAACCGAACTCGGGCGACATGTTGCCGATGGTGGCGCGGTTGGCGAGCGGGACGGCGCTGACGCCCTCGCCGTAGAACTCGACGAACTTGCCGACGACGCCGTGCTTGCGGAGCTCCTGCGTGATGGTGAGCACCACGTCGGTCGCGGTCACGCCGGCGGGGATCTCGCCGGAGAGCTTGAAGCCGACGACCTTCGGGATGAGCATCGACACGGGCTGGCCGAGCATCGCGGCCTCGGCCTCGATGCCGCCGACGCCCCAGCCGAGCACACCGAGGCCGTTCACCATCGTGGTGTGCGAGTCGGTGCCGACCAGGGTGTCCGGGTACGCGTAGGTCTCGCCGTCGAAGTCACGCGTGTAGGTGACCTTCGCCAGGTACTCGATGTTCACCTGGTGCACGATGCCGGTGCCGGGCGGGACGACCTTGAAGTCCTCGAACGCGGTCTGGCCCCAGCGGAGGAACTGGTAGCGCTCGCCGTTCCGCTCGTACTCCAGGTCGGTGTTGCGCTGCAGGGCGTCCGTGCTGCCGAACAGGTCGGCGATGACGGAGTGGTCGATGACCATCTCGGCCGGCGACAGCGGGTTGATCTTGTTCGGGTCGCCGCCGATGTCCGCCATGGCCTCGCGCATGGTGGCGAGGTCGACGATGCACGGCACACCCGTGAAGTCCTGCATGACGACGCGCGCCGGCGAGAACTGGATCTCGGTGTCGGGTTCCGCGTCGGGACGCCAGGAGCCGAGCGCCCGGATCTGCCCCTCGGTGACGTTCTTGCCGTCCTCGGTGCGGAGGAGGTTCTCGAGCAGCACCTTCAGGCTGTAGGGCAACTTCTCGTGCCCGGGAACCGAGTCGATCCGGTGGATCGCGTAGTCGACACCCCCAACCGACAGTGTGTCCTTCGAGCCGAAGCTATTGACTGCAGCCACCGTGCCGCCTCCCTACTGATCGGTTTGCCCTCATCCTCGCGGGCCGTGGACCGTCCCACCAGCAAGGCAAACCTAATCCCGCGGACGCGTGCGCGCCCGGCGAGAACTATCTTGATGTCGAGAGAACTCTACACCGCGGCGACGTCGTCGCGTCGGACGAACACGGTGCGGACCAGCAGCCAGGTCACCCAGAGCACCGCCGCGTACAGCGGCACGCCGAGGATGAGCTTCAGCCCGGCGAGCAGTTCGACCTGCGCCGTCAGGTAGAGCGGGACCTCCACCGCGAGCCGGACGGCGAACAGGCCGACCCAGATCCAGGTGGCGACCGTCAGGACCCGCCGCTTGACCGGGTCGGCACGCCAGTCGACGTGCGAGCCGTCCTCGTTCGCGGGCAGCAGGAAGCCGACGACGAGCCCGATGAGCGGCCAGCGGATCGCCAGCGTGATCAGCAGCCCGACGAGCCAGACCGCGTTGATGATGATGCCGGGGATGAAGTTGCTCTCCGCGCGGCCGGTGATGAGCGCGAGGCCGGCCGAGACCGCGACGCCGAGGATGCCCGCGAACGACATCGTCACCGACTGCCGCTGCACCAGCCGGAGCACCACGAACACCAGGCCGACGACCACGGGGATCACGACGCTGGGCACGAGCTCCTTCGTGATCGCGTAGACGACCAGGAACGCGAACCCGGGCAGCACCGACTCGGCGAGCCCACGAACCCCGCCGACCGCGCCCAGCAGGGCCCGACCGGACGGTGCCTCGCCGGGCGCGACGCGGGCGATGCCGGCGTTCTGCACCGCGTCACGGAACTGCGCGGAGAACGACGGCGCCACCGACGACTCAGCTGCCGGTGCAGCGGGGTCGGGGCCAGCCGTCTCGGGTCGTGGGGTGTCGTCGTGGTCCGGCACCGTGCCTCCAGGCGGGGTTGCTCGTCGGGCCGTCAGATCGCGGTCTGCGTCGACTTGGGCATGTGCAGCGGGATGAGGTCGCGCGGCGGCATCGGCGTCGTGCCGCGCACGACGACGACGCTGCGGAACAGCTCCTCGATCTCGCTGGCGTCGTCGGGCTGCTCGGCGGCCTTGCCGGCGATCACGCCGCGCAGGAACCAGCGCGGGCCGTCGACGCCGACGAAGCGGGCCGGACGGGAACCGGCGGTGCCGCCGTCACCATCCACGGCGACCGGCACGGACGCCCGGAGCTCGGGGCCGAACGGGCCGTCGACCTCGGTCACGACACCGCCCTGGCGCTCGATCTGCTCGGCGATCTGGGCGCGGATCTCGTGCCACAGGCCGGTGGACCGGGGCGCGGCGAACGGCTGGACCTGCAGCGTGGAGTCGTCGTAGTCGAGCCCGACCGCGACGACGCGCTGCGAGCCCTCCTCGACCTCGAGGCGCAGGTGCAGGCCCTCACGCGGGAGCACCTTCACCCCGCCCAGGTCGACGTAGGGGCGGACCAGGTTCGCCTCGGTCTCGTCGTGGGGGCCGTTCTCGGCCCGGTCGTCCGGAGCGGACTTGTCCGTCGGGGCGACCGCGTCGACCTCGTCGTGGTCCGCGTCTGCATCGGTCGCGATGTCGACCTCGGGGGACGTGTCCGCGACCTCGATGTCGTCGGCGACGGCGTCCGCCACCTCGACCTCGTCCTGCTTGCGTCGGCCGAACTTCATGCGCGCGTCCCTTCCTGAGCGTCTGCGGCGGCACCGTGCACGGCGCCGCTCCGGTCACCGTAGCCCGACGAGCCGAACCCGCCCTGTCCGCGGACGCTGTCCGGCAGCTCGTCGACCCGGGTGTAGGTCACCTGCGGCACCGGCATCACGATCAACTGGGCGATGCGGTCGCCCACGTGGACCTCGTACGGTTCCGTCTGGTCCGTGTTGAGCAGCGCGACCTTGATCTCGCCGCGGTAGCCGGAGTCGACGGTGCCGGGGCTGTTCACGATCGTGATGCCGTGCTTCGCCGCCAGGCCGCTGCGCGGCACCACGAACGCGGCGTACCCCTCGGGCAGCGCGATCCGCAGTCCGGTGGCGGCCAGGTGTCGCTCGCCCGGTTGCAGCACGAAGGCCTCGGTGGAGACGAGATCGGCACCCGCGTCGCCGGGGTGGGCGTGGCCGGGAGCGTGCTCCCCGGTCCAGAGGACGTCGACTGGTTCGGTCACGTGACGAGGCTAGTGCAGCCGTGACCGTTCCGTGACCTCGTCCGCTCGTGATCGAATGGACCCGTGACCCTGTACCGCGAACGACTCTGGGCCCCGCCCGCCCTGTACCTGGCGACGGCGCTCGTGATCCCCGCCACCCTGCTCGTCTTCCTCCCCATCAGCGTCCTGGCCGGCGTCCTCGTGGCGATCGGGATGGAGCTCGGGGTCCTCGTGCTCCTGTGGGTACTCGCACCCACCATCGAGGTCACCGACACCGAGTTCCGCGCGGGCAGGGCACACCTCCCCCGGACGCTCGTGGGCACGACCGAGGCGTTCGAGGGCACGGCGGCCACCGAGCAGCGCGGCCCGGCACTCGACGCCCGCGCCTGGACCCTCTTCCGCGGCTACGTGCGGGGGGTCGTCAAGGTCGAGGTGCGCGACGACGCCGACCCGACGCCCTACTGGCTGGTCAGCGTCCGCCACCCGGGCAAGGTCGTCGAGGCGCTGCGGTCCTGACGGACCACGGGCAACGGCCCTGGAGGCGCGGCTCGGCCCCGCCTCGCAGCCCACGACGAAGGCCCCGCATCCCATCGGGACGCGGGGCCTTCGCTGATCGTTGCGTCGAGGACGACGCGGCTGTGCTCGCTAGAGCGACGCGCACTCCGCGCAGACCGGTCCGAGCTTCGACTCGTGGTCGAGCTGGGAACGGTGCTTCACGAGGAAGCACTCGACGCAGGTGAACTCATCGACCTGCGGGGGCAGCACCACGACGTCGAGGTCGACGTCGCTGAGGTCCTGCCCGGCGAGTTCGAAGCTGCCGGGGTTGTCGGAATCATCGTCGACGACCCCCGACATCTTGTCGGGAACGCGCTCCTTGAGGGCCTCGATCGACTCTGAGTCAGAGTTGTCGTCGGTCTTCCGGGGGGCGTCGTAATCGGTGGCCATGCCCATCCATTCTCGTATCGAGAGGTCGTCGCCGGGTGATCGGCGGCGACAGTTTGCACCACGCCCCGCCGATGCGCAAACCGAGTGCTGCGGCGGGTCGTGCTGGCTGTGCAACCGGTGACCCGAACCGGACATTCCCGACACCCGTTGCCGGGCTCCGGCGCGCTCTCGGATCGGCCTGCGGATGTGCGCGGCACGCCCGTGCGCCTCCCCGGAAACCGTCCGTCCTCCCTGCATACTCACGGGGTACGACAGCAGGACCGTACGCGACGCTGGGAAGGCGGAACCATGCAAGACGTGAGAGTCATCGGAGTCGAGTCCGGCGCACTCCTCCTGGCGACCGACGGCGGCACCGAGTTCCGGTTGCCCGTCTCGTCGTCGCTGGCGGGTCAGGTGCGCCAGGCGAACCCCGACGCCGGTCCGCAGAAGCGGGTCTCCCCCAAGGACGTCCAGGCACGGATCCGCGGTGGCGCCGACGCCGCCGACGTGGCAGCCGCGCTCGACGTCGACGTCGAGTACGTCCGTCGCTTCGAGGGTCCGGTCCTGGCGGAGCGGGCCTTCATCCTCGACGCCTCGCACCGCGTCCCGGTCACCCCGGTCGACGACGAGGCCCCCGACACCTTCGGCCCCGCGATCACCGCGAAGCTCGAGGCCGGCGAGGCCACCGCGATCACCTGGGGCTCCTGGAAGCACCCGGAGAGCGGCTGGCAGGTCCGCGTCCGCTACACCGCGGGCGAGGTCGAGCACGACGCCCAGTGGCGTTTCGACCCGAAGACCTCGACCCTCGCGCCCGACAACGGTGACGCCCACCGGCTGTCGCACACCGACGACGAGGGCATCGCCCCGCGCCTGCGTGCGGTCGAGTTCGAGCAGCAGGACGACGACGGCACCCGCTTCGACTCCGGAGCCTTCCGCGTCGACGAGCCGGAGCAGCCGGCCGCCGAGCCCGAACCGTCCCAGCACGCACCGCTCCGTGCGCCGCTGCCCCGCATCGGCCAGGCCACCGTGGAAGAGCGTGCTCCCGGCAACGAGACCGCCGACCTGCTCGAGGCGCTGCGCCGTCGCCGTGGTGAGCGTGAGGCCGCGTCCTTCGGCGAACAGCGTGACGAGCCCGCCCGCGGGACCTCGATCAGCGTCGTCGACATCCCGCTGCAGGGCTTCGAGGACGGCGGCGCGAACGACACCGCACCGCAGTCGACCGACGGCCGTCCGGCCTCGGCGCCGGAGCCCGAGAGCCGTGGCGAACGCAAGAAGCGCAGCCGCCGCTCGATGCCGAGCTGGGACGAGATCGTCTTCGGCACACGCCCGGACGACGACCCCGCCTGATCCGGACCACCGCGCGGCCGCGCTGACGTCCCTAGTGGGCGAAGGCACCGGCGAGCCGGAGCGGGACGATCGTCTCCTCGTCGGTCATCGCGCCGTGCTGGCCGATCATGCGCTTCGGTGTCTCGTCCCCGCGCAGGGCTCGGTCGTCGTTGAACGCCCACGAGCCACGCGCCACGACGAGCACGTCACCGATCCGCGGCACCACCTCGTCGGACACCTGCCCGAACCACCCGGCCTCGATCGCCTCGGCACGGCTGGCGACGGACGCCTTCTTGCCGTAGCGCGCCCGGAACGCGCCGACGAGGGCGCGGACGTCGGTGCCCGGTGCGACCGTGAGCTGTCGGCAGCGCGGGTCTCCTGCGACACCGACGACGTCGGTGAGCAGCAGCGGGTCGATCGCGATGTTCGCGTGGTCCGGCACGTCGAGCACACCGTGGTCCGCCGTCACCAGGACCCCCACGTCGTCGGCGCTGCGGGCATCGAGGCGGGCGAGTTCCCCGTCGAGCAACTCGAGCGCGGCCGTCCACCGGTCGGACTGCCAGCCGGACTTGTGGCCGATCGAGTCGAGCTCCGGCACGTACAGGTAGACGAGCGACCGGCCGGAGTCCGTCTCGGCCAGGGCGGCGTCGACCCGCTGGGCGATCGAGTCCGCCGACACGTACCGCGCACCGCCGAGCACGTTCGCGGTCATCCCGGACGATCGGTACCGGTCCGGCCCGACGACGACCGGGTCGAGTCCGAGCTCAGCCGCCCGGGTGAACAGCGTCTGCGTCAGGAGCCAGTCGGCGGGCACCTCGGTGTCCCAGCCTCCGAGCAGGTTCATCACGGCACCGGTGTCCGGGTTCCAGCCGCTGTACCCGATCACCCCGTGGGTGCCGGGCGATCGGCCCGTCGTGAGCGTGCTCAGTGCGGCCGCGGTCGTGGTCGGGAACCCGCTCCGCAGCTTCTTCGCGGTGCCGGTGCCCTTCGCGCCGGTCAGCCAGCGGGCGTGCCCGGCGCGCGCGGACAGCGCGGCGGACCCGAGGCCGTCGACCAGCACGACGATCGCCGAGCGGGCGGGGCGGAGGGTGATCCGGGCCTCCAGGCCGTTGCCACGCAACCACGCATCGTCCGCAGCACCGAGCGCGACGAGGCAACTCGGGAAGACGTCGGCGAGGTTCGCGACGCCGTCGGGGGCCGTCGGTACGCTTGTTCCCATTCCACGAGTCTTCCAGACGACTCTGGTCTTCCAGAAAGGTGCCATGGCACGCACGGATGTAGTCGGCCTGCCCGACGGTGAGCGCATCGAGGACGTCGACGTCTCCGAGGAGATGCAGGGTTCCTTCCTCGAGTACGCGTACTCCGTCATCTACTCGCGGGCACTGCCCGACGCCCGCGACGGCCTGAAGCCGGTGCAGCGCCGGATCCTGTACCAGATGGCCGAGATGGGGCTGCGCCCCGACCGCGGACACGTCAAGAGCGCCCGCGTCACGGGCGAGGTGATGGGCAAGCTGCACCCGCACGGCGACGGCGCGATCTACGACGCGCTGGTCCGGATGGCCCAGCCGTTCACGATGCGCGTGCCGCTCGTCGACGGCCACGGCAACTTCGGCTCACTCGACGACGGACCCGCTGCGGCCCGCTACACCGAGGCACGGCTCGCCGAACCGTCGATGGCGATGACCGAGGGCCTGGGCGAGGACGTCGTCGACTTCGTCCCGAACTACGACAACCAGATCATGCAGCCCGGCGTGCTGCCGGCGGCGTTCCCGAACCTGCTCGTCAACGGTGCCTCCGGCATCGCGGTGGGCATGGCGACGAACATGGCACCGCACAACCTGGGCGAGGTCGTCGAGGCCGCGAAGCACCTGCTCATGAACCCGCAGGCCACCCTCGAAGAGCTCATGGAGTTCGTGCCCGGGCCTGACCTGCCGTCCGGCGGCACCATCGTCGGGCTCTCCGGGGTCCGCGACGCCTACGCCACCGGCCGCGGTTCGTTCCGCACCCGAGCCAAGGTGAGCGTCGAGAACCTCACCCCGCGCAAGGTCGGCCTCGTCGTCACCGAGCTGCCCTACCTGGTCGGCCCCGAGCGCGTCATCGAGAAGATCAAGGACGGCGTCCAGTCCAAGAAGCTCGTCGGCATCTCGGACGTCAACGACCTGACCGACCGCAACCACGGGCTCCGGCTCGTCATCGGCATCAAGAGCGGCTTCAACCCCACCGCCGTGCTCGAGCAGCTCTACAAGCACACCCCGCTCGAGGACGGCTTCGGCATCAACAACGTCGCCCTGGTCGGCGGGTCACCGCGCACCCTCGGGCTGCGCGAGCTCCTCGACGTCTACGTGCGGCACCGGCTCGACGTCGTCACCCGCCGGTCGCAGTACCGCCTGGCACGTCGCAAGGAACGGCTGCACCTGGTCGAGGGCCTGCTCATCGCGATCCTCGACATCGACGAGGTCATCCAGGTCATCCGCACGTCCGACGACTCCGAGGCGGCGCGCAACCGCCTGCGCGACGTCTTCGACCTGTCCGAGGTGCAGGCCGAGTACATCCTCGAGCTGCGCCTGCGTCGCCTGACGAAGTTCTCGCGGATGGAGCTCGAGGCCGAGCGTGACCAGCTGCTCGCCGACATCGCCGCCCTCGAAGAACTGCTGGCGTCCGACGAGCGCCTCCGCGCGCAGGTCGCCCTCGAGCTGACCGAGGTCTCCGACAAGTTCGCGACCCCGCGCCGCACCCTGCTCACCGAGGCGGACGCCCCGGTCAAGGGCGGTCGGAAGGCCGCGGTCGACCCGGAGTCCCTGCAGATCGCCGACTCCCCCTGCCGCGTGCTGCTCTCGACCACCGGGCGGCTCATCCGCGTCGACATCCCGACGTCGGAACTCGGCATCGTCCGCGTGCCGAAGCGCTCGAAGCACGACGCCGTCCGCTCCGCCGTGGTGAGCACAGTCCGCGGGCAGCTCGGCGCCCTGACCTCCACCGGGCGGGTCCTGCGGCTCTCCCCCGTCGACGTCCCCGCCGTGCCGCCCGCAGCGGTCCGGCTCGACGCCGGCGTCCGGGTCACCGACTTCTTGGCGCTCACCAAGGGCGAGACGGTCGTCGCGCTCGTCGACCTCGGTGGGGCATCGTCGGACTCGCTGGCAATCGGTACCGCGCACGGCGTCGTGAAACGCGTCGTCCCCGGCGCCTGGCCGGACAAGCCCGAGTTCGCCGCCATCGGCCTGAAGCCCGGAGACGCGGTGGTCGGTGCCGCCCAGGCCCCGGAGTCCGACGACCTGGTGTTCATCAGCTCGAACGCGCAGCTGCTGCGGTTCCCGGCGTCCGTCGTCCGTGCGCAGGGGCTGCCCGCCGGTGGAGTGGCCGGCATGGCCCTGGCCGACGGCGCCGCCGTGATCTGGTTCGGGTCCGTCGCACGCTCCGACGACGCCGTGGTCGCCACGGTGTCCACCACCTCGACAGCGCTGCCAGGCACCGACGCCGGCCGAGCCAAGGTCTCCGCGCTGTCGGAGTTCCCGGCGAAGGGCCGCGCGACCCAGGGTGTCCGGGCGCACGCGTTCCTGAAGGGCGAGGACGGGCTCACCGTCGGCTGGGCGGGCATCGCGCCGCCGCACGCTGTCGGCACCGACGGCGCCGCCCGCACCCTGCCCGACTGGCTGTCGAAGCGTGACGGGTCGGGTGCACCGCTCGAGGCCGTCATCGGCTCGATCGGCGGCAGCGCCGCGACGCTCGACGGCACCGCCGGCGAGGCGTAGGCGGGCGCCGGCCGGCCGGCCGTCCGCTGCGCGCGTTCGCTCGCTCGCTCGCGAGAGCGACAGTGTCCCGCGAACGGTTCGCGGGACACTGTCGCTTCGGCGGCACGGACCGCGCACGGAGGCGGCACGGTGTCGCTCTGGCGGCACCGAGACTCGGGCTGCCGCCGCGCCGCTACGCGTCGATGCGGTCGCGGTCGAGGCCCTCGCCGGCCAGGATGAACTCCTTGCGCGGCGCCACGTCGTTGCCCATCAGGAGCTCGAACACCTTCGCAGCGCCCTCGGCGTGGGTCACGTTCACCCGGCGCAGGGTGCGGTGCGCACGGTCCATCGTGGTCTCCGCCAGCTGGTCCGCGTCCATCTCGCCGAGGCCCTTGTACCGCTGGATCGGCTCCTGGTACTTCTTGCCCGTCTTCTCGAGCTTCTTCAACACCGTCTGCAGCTCCTGTTCGGAGTACGTGTACAGCGTGTCGTTCGGCTTGCCGCGGTTCACCACGACGACCCGGTGCAGCGGCGGCACGGCGGCGAAGACCCGGCCCTGCTCGATCATCGGCCGCATGTACCGGAAGAACAGCGTCAGCAGCAGTGTGCGGATGTGGGCGCCGTCGACGTCGGCGTCGGACATGATGATGATCTTGCCGTAGCGGGCCTGGTCGATGTCGAACGTCCGACCCGAACCGGCACCGATGACCTGGATGATCGACGCGCACTCGACGTTCGAGAGCATGTCCGACACGGACGCCTTCTGCACGTTGAGGATCTTGCCGCGGATCGGCAGCAGCGCCTGGTACTCGCTGTTGCGCGCGAGCTTCGCGGTGCCCAGGGCCGAGTCGCCCTCGACGATGAAGAGCTCGGTGCCCTCGGTCTCCTGCGAGCGGCAGTCGGCGAGCTTCGTCGGCAGCGAGGAGTTCTCGAGCGCGTTCTTGCGCCGCTGGGTCTCCTTGTGTGCCCGCGCCGAGATGCGGGTCTTCATCTCCGACACGACCTTCTCGAGCAGGGCGGCCGACTGCGCCTTCTCGGTGCGCTGCGTCGAGGTCAGGATCTCGGTGATGCGCTTCGACACCACCTGGTCGACGATCTTGCGGACCGCCGGGGTGCCGAGGATCTCCTTCGTCTGCCCCTCGAACTGCGGCTCGGGCAACCGCACGGTCAGCACGGCGGTCATGCCGGCGAGGACGTCGTCCTTGTCGAGCTTGTCCTGCCCGACCTTGAGCTTGCGGGCGTTCGCCTCGACCTGGGCGCGGACGGCCTTCACGACACCGGACTCGAACCCGGCCTGGTGGGTGCCGCCCTTCGGCGTCGCGATGATGTTGACGAAGCTGCGGAACACGGTCTCGTAGCCACTGCCCCAGCGGAGTGCCAGGTCGACCTCGCACTCGCGCTCGACCGAGGTGGAGACCATGTGGCCCTTGTCGTCGAGCATCGGCACGGTCTCGGTGAAGGTCCCGGTGCCCTGCACACGCCAGACGTCGGTCAGGGGGCTGTCGACGGCGAGGTGCTCGACGAACTCGCCGATCCCGCCCTCGTACCGGAACCGCTCGACCACCGGGCCGGCAGCCACGGTGGTGCCCGTCGCCTCGGCACGGGCGGCAGCGGCGTCGATCGACGCCGCGCGCTCGTCGGTGATGGTGATGCCGAGCCCGGGCACGAGGAACGCCGTCTGGCGTGCACGGGTGACCAGGTCGTCGGTGCTGAACCGGGCGTCGGCGGTGAAGATCTGGCGGTCCGCCCAGTACCGGATCCGGGAACCGGTGACACCCTTCTTGACCTTGCCCACCACACGCAGTTCACTGCCCGACGTGAAGGGCGCGAACGGGGCGTCCGGGCCGATGCCCTTGCTGTCGTCGAAGATGCCGGGCTCACCACGGTGGAACGACATGGCGTAGGTCTTGCCGCCACGGTCGACCTCGACGTCGAGACGCTCCGACAGGGCGTTCACGACCGAGGCCCCGACGCCGTGCAGCCCACCCGAGGCCGCGTACGACCCGGAGCCGAACTTGCCACCGGCGTGCAGCTTGGTGAACACGACCTCGACCCCGGTCAGGCCGGTCTTCGGTTCGACGTCGACGGGGATGCCGCGGGCGGTGTCGCGGACCTCGACGGAGCCGTCGGCGTGCAGCACGACGCCGATCTCGTCACCGTGTCCCGCCAGGGCTTCGTCGACCGAGTTGTCGATGATCTCCCACAGGCAGTGCATGAGGCCGCGGGAGTCCGTCGACCCGATGTACATGCCCGGCCGCTTCCGGACCGCCTCGAGCCCTTCGAGGACGGAGAGATGGCGTGCGGAGTAGTCGGAGCTCACCGTCGGAGTTTACCGAGCGGCGCCGACAGCACCGTGTGGACACTCGCACTGGGGCCAAGCGATCCGCGCTGAGCGAAACAGGGCCCGACAATGCGTCGCTCTCAGGCATCACGTGTTGAAATGGTGCAACCACCCGGCACCACCTGCGATCCGTGAGGAGCACAGCAATGACCCAGACCGTGCAGGACCCCTCCATCGACGAAGTCAGCAACCACCAGCTGACCGCCGCCGACCGTTGCGACAGCTGCGGGGCGCAGGCCTACATCCGAGCCACCATGTCGAGCGGCGAGCTCTACTTCTGCGCCCACCACGGCGCCGAGTTCAAGGACAAGCTCGCGGCGACCGCCATCGAGTGGCACGACGAGAGCAGCCGACTCTACGAGTCGAAGTAGTCGCGACCGACACGCAGACAGGAGGCGCGGTGCC
>NZ_MJGM01000008.1:182267-184480 GCF_001864905.1 Curtobacterium sp. MCBA15_007
CACCGCGCCTCCTGTCTGTCTGCAGCCCGGCTCAGAACGCGCGGACACGACGAAGGCCGGGTCCCGTCGGGACCCGGCCTTCTGCTTCGTGCGTCAGGCGATGCGCTTGAACGCCTTGTCGACGTAGCGGTCGACCGTGGCGCGCGCTTCACGTGCGTAGCGGTCGATGGTCGCCGTCTGCTCCGCGTCGGGCGCGTACTCGCGGCCCAGCCGTGCGGTGGCTGCGGCGAGGACACCGTCGGTCAACTGCGGGTTGAGCGGCAGGACCGGACCCTGGGTGTGCGTGCCGAAGGAGTTCCCGACGATCGCGCCCTCGACCGGGGAGCCGGCCTGGTTGCCGCCGCCGGAGACGACGTCGGCGAAGGGCGTCACGCCGGCTGCGAGCTCGATGCGGGTGGCGTGGTCCTCGAAGCCGGCAAGACCCTTCGGCGCTCCGGGGAGCAGCGGGTACCGGGTCTCGAGCACGAAGTAGTTCACGCGGCGCTCGGCACCGCGCACGGCACGGGCGTCGAACACACCGAATCCGTCGAGCGGCGCGCCCTCGGTCGGCACGACCTCGTTCGTCGCGAGGTCGAAGCCGCCGCCGACGGCGATGACCGGCACGCCATCGGCCGCGAACGCACGGAGCGTTCCACCGATGCGTGCGACGTCGTCGCCCAGGGAGCGCATGGCGCTGAGCGGTCCGTTGCCGATCACGACGACGTCCGCCGTGGTCGGCAGGTCGTCGCCGGGCGCGTACTCCAGCACCTGCGTGTCGATGTCCGCGGCGGCCGCACGGCGCACCAGGGCCGCGACGTTGCCGCGGTCGCCCGAGACACCCATCTGCCGGGGGTAGACGTGCAGGATGGTCAGCCGGTCGGCCGTCATGCGGTCTTCTCCATGTCCGGGTGGCCGAGGGCCTTGCGGGCGATCATCATGATCTCGTAGTTGACGATGAAGTTCTTCGTCCCACGGGTCGTCGAACCGAGCTGCTCCATGTGCTTGATGGCAGCCTCGACGTCGGGCTCGACCCGGCCGATGCGGACACCGGCATGCTCGAGCGCGATCGCGATCTGCCACGCCTTGTCGCCGGAGACGACGTCCACGTGGCCGAGCTTCGAGAAGTCGATGTCGTAGATCCAGGAGATGTCAGGCGTGCCCTCGTCGATCGCCATGAGGACCTGCTCGGGCTGGTCCGGCAGGGCGTCGAGGTTGAGCTGCAGGCTCGCGGCGTTCTTGAACATCGTGAACTCGGCGGACTCGCCCGCGATGGGGAGCCGCTCGCCACGGCCGTAGGCCGGCTTCATCGTGCCGAAGGCCTTCGTCACGGCGTCGGCGCGGAACTGCGCACCGAGGGCCGCGCTCGCCGTCGCGGTGGCCGCGGCGGCGTCGACCGCGTAGTGCAGGCCGCGGGCGGGCAGACGGACCGGGATCTCGGCGCCGTCGAAGCGGATCGTCGCGCCGTCGCCCGTGTGGGCCACGACCTCGGCGTCGGCGGTGTGCTGGGCACGGTCACCCGCGTCGAACGAGTCGGCGTTCTGCAGGCCGTTCGGCGCTGCGGCGATGACCTCGTCGCTCGCACCGAACCGCAGGACGCGCTGCCCCGGGGTGCCGCTGTAGCCGTCGAGGAACTGGTCGTCGTGGTTCGTGATGACGTTCGCCGTCGACAGTGCAGCGGTGTCGAGCATCATCGTCGCCACACGCTCGGTCTCGAAGAACCGGTACAGCTGGTCGACCTGCACGTTGAGCATCGTCACCGTCGAGGGCGACAGGATGCCGGCGAGCTCCACCGCGAAGGCCTCGTCGACCTCGAGGATGCCGATGTCCGCCTTGAGACGGCCGGTCAGCGAGACCTCGGACAGCAGGGCCGACGCGATGCCCTGCGGCAAGTTCGCGCCCGACGGGTTCGTGAAGACACGGAGCCCGTGGGCCCGGACGATGTCGGAGATCATGTGCGTCGTCGTCGACTTGCCGTTCGAACCGAGTACGAAGACGACGCCGTTCGGGAACTGCTTCGTCACGTGCTGCAGGAAGTCCGGCACGAGCTTCAGGACGATGAACCCCGGGTAGGCGGATCCACCGCCCCGCGCACGGGCGAGGGCACGGAGGATCCGCCCGATCAGGATCGGGATGAAGAAGCGCATGCCGGCTTACTCGAGGTAGTCGCGCAGCGACTGCGACCGCGACGGGTGGCGGAGCTTCGCCATCGTCTTGGACTCGATCTGACGGATGCG
>NZ_MJGM01000009.1:0-195 GCF_001864905.1 Curtobacterium sp. MCBA15_007
GGGGGGACGCGGGTTGCCGAGCCCGCGCCGTAGCGGCCTCGCTGATACTGCGCGTACTCGATCGTGGCTAGCGCCTGCGCGGGGCGGAGCGCAAGTTCGATGTACCAACGGACCTGTGCGGCGGCGGGTGGGGTCGGGCATGACGTCCGGTCGCCGTACGCTGGCGTCGTGGTTGCGCGGACGGACGATCGACTC
>NZ_MJGM01000009.1:981-16592 GCF_001864905.1 Curtobacterium sp. MCBA15_007
TACGCCAACGACCTCGAGCAGCTCGTCACCTTCGCGGGCGGCCGCAGCGTCGACCGCGTCGCCGACGTCGAGCTGGAGCTCCTGCGTGACTGGCTCTGGGACGCCGACCAGCGGGGGCTGGCCCGGTCGACCATCGCCCGACGGTCCTCGTCCGTGCGGGCGTTCACCCGGTGGGCGAGCGAGACCGGGGTGACCCCGACGGATGCCGGGGTCCGGCTCCGTGCGCCGAAGGGTGGAGCGCACCTGCCCCGAGTGGTGTCCGCCGACCAGGTGCGCACCCTGCTCGACGGGCTCGGCGCCCGGGCCGCGACGGACGACCCGACGGCGCTGCGGGACCTGGCCCTCGTCGAGCTCCTGTACGCGGCGGCGATCCGGGTCAGCGAACTCGTCGGGATCGACGTGACCGACCTGGACCGCGGACGCCTGACCGTGCGGGTCCTCGGCAAGGGCGGCAAGGAACGCGTGGTGCCGTTCGGCGTTCCGGCGCGCGATGCGCTCGAGGCATGGCTGGAGCGCGGACGGCCCGCCCTCGCCGCTCGGAGCGTCGGCCCGGCGAGCACGGCGCTGTTCCTCGGCGACCGTGGCGCCCGACTCGGCGTCCGGAGTGCGTACCGCGTGGTGGCGCGGTTGCTCAGTGATCTGCCGGGCGAGGGCCCGAGCGGCCCGCACACCTTCCGCCACACCGCGGCGACGCACCTGCTCGACGGGGGAGCGGACCTGCGCGCGGTGCAGGAACTCCTCGGGCACGCGAGCCTGGGGACGACGCAGATCTACACCCACGTGTCGTCGGCGCGGCTGCGCGAGGTCTACCGGACGGCGCACCCGCGCGCCTGACGCTGCGCCGACGTCCCTGACGCTCGGTCGCCGGTGGGCTCAGCCGGGCCACGCCGACTCGGGCAGCAGCACCGGCCACTCGGCAGGCGGCAGGTACGGCATCGGGTCGACGTAGCGACCGTCGACCCGCGCACCCAGGTGGAGGCACGGTGCCGTCGCCGGACAGTGCCCGACCGAGACGCGCCCGACTGCATCGCCCTGCACGACCTCGTCACCGGCGGCGACCAGGGGCGTCACCGAGTCGAGCGTGCTGACCAGCCCGCTGCCGTGGTCGATCGTCACGACGGTGCGGCCGCCGACCGCGCCGGCGAACGCCACGGTGCCGTCCGCCACCGCTGACGCGGTCGTCCCCAGGGCCGCGGGGACGTCGATGCCGCGGTGGCCGGCGGCATAGTCGGAGGACGGCGCCTCCCACGCACGTTCGACCACCCGTGACCCGGTCGGCCAGACCCAGCGGGCCTCGGCTCCGTCGGCGTCGGCCGCAGGAGTCACCGACGGCCCGGCTCCCGACGACGGCGCAGCACCGAACGCCGCCGCCCCGAACGCCGCCGTCCCGAACACCCCCGCACCGAACGCCGCCGTCCCGCACAGCACCGCCGCGCACACCACGGACAGCAGGACGGGACGGGAGCTCGATCGCATGTCCCCAGCCTCGGCCGTGGAACCGGCCCCGTGGCGGACACGGGGCGATCCGTGGAGGGGGAGTCGCGCCTCCAGGCCTGGGGAGGAACGACGCGACGGCCGATGCGACGGAGTCGACGTCGTCCGACAGCGACACCGTCGATCCGCGTCGGCACGCCGACCAGTCGTCCCGATCTCGCACCCGGTTATGACCACATCCCGGGCGAGGAGTACAGTCGGGGCCGCTCCGGAACACGCAACGCCGCTCGGACGGCGAACCAGCCGACCGCCGGGGCACCGTGCTGCACACCGGCACGGCGGCAGAACCCAGGAGCATCGTGTCCACCACGACCACCGGGCACGGCGAAGACCGTGCGTTCAAGGGGAAGGTCACCCTGTTCGCCATCGCGGCGGCGGTCGGTGGCTTCCTGTTCGGCTTCGACTCGTCCGTCATCAACGGCGCCGTCGACGCGATCAAGGGTGAGTTCAACCTCTCCGACGCGGCCAGCGGCTTCGCGGTCGCCTCGGCCCTGATCGGCTGCGCGTTCGGCGCCTACTTCGCCGGCCGTCTCGCCGACCGCTACGGCCGCACCCGGATCATGTTCTGGGCCGCCGTGCTGTTCTTCGTCTCGTCGATCGGATCGGCGTTCGCGTTCGCCACGTGGGACCTCGTGGTCTGGCGTCTCGTCGGCGGTCTCGGCATCGGTACCGCCTCGGTCATCGCACCGGCGTACATCTCCGAGGTCTCCCCGAAGGCGATCCGCGGGCGGCTGGCCTCGTTCCAGCAGCTCGCGATCACGCTCGGTATCTTCGCCGCGCTCCTGTCCGACCAGCTCTTCGCCGTGACCGCGGGCAGCGCGTCGGCCGAGGTCTGGGGCCTGGCTGCCTGGCGCTGGATGTTCCTGGTCGGGGTGATCCCCTCGGTCGTCTACGGCGTCCTGGCGATCACGCTGCCGGAGTCCCCGCGGTACCTGCTCACCAAGGGGCGGGACGACGACGCGCGCGTGGTGATGGGCAAGATCGTGCCGCGCGACACCGTGAACACGAGCCTGGAGGAGATCCAGGACGGCATCAAGAAGGAAGCCAGCGAGAAGAAGGGCTCCATCCGGGGCAACCGCTTCGGGCTCCAGCCGATCGTCTGGGTGGGCATCATCCTGGCGGTGCTGCAGCAGTTCGTCGGCATCAACGTGATCTTCTACTACTCGACGACGCTCTGGCAGGCGGTCGGCTTCAAGGAGGAGGACTCGTTCCTCATCTCCACGATCACCTCGGTGGTCAACGTCGCCGTGACCTTCATCGCGATCTTCCTGGTCGACAAGGTCGGCCGCAAGCCGCTGCTGGTCGCGGGTTCCGCGGGCATGTTCGTCTCGCTCACCATGGTCGCCATCGCGTTCTCGCAGGCGACGATCGTCGACGGCAGCCCGAGCCTCCCCGGCTCGTGGGGCGTCATCGCGCTGATCTTCGCGAACCTCTTCGTGGTGTCCTTCGGCGCTACTTGGGGTCCGCTGATGTGGGTCCTGCTCGGTGAGATGTTCCCGAACCGCATCCGTGCCACGGCGCTGGGGATCGGTTCCGCCGCCAACTGGATCGCGAACTTCATCGTGACGATCTCGTTCCCGGTGCTCTCGGGCTTCAACCTCACGGTCACCTACGGCATCTACGCACTGTTCGCGCTGCTGTCGCTCTTCTTCGTCATCGCGAAGATCCCGGAGACGAAGGGCCGCTCGCTCGAGGAGATGGGCATCTCCGCCGACGGCGACACGGTGGACGCCAAGGCCTGATCAGGACGGCCGGATCCGCGGGGATCCGCCGGATCGACCGGACAGGAGGCCCGGATCACGTCAGCCGCGAGGCGCGCGTGATCCGGGCCTCCCTTCTGTTAGCATCTATCCAGCAGCGTGCTGATGCGCGCTGACTTCGCGTGTCCACCAGGCCCTCATCGGCTCGGTACCCGACCACCGGTCCCGCTCTCACGAGCGGGCGGTCGCGTGCCAGGACACCAGGGATCACGACCGACGGTCGCGATCGACACAACCGCAACAGGTCCGCAGCGACGTGCGAGAGCACGGCTGCGCGCCGAGAACACAGAAGGAGGACGGCACATGGCCGTCGTCACCATCCGCCAGCTGCTCGACAGCGGCGTCCACTTCGGACACCAGACCCGTCGGTGGAACCCGAAGGTGAAGCGCTTCATCCTCGCCGAGCGCTCGGGCATCCACATCATCGACCTGCAGCAGTCGCTGGCCTTCATCGACCGCGCGTACGACTTCGTCAAGGAGACGGTCGCGCACGGTGGAACGATCCTCTTCGTGGGCACCAAGAAGCAGGCCCAGGGCTCCATCGCCGAGCAGGCGACCCGCGTCGGCCAGCCGTACGTCAACCAGCGTTGGCTCGGCGGCCTGCTCACGAACTTCCAGACGGTCTCCAAGCGCCTCGCGCGCATGAAGGAGCTCGAGGAGATCGACTTCGACGACACGACGAAGGGCTTCACCAAGAAGGAGCTCCTCATCAAGAAGCGCGAGCTGGACAAGCTCCACAAGACCCTCGGTGGTATCCGCAACCTCACGCGGACCCCGAGCGCGCTCTGGATCGTCGACACCAAGAAGGAGCACCTCGCCGTCGACGAGGCGCAGAAGCTCGGTATCCCGATCATCGGCATCCTCGACACCAACTGCGACCCCGACGAGATCACGTACCCGATCCCGGGCAACGACGACGCGATCCGCTCCGTCGGTCTCCTGACCCGCATCGTCGCCGACGCCGCGGCCGAGGGCCTGAAGACCCGCCACAACGGTGGCGACGAGGACGAGGCCAGCGAGCCCCTCGCCGAGTGGGAGCAGGAGCTCCTCGGTGGCGAGACGGCATCCCCGTCCGCCGACGCCGCCCCCGAGGGTGCGACCGTCGAGGAGAACAACGCTGACGCGCAGGTCGCCGCGAAGGAGATCGGCGAGCCGATCGCCGACGAGGCGAAGAACGCGGAGCCGACGGCCGAGGCCGAGGCAGCCGCGGAGACCACCCCCGCCGAGTGAGCCGCCGGGGCGTCGGACCCACCGGGTCCGGCGCCCCGACTGCACTCCACTCTCCACACACGTACAGTCCAGAAAGGACTCCAGTCAATGGCAAACTTCACCGCTGCTGACGTGAAGAAGCTCCGCGAGGACCTCGGCGCCGGCATGATGGACGCGAAGAACGCGCTCGTCGAGGCCGACGGCGACTACGACAAGGCCGTCGAGCTGCTCCGCATCAAGGGTGCCAAGGCCGTCGCCAAGCGCGACGACCGAGCCACCTCCGAAGGCGTCGTCGTCGCGACCTCCGAGAACGGCGCCGCCACGGTCGTCGAGCTCGCGAGCGAGACCGACTTCGTCGCCAAGAACGAGAAGTTCACGACCCTCGCCGACAAGGTGCTGGGTGCGGTCGCCGCTGCCGGTGCCGCCGACGTCGCCGCCGCGAACGCTGCACCGCTGGACGGCAAGACCGTCCTCGAGGTCGTCAACGAGTCGGCAGCCGCGCTGGGCGAGAAGCTCGAGGTCCGCACGGTCCGCCGTGTCGAGGGCTCGGCCTTCGAGATCTACCTGCACAAGACCAGCCAGGACCTGCCGCCGCAGATCGCCGTCGTCATCGCGTACGAGGGTGACAACGCCGCCGAGGCGCGTTCGATCGCCCAGCACGTCGCGTTCGCGAACCCGACGTACCTGACCCGCGACGAGGTCCCGGCCGAGGCCATCGAGAAGGAGCGTGCGACCGTCGAGGCGATCACGCGCGAAGAGGGCAAGCCCGAGGCTGCCCTCCCGAAGATCGTCGAGGGTCGGGTGAACGCCTACATCAAGCAGGTGTCGCTCCTCGACCAGGACTACGCGAAGGACAACAAGATGTCCGTCGCGAAGGCCGCCGAGAACGCCGGCATCACGATCCAGGGCTTCGCCCGCGTCAAGGTCGGCGCGTAACGAACCCGTGACGGGGTCAGGAACCAACGAGGTTCCTGGCCCCGTTTTTCGCGCGCACCGACACGACACGCGCGCGACACATCCGCGAGTACATTTCCACGAGACCACGACGAAGGGTGCGGACCAGATGACCGACGAGAAGACCGGACGACGCCGCGTTCTGCTGAAGCTGTCGGGAGAGGCGTTCGGCGCCGGCTCCCTCGGGGTGAACCCCGACGTGATCGGCACCATCGCCAAGGAGATCGCCGTCGCCGCGCGCGAGGTCGAGATCGCGATCGTCGTCGGCGGAGGCAACTTCTTCCGTGGCGCCGAGCTCTCGCAGCGCGGCATGGACCGCGGACGCGCCGACTACATGGGCATGCTCGGCACGGTGATGAACGCGCTCGCGCTGCAGGACTTCCTCGAGCAGGCCGGCGCCGCGACGCGCGTGCAGTCCGCCATCGCGATGACCCAGGTCGCCGAGCCGTACATCCCGCGGCGGGCCGAGCGGCACCTCGAGAAGGGCCGGGTCGTCATCTTCGGTGCCGGCGCCGGTCTGCCGTACTTCTCCACCGACACGGTGGCGGCGCAGCGTGCGCTCGAGATCAAGGCCGACGAGGTCCTCGTCGCCAAGAACGGCGTCGACGGCGTGTACACCGCCGACCCGAAGAAGGACGCCTCGGCCGAGAAGCTGCACCACGTGACCTACCAGGACGCACTGCTCAAGGGCCTCAAGGTCGTCGACGCCACCGCGTTCTCGCTCTGCATGGACAACGGCATGCCGATGCACGTCTTCGGCATGGAGGGCGACGGCAACGTCCAGGCCGCCATCCGTGGCGAGCGCATCGGCACCGTCGTCAGCAACTGACCCCCGGCGCTGACTAGACTCGACGCCAGTACCGAAGGAGTAACACCGTGATCAGTGATGTCCTGACCGAAGCCACCGAGAAGATGGCGAAGGCTGTCGAGGTCGCCAAGGACGACTTCTCGACCGTCCGCACCGGCCGCATCAACGCGGCGCTCTTCCAGAAGATCCCGGTCGAGTACTACGGCACCCCGACGCCGCTCGCGCAGCTCGCGTCGCTGCAGACGCCCGAGGCCCGAACGCTCATCGTCACGCCGTACGACAAGTCGGCGCTCAAGGAGATCGAGCGCGCCATCGCGACGTTCCCGAACCTCGGTGCCAGCCCGACGAACGACGGCGACATCGTCCGCGTGACGATCCCCGAGCTCACCAAGGACCGCCGCAAGGAGTTCGTCAAGCTCGTGCGGACGAAGGGCGAGGACCACAAGGTCGTCATCCGCAACATCCGCCGCAAGGCCAAGGACGACCTCGACGCGCTCAAGGGTGAGATCTCCGACGACGAGATCTCGCGTGGCGACAAGGACCTCGAGGGCCTGACGAAGAAGCACGTCGACCAGATCGACGACGCGCTGAAGAAGAAGGAAGCCGAACTCCTCGAGGTCTGATGCGTCGCTCCGACCAGGGCGATGTCCGCCCCACAGCAGAGCACGGGCCCGCGACGAGCGGGCCTGTGAAGAAGGGGCTCCGCCAGGACTTCGATGCGCGCGCACGTGCGGCGCGCACCGACTTCGAGGCGCAGCTCCGCCAGCGCAAGGCCGACTTCGGTGCGCGGAACGAAGCTCTGACGGCGCGGACCGGGCGCAACCTGCCGGCGGCGATCGGCATCGCGCTCGCGTTCGCGGTCGTCATGCTCGGCACGCTGCTCCTGTTCACGCCGTCCTTCATGGTGGTCGCGGCGTTCCTGCTGGGCGTCGGCGTCTACGAGCTGACGAGCGCGATGCGCTTCGCCGGCCGCGACGTCCCGCGGATCCCGAGCGTCGCCGTCGCGATCGCGGTGGTGCCGGCGGCGTTCCTGTACGGGCAGGCCCCGGCGCTGTTCACGCTGCTCGGCGGCATCGTCCTGATCAGCGTCTGGCGCCTGGTCGAGGTCGCCCTCGCCCGGCAGAAGCCCCCGGCCGGCAACGTCGTCCGTGACCTGACGAACGGGCTGTTCGTCCAGGCGTACATCTCGTTGCTCGGTGCCTGCGTCGTGCTGCTCTCCGCCCAGCGGGACGGCAACCTCTGGGTGATCGGCTTCATCCTCGTGGTCGTCGCGGTCGACACCGGTGCGTACGCGACCGGCCTGAACCTCGGCAAGCACCCGATGGCACCCCGCATCAGCCCCAAGAAGACGTGGGAGGGTTTCGCCGGGTCCGTGGCGGCGAGCATCGTCGTCGGCATCCTGGTGGCCGTGTTCATGCTCGGGCTGCCCTGGTGGACCGGTGTCGTGCTGGGTGTGCTTATCTCCGGGTCGGCCACGCTCGGCGACCTGACCGAGTCGATGATCAAGCGTGACCTCGGCATCAAGGACATCTCGTCGTTCCTGCCCGGGCACGGTGGACTGCTCGACCGCATCGACAGCATCCTGCCGTCGGCCGCGGTCGCCTACGTGCTGTACCTGGTCGTCAACCACTGACCCGCCCCCGGGCCGGGCTGTACGTGGCACTCAGCGCGTCCAGGTTGTGCCACCGGTCGGGACTGGCAGAATGACGCCGTGGCCACCACCTTCCCGACCGCAGCCCGTTCCGCCCTCGGTTACGACGTCGACGAAGTCGAGCGTTTCCTCGAGGACGCCCGGCGCGCGTACTCCGCCGACGACAGCGCCCCCGGCATCGAGGCTGCGAAGATCCGTGCCACGGCGTTCTCGATGCGCAAGGGCGGCTACTCCACCTCGCACGTCGACGCCGCCCTCGAGCGGCTGGAGGACGCCTTCGCGGCGCGCGAGCGTGAGCGGGAGATGAGCGAGGTCGGCAAGAAGGCCTGGTACGCCGAGGCGCGGACGAAGGCGTCGGACGTCGTGGCACGCCTCGGGCGGCCCGACGGCCAGCGGTTCAGCCGCGTGAGCGTCCTCGGCACCGGCTACCACCCGAAGGACGTCGATGCCTTCGCCGCCCGACTCGCCGGGTACTTCCGCGAAGGCAAGCCGCTCAGTCTCACCGAGGTGCGCTCGATCGTGTTCCGCCCGAAGCACGGCGGGTACCGCGAGGCGCAGGTCGACGCGGTGCTCGACGCCGTCGTCGAAGTGATGCTCGCTGTCCGATGACGACGCGCTGTCCCCAGGTGCTTCGCTTTCCGTGATCGTTCCGTTACCCTGGTCCTACTCATGGGCAGGCACACGGCAGATTCAAGCTCCGACCGCGATACCCGCGAGCACCTCAGCCTCCAGGCTTCCGGTGAGCGCCGCGCGGCAATGCAGCGAACCCGCACGACGGAGACGTCGGCGTTCGGGGTGACCCCGCAGGCAGCGGCGACGGGGCCGGTGGCCACGCCGAAGTCGGTCGCGGCGAACCGCGTCTCGGACGAGCGTGTGGCGTCCTTCGCCCACGACGCGTTCGTCGCCGAGCAGCGTTCCCCGAAGCAGCGCACCGCGACGGTCCAGCGCCGTACGACGCCGAAGCTGGCCGAGCCAGCCCGTGTCGCGTCGGTCAACGCCGTGGCCCGCAAGCGCGCGACGGCCCCGATGCTGTCGTTCGTCGGCGTGTTCCTGTTCGTCGGCGGGTCGCTGTTCAACCCGCTGCAGGCCGACGTGGCACAGGCCGCCGTCGACACCCCGGTGCTCGTGAAGGCCCCGGCACCCCAGCAGTACACCGCACACGGCACCTACGGCGAGGCCGCTGCCGACCGCGACGGCTACGGCGTGACGGTGCCGGCCCCGAAGGTCGTGAAGCCCGTCGTCGAAGACGACGACGCCGATGCCACCGACGACGCCGCGGATGCCGCAGCCCCCGATTCCGAGCCGGTCTCGGCCGCCAACACGCTCGCGGCCACCGCCGCGACCCCCGACCCCGGCAGCGCGCAGGCGATCGCCCTGCAGCAGGTCACGGCCCGCGGCTGGGGCACTGACCAGTACAACTGCCTGGTCTCGCTCTGGAACAAGGAGTCCGGCTGGCGGGTGAACGCCTACAACCCGAGCGGTGCGTACGGCATCCCGCAGGCCCTGCCCGGCAGCAAGATGGCCACGGCCGGCGCCGACTGGCAGACGAACCCGGCGACGCAGATCACCTGGGGTCTCAACTACATCGCCGGCGTGTACGGCACCCCCTGTGGTGCGTGGGGTCACAGCCAGGCCAACAACTGGTACTGATCGGCTGCTCGGGTGCCGCGCAGCAATCGGCCGCGGCGTCCCCGTGGTCGCGACGTCGAGCCTGACGAGGAGTCCACCCTCGATCGGCTGATGAGTTCGTGGAAGCGCACCGAGGTCCGCCACGGTCGCGAGTACCAGGTGCAGCCGATCTCCGCCGCGTCGGCGCAGAAGGAGTACATCTGCCCGGGCTGCGGTGGCACCGTGTCGCCCGGCACCGCCCACGTGGTGGTCTGGCGCGCGGACGGCGTCCTGGGTGACGCCGCCGACCTGGCGTCCCGTCGGCACTGGCACAACCACTGCTGGAGCATCGCATGACCGAGCACGACGTGACGCACGACACCGAGATCCGCTCCGCGACCGAGCTGCCCGCCCGACGCACCGAGGTCGAGCTGGTCACGGACGACCACCTGACGCTCGTCGGGGAACTGGCCGAGCCCGCCGACGCGCCTGCCCGCGGCACCATCGTCACGCTCCACCCCCTGCCGACCGCACACGGCTTCATGGACTCCCACGTGCTCAAGAAGGCCGCTGCCCGGTTGCCGGCCCTGGCCGACATCGCGGTGCTGCGGTTCAACTTCCGATCCGTCACGTCGCCGCGCGGCACGTCCGAGGGGGGCTTCGGCGACGGCGTCTCCGAGGGCTTCGACCTGCGTGCCGCTGTCGCCGAGGTCGTCGACCGCGGGCTGCCGACGCCGTGGCTGGTGGGGTGGTCGTTCGGCACCGAGGTAATCCTCAAGCACGCACTCGAACACGTCGAGGCCGGCACCGTCGCCGGGGTCGTCCTGCTGTCACCGCCGCTGCACCGCACGTCGGACGCCGAGCTCGCCCGCTGGGCCGCCGTCGACGTCCCGGTCGTGGCGCTCGTGCCGGAGCACGACGACTTCCTGCAGCCCGAAGCTGCGGCCGCGCGGTTCGCGCTCGCTCCCAATGTCCGGGTGGTGCCCGTCGCGGGCGCGAAGCACCTGTGGGTGGGGGAGCGGTACGTGCGGATCGTGCTCGACGCGATCGCCGACCTCGTCGTCCCGGGCAGCGCACCGCTGCCGACCCACTGGCCGGTCTGAGCAACGCCCACGGCACGCCGTGCGCCCCGCCACCTGCTGCGGGTGGGGCGGCCTGGAGGCGCGTGTCGGGCCTCCGGGCCGGTGACCGTCAGCGCTCGGTCGCGTCCACGTCGTCGCGCTCGTCCGCAGCGGACGCTGCGGCGGGCGCCGTGCCGAGCAGGCCGGTCGCGTTCGTGAGGACCCCGCGGAGGTTCTCGAGGTAGCCCGCGACGGCCTCGCGCTCGGTGCGGATCGCCGCCAGGCGGTCCTCGGCCTCGGCGATGACACCGGCGGTGCGCTCCTCGGCGTCGGCGACCATCCGGTGCACCCGGTCTTGAGCGTCGGCGACGATGGTGCGTGCGTGCTCCTGCGCCTCGGCCGTGCTGGTGCGCTCGAGGTCGTCGGCTTCCTGCTGCAGACGCTCGGCTCGCTCACGGGCCTCGGTGGCGCGGCGCGTGGCCTCGGCGAGCTGCAGGTTCGCCTCGTCCAGGTACTTCTGCGTCTCGGTCACGGTCTCGTGGTGCTTCTGCAGGTAGTCCTGCTCGGCGTCGTCGCGGCGGGCCGCGAGTTCCGACTCGAGGGTCGTGCGGGCTTCGTCGCGTGCTCGGGCGATCTCGGCACGGACCTCGTCGCGTTCCTTCACGAGGGCGGCGCGGGCGGTGTCGATCTCCTGCTGCAGGGCGGTGCGCTCGGCTTCGAGCACCCCGAGCTCGGCGGTGCGGCGGTCGGCGATCTCGGCGTCGACCTCGGCGTGCTCGCGTTCGCGGCGGGCGGCGATGGCGTTCTCGTGCTCGCGGACGGCACGCTCGGCTGCTGCGTCGGCTTCGGCCCGCTCCTGCGCGATCCGGGCGTCGTGCTGCTCGAGTTCGCGGGCGATCCGGTCGGCGGTCTCCTGCACCAGGCGCGCGTTCTCGACGCGGGTCTGTTCCTCGTCGACGCGCAGCTGGGCGCGGGCTGCTTCGATCTCCTGTTCGAGGTCGGTGCGGGCCACGGCGAGTTCGCGCTCCCACTCGGCGCGGACGGCCGCGAGCTCCTCGTCCAGTTCGCGGCGGCGGTCACCGATCTCGCTGTCGAGCTCGGCCCGCCGACGCGCGACCTCGGACTCGAGTTCGGCGCGACCGGTCTCGAGGGCCAGCGCGTGTGCCTGCTGCTCCTCGTCCCGTTCGCGGTGCCAGGCGGCGCGGCCCTCGGTGACCTCGCGCTCGAGGGCCTCGCGCCGGGTCGTCTCCTCACGGTCGAGGTCCTCGGTGCGGCGGGTGTGGTCGGCTTCGAAGACCGAACGGCGGTGCTCGGTCTCACGGTCGAGCTCGGCTGCGGCGGTGCGGGCGTCGGCGGACTCGCGCTGGGCGATCTCGCGCAGTTCCGCGACCTCGTGCTCGACCTGGGCGCGCAGTGCGTTCGTCTCGCGGATGGCGACGGAGCGGACCTCGGCGGCCTCGGTCACCGCGGCACCGCGGATGGCGGCTGCCTCGTTGCGGGCGTCCTGCGTGAGCAGACCGGCCTCAGCGCGGGAGCGCTCGACGGTGTCGGCGGCTTCGGCGCGGGCGCGCGTCAGCTCGTTGGTGGCGCGGGTGCGGGCGTCCTCGAGGGTGTCGCCCGCTTCTTCCTGCGCTTCGCGGACGGTGCGCTCAGCTTCGGCGCGGCTCGAGGCTCGGAGCCGCTGGGCGTCGATGTCGGCTTGGCTGATGAGCCGGGTCGACTGTTCCTCGGCGACACGCAGCGTGGACTCGAGTCGGGTGCCCAGACCGCTGTACGTGGGGGTGCCGGCTTCGTCCAGCTCGCCCTGCAGCTCGGACACGCGGGCCTGCAGGAGACGGATCTCCTTCGCGGCGTCGGCGCGGTCGTTGTTCGACTTGATGAGCTCGCGGCGCAGGTCGTTCAGTGAACGCTCCACCTCGTCGCGGCGGTACCCGCGCAGCTCGGTCCCGAACTCGGCCTCGTCGTTCGCCACGTGTCGCTCCTGGGTGCTCGGCGGAGGGCCCGGATCGGCCCGCGGTCGATTGTAGTGGCGGCCGGAGCGGGTCGTCTGAGTCCGGCGACAGCGCGGATTGATGCACTGTCCAGCGATGCTCGCTATCCTGAGTCGCTGATTCGCGCGCCGACATCCCCACCCCGGCGCGGTAGGGAGAGTGTTCGTGCGATTCGTCCTGGCGATCGTCAGTTTCGTCATCGGCCTGCTGCTCGTGGTGCTGGCGGTGGGGCAGCGGACCGTGTTCGCGCCGCCGTCCTCGCTCGTGGCCGAGAGCTCGACGACCAGTTCCGCCCCGGTGACGGTGATCCCGGGGACGACGCTCAACGCCAACCCCGGCTACCAGCGCATCAACGTGTCCGGCTCCGGCAAGGTGTTCGCGGCGTACGGCAAGACCGCCGACGTCGACGCCTGGATCGGTGACGCCGAGCACACCACGCTCCGCTTCGACGCCGAGAAGGGCTCGCTGGTCGGGTCGACCTCGGGCAGCGAGACGAGCGTGCCGTCGCCGAAGGGCAGCGACCTCTGGTACCAGGAGTACGACGGTGCCGGACAGTTCACCGTCCGCCTGCCCCAGGACGTCTCGGTCCTGGTCGTGAGCGACGGCAAGGCCGCCGCACCGAGCGACGTGTCCGTCACCTGGCCGCAGGACACCGCGACGCCGGCGGTGGGTCCGCTGCTCGTGGCCGGCGGCGTGTTCGTCCTCGGAGGCCTCGTGCTGCTCGTCCTCGCCTTCCTGCACCAGCGCCGTGGCCGCGGTCCCCGCCGTCGCAGCGGTGGCAGCCGTCCGCCGCGGGTACGTGCCTCGCGCCGTGCCGCCGCCGCCGGGGCGCAGGTGCCTCGCCCCGGTCGTCGTGGGACCCGCGCGTTCGTCGGCATCCCGGTGCTGCTCGTCGGTGCCCTGACCCTGGCCGGCTGCTCGTCGGACTACTGGCCGCAGGGCGGCGATCCGTCGCTGGCCACGCCGACTCCGACGGCCACCGCCACGGGGGCGGCGGAGCCCACCGAGCCGACCGCCGCGACCAAGCAGCAGATCACCCGCATCGTGCAGCGCGCCGCGGCCGTCGCGAAGCAGGCCGACGGGGCGCGCGACCGCGACCTGGTCCGCACCCGGTTCTCCGGCGCGGCGCTCGACCTCCGGCTGGCCAACTACTCGATCCGCGGCAAGGACTCGGACGTCAAGGCGCCGCCGGCCATCTCCGCAGCGCAGGTGTGCGTCGCGCTGCCGCAGCAGACCGACACCTGGCCGCGGACGGTCTTCACGATCGTCGCCGAGGACTGTGACGCCAAGTCGGCGCCGCAGGCCCTGACCCTGGTGCAGGACAGCGCCCGTGATCCCTACAAGGTCGCGTACGACGTGTCGCTCGAGGCCGACGCGAAGATCCCGAGCCTCGCCCCGACGACCATCGGTGCGGCGCTGCTCGCGCCGGAGTCGAAGCTCCTGACCATCCAGCCGGACCAGGTCGCGACCGCCTACGGCGACATCCTGTCGAAGGACACCGCCAGCGAGTACGCCGACCTGTTCACCACCGAGGGTGACGCACTCCGCACGACCATCGGCAAGGCGTACAAGGACAAGAAGGCCAAGGCGCTGCCGGACACGGCGAAGATCGAGTACTCGTCCGAGGTCCCCGCCGACTCCGCCGTCGCCATCGCGACGGACGACGCCGGCGCCCTGGTCTCGGCTGACCTGGATGAGATCGAGACGGTGACCCCGACCGCGTCGGGCGCCGAGGTGAACACCGAGGGTGCCGTGAAGGCACTGTCCGGCGTCGACACGAGCAAGAAGGGCATCAGCGCCACCTACAGCGTCCAGCTGCTCTTCTACGTGCCGCCGGTCGCCTCGGATGACAAAGTGGTCCTGCTCGGGTTCACGCAGGGCCTGACCGCAGCAAGTGAGGTGCAATGAGCAACATCCCCCCGACCCCGTCCGGGCTCCGCGGAGCCGTGGACCTGTCGTCCCTCGTCGACCGCGCACAGCGGCCGCCCCAGCCGTCCGGCGCTCCGGCCCCGGCGGGTCCAGCAGGCGGTGCCGCGCCCGGTTCCGACGTCGGCACTGCGAGCGGCGCCGGCCCGACGGTCCCGTCGCTCGTCATCGACGTCACCGACGCGACGTTCCAGGACGTCCTGGAGCTGTCGAACGTCGTCCCGGTCATCGTGGACATCTGGGCCGAGTGGTGCGGGCCGTGCAAGCAGCTCTCACCGATCCTCGAGCAGCTCACCGCCGAGTACGACGGCCGCGTGGTGCTCGCCAAGGTGGACGCCGACACGAACCCGCAGCTCGTGCAGGCGTTCCAGGCGCAGTCGATCCCGACCGTCGCAGCCGTGATCGGCGGACGCCCGCTCGGGCTCTTCGTCGGCGCACTGCCCGAGGCGCAGGTCCGCGACGTCTACGAGCAGGTGCTCCAGGCCTCCGAGCAGAACGGGGTGTCCGGTCGCGTGTCCGTCGACGGCGCAGCGGCGGACGTCGACGCGGAGCAGGGCGAGCCGGAGCCGGAGCCGCTCCCGCCGCACCACCAGGCCGCGTACGACGCGATCGAGCAGGGCGACTACGCCACCGCGATCGAGGAGTACAAGACCGCCATCCTGCAGGACCCGCACGACCAGATGGCCGTCGCCGGGCTCGCGCAGGTGTCGCTGCTCGACCGGTTGAACGGTCGGACGGCCGACGAGATCCGCGCCGCTGCTGCCGCAGGCCCGCAGGACGTCCAGGCGCAGCTCGCCGTCGCCGACCTCGACATCTCGGGCGGACACGTCGACGACGCCTTCGGGCGCCTGCTCGACCTCGTCCCGACCGTGTTCGGCGATGACCGTGAAGCCCTGCGCGTGCGGCTCGTCGAGTACTTCGAGCTCATCGGTTCCGAGGACCCGCGCGTGGTCGCGGCTCGCCGCCGCCTGGCGAACGCGCTGTACTAGCCGCTGCCGGGTCCGTGCGGCGCAGCAGACGCCGTCGTCACGCCGAGACGCCGCCGGATCCGGCGGCGTCTCGGCGTTTCCGCGGCGTCTCGCGGACACGACGGCGTCTCGAGCAGGACCGCCCGGACCCGCAACGAGACAGACGGGAGGCCCGGTGCCA